>NZ_JAOWGW010000083.1:37267-162864 GCF_030332945.1 Citrobacter sp. Cpo037
AATCGGCCCAGATCCGCGAAATTTTAATCAGCGAGTCAGCTTGGGAAGAAATGACCTGCTTATTCGCACCTTCCCTAACTGAATAAAAAGAAATGAAAAAATGAGAAAATATCGTTTAGCGACAATCACAACTTAATTACCATCCTGGGATTTATTATTAATTGTAGCAAACCCAACCTTAATGTTAGCTTAACAAAAATGCGCAGCTAAAAAATCAGAATAATCCTCAGCCTATAATTTTTAAGATAAATATCCATGAATTTATTGAGTCATCTGATAGGAACTATTTTCTCTTTATTGCCAATAAATTGTTCTTTCCTCCGAAAAAAAGTTAAATATCATCACAATAAATTAACAATTAACAATCAATATCGCCACAAAACACACACATCAGCGCTGCGCTTCACAGTTTCTTATTGTGAGATTCTTTTTTTAACCACGATGCTGAAAAAACGGCTTAGCCATCGCTTGAATCCGTATTTTTATTGATTTTAATCAGCAAGAGTTATCGGTTTATTAGGCACATTCTGTCACCACTTTTTACTTTTTTTAGTTTTTTTACTTTCTGGGCAGCAATGCGACAGGGGAAACGATGTTGACATTTATTGAACTCCTTATTGGGGTTGTGGTTATTGTGGGTGTAGCGCGCTACATCATTAAAGGTTATTCCGCGACAGGCGTACTGTTTGTTGGCGGTCTGGTTTTGCTGATTATCAGTGCGCTGATGGGGCATAAAGTTTTGCCGTCCAGCGCGGCATCGACAGGCTATACGGCAACAGACATTGTTGAATATATTAAAATTTTGCTGATGAGCCGTGGTGGCGATCTCGGCATGATGATCATGATGCTGTGTGGTTTTGCCGCTTATATGACCCATATTGGCGCGAACGATATGGTCGTTAAGCTGGCCTCCAAGCCTCTGCAATACATCAACTCTCCTTACCTGCTAATGATTGCCGCCTATTTTGTCGCCTGCCTGATGTCACTGGCGGTTTCGTCAGCAACCGGTCTGGGCGTATTGCTTATGGCAACACTGTTCCCGGTCATGGTTAACGTAGGGATCAGCCGTGGCGCCGCAGCGGCCATTTGCGCCTCCCCTGCTGCAATTATTCTTTCACCAACATCCGGTGATGTGGTGCTGGCGGCAAAAGCTGCGGAAATGCCGCTGATCGATTTCGCCTTTAAAACCACGCTGCCAATTTCCATTGCCGCCATCATTGCTATGGCGATTGCCCACTTTTTCTGGCAGCGTTTTCTGGATAAAAAAGAGAACATTTCTCATGAAATGTTAGATGTAGCTGAAATCACCACGACTGCCCCGTCATTTTACGCCATTCTGCCGTTTACCCCGATTGTTGGCGTCCTGATTTTTGATGGTAAATGGGGCCCGCAGCTGCATATCATTACGATTCTGGTTCTGTGCATGCTCATCGCAGCTATTCTGGAATTCGTACGTGGGTTCAACACCCAAAAGGTTTTCTCTGGTCTGGAAGTCGCTTACCGTGGCATGGCGGATGCCTTTGCTAACGTGGTGATGTTGTTAGTCGCTGCGGGTGTTTTTGCCCAGGGTCTGAGCACAATCGGCTTTATTCAGAGTCTGATTTCTATCGCCACCTCGTTTGGTTCGGCGAGCATTATTCTGATGATGGTGCTGGTGATCCTGACTATGCTGGCGGCAATGACTACGGGTTCCGGTAACGCTCCGTTCTATGCCTTCGTTGAGATGATCCCTAAGCTGGCGCATTCCTCCGGCATTAACCCAGCTTACCTTGTTATCCCGATGCTGCAGGCGTCAAACCTTGGACGCACAATCTCCCCGGTCTCCGGCGTGGTGGTTGCTGTTGCAGGTATGGCGAAGATTTCTCCGTTCGAAGTGGTGAAACGTACTTCGGTTCCGGTTCTGGTTGGGCTGTTGGTTGTGATTATCGCAACTGAAGTGATGGTACCAGGCTCTTCTTCAGCCGTCGTTGGCGGCTGATACTCAGAGAAATGTAGGCCGGATGAGGCATTCACGCCGCATCCGGCATTTCGACTGCAACGTTGCCGGATGTCGATGCTAAAGCATCTTATCCGGCCTACGTCAGAAATCAGCATTTAGCCGCCGTGATAGATACGCTGCGGCCTACCCACCTTACCGTGAATAATCTCCGCAATAATCAAATGACGGCTGGCACAGTACTCCAGGTAGCGTCTGGAAGTCGTTCGGCTGATGGTGAGCGCCTGGGCGATCGTTTCTGCTGTATGGTGTACCGTCGGATCGGCGAATAATTTCAACACTGCATTCAGCGTTAACGCATCAATCCCGGTCGGTAAATCCCCTTTCGGCTCGCCCCGCGCGTAGGCATTAAACATCTCATCTATCTGCTTTTGACTGGCGCTATCATTACCGGCCAACATGCGTCGACGCTGTTGATAACGCGTCAGGGTCTGCCCCAGCCGCTCGTAGGCAATGGGTTTGACCAGGTAATCAAACGCGCCGCTGCGCACAGCTTCGGAGACTGTTTCCATGTCGCTGGCCGCCGTGGTAAACACCACTCCGCCCGGATAACGCGCCTGAGTTAGCTCATGCAATAAGGTAATTCCCTTGCCGTCCGGCAAGTAGTTATCGAGCAGAATCAAACCGGGCTTAAAACGCTCAATCATCATCCTCGCCTGCGCAAGATTACCCGCCAGCCAAATCTGGCTGAAGCCGGGTATATGGCGGATATATTCAGCATGCATTTCCGCCAGTAGCGTTTCATCCTCAACGATCAATAGCGTTAATGGTTCCGTCATTGTTTTTTTTCACTTTCGGAAGAAATAAAGAAAATAAGGTGCCGCAGGGGGAGTTATCTTCGAGCGTAATCACCCCGTCACAGCGCCTCACATAACTTGCAATAAGATACAAACCGATGCCATGTTCACCTGGTTCATCGGTACGGGTGCTCACACCCTGTTCAAATATTTTTTCACGCAATGCTTCCGGCACACCGCATCCCTGATCGGCAACTTCGATGATCACGTCATCCCCTTCATCGCTCAAATAAAGCTCTACGACCTTGTTGCCTTGCTGGGTGCGCAAGCTCGCTTCAAATGCATTATCAAGCAGATTGCCAACAATTGCTGCAAACTCTGTGCTATCCAGCCCCTCGGGGAGTTGATGCAGTTGGCTGCCCGGAACAATAGTCATGGTGAGACCCAGTTCCCGCGCGCGCTGCACCTTGCCAAACAACAGACCGGCTACCTGACGATCGGCAAACGCGCCGCGCAGGCTGTCAATCAGTTGCTGTTGCGCCTGGGATTCTCCCTGCACCATGGCCAGAACCTTGTCATACTCTTTCATTTGCAGCAGACCATTGATGGTCGACATCCAGTTCAGGTGCTCATGACGCAGCGTTCTCAGGCTCTCTACATACTGTTTGATCTGCGTTAACTGCGCATTAAGAGTAGCAATTTCATCTTTACTACGAAAACTGATGATTGCCCCAAGCAGTTCGTCACCGGAGCGAATCGCCTCACGGTTGGCGATAACGCTCAGTCCATTAAAGTTGACCATCGCATCCTGTCGTTTTTCCGCAATCTGTTGGGTGAAAAAGTCCGCTGGCTGAACCACCTCACTCACCGGTTTTCCAAGCCACTTTCTCCCAGGTGAAGACAGCCCCAGCATTTTCCTCGCACTGCGATTTATTGCGGTGATATATCCATCAGGATCCACGGCAATCAATCCTTCATATACCGAGCTAAACAACGCTTCCTGCTGACGTACCACCCGCGCAATTTGTTTCGGTTCCATACCCAACATCTGCCGACGAATATGGGCAGCGAAAAACCAGGAGAGCAGCATAAGTACCAGCAACAGCAGGATAAACACGCCGGCCATCGGAAGTAAGAAGTCCGATCGCCAGCTATCGATTTTGCTGATCAGATAACCAATTGAGACTACGCCAATGATTTTGCCATCGTCATCAAAGATGGGCGTTTTAGCGCGCATTGCCATCCCGATGGACCCTTTACCGGTAATAAAGTAGCTCTCCCCTTTTTCCAGCGCGCCGGGTTTGGTGAACTGCATCGGATAGCCAATCTTTTCCGGGTTCGGATGATATAGACGAATGGAGTTGGTATCCCCGATAACCAGATAGTCGAAGTCAGTTCCGCTCTGCAGTTTGTCGGCAATCGTCGCCAGCCGCTTGTAATCACGATGCTTAACCGCCGTGATGATACTGTCGTTAGAGGCGATGATTTTGGCCTGATTCATTGCCATATCGCGGACATGCGTTGCCAGATAATCTTCAAAGCTGGCGGTAAAGTATTGTGCCAGGGCGGCAATGATAAAAACAGAAACGACCAGAATAAGCAGAAAGATACGTAAAGGAAACGCCAGACTGCGGAAAAAAGGAAACCGTGTTTTATTTTTCTGTTCTGTCATCACATTTTTCCTCACCGACGTTAACTAAAACTAATTTCTCATTGTAGTTGTAATTAAAATGTTCTATTTACACGTTATGGTATAAAACATGATCGTTGCAGATTCCCCACCTTAAATCAATTAAACAAATTAAAACCACACCTTATTTTAGGGTTAAATTAATTAAAAAACTTAAAACCATAAAACACATTAAAACCTTCTAACTTATTGTGAAATAAATCAAAAATTACCTCCAAAATACCCCTTACGATGTATGCAGCAGGGAAAAAAAGAAATACTCCGTAATAAAAAACCATTCCCTTCAATTGCAAACAAAACGTTATCAGGTTGCTAAACAGAGCAACAAAAACAGAAACCCAGTAACAAATATAGCATCGGGGCTCTATTCACTATGTTCGGTAATAATATATTCACGCAAGTTAAACGCTCAGAAAATAAAAAGATGGCGGCTATCGCGCAATTTCTGAAAGAGAATGATTTGAGCGTAGATACGACCGTCGAAGTATTTATCACCGTCACCCGTGACGACCGTCTGATTGCCTGCGGTGGTATCGCTGGGAATATTATTAAGTGTGTCGCAATCTGTGAATCTGTCCGCGGCGAGGGTTTAGCGCTAACGCTGGCGACCGAGTTAATCAACCTTGCCTATGAACGCCATTGTACGCACCTCTTCATCTATACCAAAACCGAGTACGAATCGCTGTTTAAACAGTGCGGTTTTTCTACGCTCACCAGCGTTCCCGGCATTATGGTATTGATGGAAAACAGCACCACACGTCTGAAACGCTACGCCGAATCACTGGCAAAACAGCGTCATGATGGGAAAAAAATTGGCTGTATCGTCATGAACGCCAACCCCTTCACCAACGGACACCGTTTTCTGATCCAACAGGCAGCCGCGCAATGTGACTGGCTGCATCTGTTTTTGGTGAAAGAAGATACCTCACGTTTTCCGTATGAAGACCGCCTGGATCTGGTGCTTAAAGGAACAAAAGACATTCCACGTTTAACCGTGCATCGCGGTTCGGAGTACATCATTTCCCGCGCCACGTTCCCGTGTTACTTCATCAAAGAGCAGAGCGTTATTAACCACTGCTACACCGAAATAGACCTGAAAATCTTCCGCCAGTATCTGGCTCCGGCTCTCGGCGTCACGCACCGCTTCGTCGGTACTGAGCCGTATTGCACTGTCACCTCCCAGTATAACAACGATATGCGTTACTGGCTGGAGACCCCAACGCTTCCCGCCCCGCCGATTGAACTGGTGGAAATTGAGCGGCTGTGTTTCCAGGAGATGCCGATTTCCGCCTCCTGGGTGCGCAAGCTGCTGGTTAAAAAAGATCTCACGGCTATCGCATCCCTGGTCCCTGACGCCACGCTGCAGTATCTGCAAAGCATGGTTGAACGAGCCTCATCGGGTGCGGCAGTCCGCCAAAATACCCCCGCATTAGCAACAGGTGAAAAATGAAAATAAACCAGGCAGCCGTCGCAGGCACACTCGAGTCCGGTGATGTGATGATTCGCATCGCCCCACTCGATTCGCAGGATATTGACCTGCAGGTTAACAGTAGCGTCGAAAAGCAGTTCGGTGATGCCATACGGGCCACTATTCTGGACGTTCTGTCCCGCTACAACGTACGCGGCGTGCAATTGAATGTTGATGATAAAGGCGCACTGGACTGCATTTTACGTGCGCGACTGGAAGCACTACTGGCCCGCGCTGGCGGTATTCCGGCACTGCCATGGGAGGATTGCCAGTGATTTCCGAATCTTTGCAACAACGTAAAACCCGTACTCGCCGCAGCATGTTGTTCGTACCGGGCGCCAATGCCGCCATGGTCAGCAACTCGTTCATCTACCCGGCAGATGCGCTGATGTTCGACCTGGAAGACTCCGTCGCGTTGCGTGAAAAAGATACCGCTCGCCGCATGGTGTACCACGCGCTGCAGCATCCGCTGTATCACGACGTTGAAACCATCGTGCGTGTAAACGCCCTCGACTCCGAATGGGGAATCAACGACCTTGAAGCTGTGGTACGCGGCGGTGCTGACATCGTACGTTTACCGAAGACCGATACCGCGCAGGATGTCATCGACATCGAAAGCGAAATTCTACGTATCGAAAATGCCTGTGGCCGTGAGCCAGGCAGCACCGGTCTGTTGGCTGCCATCGAATCGCCGTTAGGCATTACCCGCGCGGTAGAAATTGCCCATGCTTCCGAACGTCTGATCGGTATTGCCCTGGGTGCGGAAGACTATGTACGTAACCTGCGCACTGAGCGCTCACCGGAAGGTACTGAACTGCTGTTTGCCCGCTGCTCTATTTTGCAGGCTGCACGTTCTGCCGGTATTCAGGCGTTCGACACCGTGTATTCCGATGCCAACAACGAAGCGGGTTTCCTGCACGAAGCCGCACACATCAAGCAACTGGGTTTTGACGGCAAATCGCTCATCAACCCGCGCCAGATCGAACTCCTGCATAACCTGTACGCCCCAACGCGCAAAGAGCTGGCTCACGCCCGTCTGGTTGTGGAAGCCGCTGAAGCCGCTGCTCGCGAAGGTCGTGGTGTAGTTTCCCTGAACGGCAAAATGGTCGACAGCCCGGTTATCGAGCGCGCCCTTCTGGTTATCTCCCGTGCAGAACTTTCCGGCATTCGCGAAGAATAAGGCAAAAAAATGACGCAGAAAATCGAACAGTCTCAACGCCAGGATCGCGTGGCGACCTGGAGCCGTCATGCAGAAAGTGAGCTTTCCGCTTATCAGAGCACCGCAAAAGTAGAATTGCAGGCGCAAAAACCGCGCGACAAAAAGCTGTGCGCTAACCTGGAGGACGCTATTCGTCGTTCAGGTTTACAGGATGGTATGACCATCTCTTTCCACCACGCTTTTCGTGGTGGCGATCTGACGATTAACCTGGTGATGGACGCCATCGCCAATATGGGCTTTAAAAATCTGACGCTGGCCTCCAGCTCTCTGAGCGACTGCCATGCTCCGCTGGTTGAGCACATCCGTCAGGGCGTGGTTAGCCGCATTTATACCTCCGGTCTGCGTGGCCCGCTGGCGGAAGAAATCTCACGTGGCCTGCTAGCCGAACCGGTACAAATTCACTCCCACGGTGGCCGTGTGCACCTGGTGCAAAGTGGCGAGCTCAGCATTGATGTGGCGTTCCTCGGCGTGCCGTCCTGCGACCAGTTTGGCAACGCCAACGGTTATACCGGTAAAGCGTGCTGCGGCTCACTGGGCTATGCCCGCGTAGACGCCGAAAACGCGAAACAGGTTGTCCTGCTGACTGAACAGCTGCTGACCTATCCGCATAACCCGGCCAGCATTACGCAGGATCAGGTAGATCTGATCGTGCAGATCGATCAGGTCGGCGATGCGGACAAAATTGGTGCCGATGCGACCCGCATGACCACCAACCCGCGTGAACTGTTAATCGCCCGTAGCGCGGCTGAGGTCATTGCTAATTCCGGCTACTTCAACGAAGGCTTCTCACTGCAGACAGGAACCGGCGGCGCCTCTCTGGCCGTTACGCGTTTCCTGGAAGACAAAATGCGCAGCCGCGATATCCGTGCCGACTTCGCGCTGGGCGGCATTACCGCTACCATCGTTGACCTGCACGAAAAAGGCCTGATTCGCAAACTGCTGGACGTTCAGAGTTTTGACCGTAACGCCGCAGAATCGCTGGCCCGCAATCCAAACCACATTGAGATCAGTGCCAACCAGTATGCCAACTGGGGCTCAAAAGGCGCATCCGTCGATCGTCTGGACGTCGTGGTGCTCAGCGCGCTGGAAGTTGATACCAGCTTCAACGTCAACGTACTGACCGGTTCTGACGGCGTACTGCGCGGCGCATCCGGTGGTCACTGCGATACCGCGGTTGCCGCTGCGCTGTCTATCATCGTCGCGCCGCTGGTTCGCGGACGCATCCCGACCCTGGTTGATAACGTGCTGACCTGCGTAACCCCAGGCTCCAGCGTTGACATTCTGGTCACTGACCACGGTATCGCCGTCAACCCTGCACGTCCGGAACTGGCAGAACGTCTGAAAGAAGCCGGTATGAAAGTGGTGTCCATTGAATGGCTGCGCGAACGTGCACAGCAGCTCACCGGTCAGCCACGCGCTATCGAATTCACTGACCGCGTGATTGCCGTTGTGCGTTACCGCGATGGTTCAGTGATTGACGTTGTGCATCAGGTGAAGGAATAAACCATGCACCTGCTCCCTGAATACGCCACCCAACACGCGGTTTCCATTCCCGAGCTGCTAGCCAGCCGTGATGAGAGACAGGCAAGGCAACAGGAGTGGCTGACACGCCACTCTGCGCCGCTGGTCTCGTTTACCGTCGTCGCACCGGGACCGATTAAAGACAGCGAATTAACCCGTCGTATCTTTAATCACGGCGTAACCGCCTTGCTCGCGTTGGCGGAACAATCCACCTGGATTGTCAGGGAGCAAACAGCGCTGGTTTCTGCCAGCGGTCCAGAAGGTCTTTTGTCTATTGAGGCTCCAGCCCACGACCTCAAGCTCGCCACAATTGAACTTGAGCATTCACACCCGCTGGGACGGCTATGGGACATCGATGTCCTGACCCCTGAAGGGGAAATTCTGTCCCGGCGTCATTTCGCACTCCCTGCCCGCCGCTGTCTGCTGTGCGAGCAAAGTGCTGCCGACTGTGCGCGGGGTAAAACCCACGCGCTTTCCGACTTACTCACTCAGATGGAGGCACTGCTGCATGATGCCGATTCCCGCAACATCAACCAATAACGCAGTCCTCCCTCTGGATCTGCCTGATGCTTACGCAACGCTTGCGTGGCGCGCCATGTTGACTGAAGTCAACCTGTCGCCCAAACCCGGTCTGGTAGATCGTATTAACAACGGCGCGCATAAAGATATGGCGCTGGAAGATTTTCATCGCAGCGCTGAAGCGATTCAGTCATGGCTGCCACGTTTTATTGAATATGGGGCGTTTAGCGCACAGCTGTCGCCTGAGGATGTATTGAAAGGACTGCGCCCTCTGGGCATGGCCTGCGAAGCCGATATGTTCCGCGCCACCGCCGGGGTGAACACCCATAAAGGGAGCATCTTTTCACTGGGACTGCTGTGCGCCGCCATTGGCCGCCTGCACCAGCTCCAACTCACTGTTACCGCTGAAACCATTTGCTCTACGGCAGCAACATTTTGCCGTGGCCTGACCGAGCGCGAACTGCGCCAGAACAATCAACAACTCACGGCTGGCCAACGTCTTTATCAGCAACTGGGATTAACCGGCGCACGGGGCGAAGCCGAAGCGGGATATCCGCTAGTCATCCAGCATGCCCTGCCGCACTACCGCGCACTGCTGACTCAGGGCCGCGACCCTGAACTGGCGTTACTCGACACATTATTGCTGCTGATGTCTATCAACGGCGACACCAACGTGGCTTCACGTGGCGGCGCAGAAGGTCTGCGTTGGCTACAGCAGCAGGCCACCGCCCTGATGCAGCAAGGGGGGATTCGTACCCCTGCCGATCTCGAATATCTACACCAGTTCGACCAACAGTGCATTGAACGCAACCTCAGTCCCGGAGGCTGCGCCGATCTGCTGATCGTCACCTGGTTTTTAGCTCAGATTTCACAAGTTCATCATTATCACAATTAAAGATCCTTTCCGGAGAATCACACACATGTCTTTAGCAAAAGATAAAATATGGAAGTTACTGGCCCCATTGGTCGTCATGGGTGTCATGTTTCTTATCCCCGTCCCTGATGGAATGCCTCCACAGGCCTGGCACTACTTTGCCGTATTCGTGGCAATGATTGTCGGTATGATCCTTGAGCCAATCCCGGCAACAGCGATCAGCTTTATCGCCGTAACGATCTGCGTTATCGGCAGCAACTATCTGCTGTTTGATGCTTCAGAACTGGCCGACCCGGCGTTTAAAGCGGGCAAGCAAGCGCTGAAATGGGGTCTGGCTGGCTTCTCCAGCACCACCGTGTGGTTGGTGTTTGGTGCGTTTATCTTCGCACTGGGTTATGAAGTCACCGGTCTGGGTCGTCGTATCGCGCTGTTCCTGGTGAAATTCATGGGTAAACGTACCCTGACGCTTGGCTATGCGATTGTTATCATCGACATTTTGCTGGCACCGTTTACTCCATCTAACACCGCGCGTACCGGTGGCACCGTATTCCCGGTAATCAAAAACCTGCCGCCGTTGTTTAAATCATTCCCGAACGATCCTTCCGCGCGCCGTATCGGTGGATATTTGATGTGGATGATGGTCATCAGTACCAGTCTGAGCTCTTCGATGTTCGTGACCGGCGCTGCACCTAACGTACTGGGTCTGGAATTCGTCAACAAAATTGCCGGTATTCAAATCAGCTGGTTGCAGTGGTTCCTTAGCTTCCTGCCGGTCGGTATTATTTTGCTGATCGTTGCTCCGTGGCTGTCATACGTTCTGTACAAACCAGAAGTTACTCACAGTGCTGAAGTTGCCGCTTGGGCCGGTGATGAACTGAAAGGCATGGGTAAACTGACCCGTAAAGAGATAACGCTGATCGGTCTGGTATTGCTCAGTCTGGGTCTGTGGGTCTTCGGTGGTAAACTGATTGATGCAACCGCAGTGGGCCTGCTGGCTGTTTCCCTGATGCTGGCGCTGCACGTTGTACCGTGGAAAGACATTACCCGTTATAACAGCGCATGGAACACTCTGGTTAACCTCGCCACGCTGGTCGTTATGGCGAATGGTTTAACCCGTTCAGGCTTCATCGACTGGTTCGCCAACACTATGAGCACGCACCTGGAAGGCTTCTCGCCTAACGCGACCGTGATCGTTCTGGTACTGGTGTTCTACTTTGCTCACTACCTGTTTGCCAGCCTTTCCGCTCACACCGCCACCATGCTGCCGGTTATTCTGGCCGTCGGTAAAGGTATTCCGGGCGTCCCGATGGAACACCTGTGTATCCTGCTGGTACTGTCCATCGGTATCATGGGCTGTCTGACTCCATATGCAACAGGCCCTGGCGTTATCATCTACGGCTGTGGTTATGTGAAGTCCAAAGACTACTGGCGTCTGGGTGCTATCTTCGGCGTTATCTACATCGCTATGCTTCTGCTGGTCGGCTGGCCGATTCTGGCAATGTGGAGCTAATCATCCCGGTTCACGCCTGATGAAAATGATGCCAGTCAGCTAAACCTGACTGGCATTTTTTATGATTAAATAGATGATATTCAGAATTTATATAAGTGTCCGAAATCATCATGACATCAACATGGCGTTATTCTTCGTTGCTGGCAGCACTCCTGCTGCCAGTTTCTGCAACTCAGGCCGATGAACTTCAGGCAAAACAGTACGCTGATTTTGACAGCTACGTGCTGGCTCTCTCCTGGCAAACCGGATTTTGTCAGAGCCAACACGAGCGTAATCGTCAGGAGCCTGACGAATGTCGTTTGCAAAAAGAGAGCGCAGACAAAGCGGATTTCCTGACCGTTCACGGTTTATGGCCCAGCCTGCCTAAATCCATTGCCGCCCGTGGAGTAGACAACCGCCGTTGGATGCGTTTTGGCTGCGCGACTCGCCCCATTCCCAACCTGCCTGAAGCCCGCGCAAGCCGTAAATGCGCGGCCCCCGAAACCGGACTGTCGCTGGAAAGCGCGGCAAAACTCAGCGCTGTAATGCCCAGTGCTGGAGGGAGATCCTGTCTGGAACGTTACGAATATGCCAAACATGGCGCGTGTTTCGGTTTTGATCCCGACACATACTTCGGCACTATGGTACGGCTGAATAATGAGGTTAAGAACAGCGAGATGGGCAAATTCCTGGCGGAAAACTACGGCAAAACCGTCAGCCGTAACGCATTTGACGCCGCCGTTGCCAAAAGCTGGGGCAAAGAGAACGTCAAAGCTGTGAAGCTAAGCTGCCACGGTAATCCAGCGTATCTCACTGAGATCCAGTTATCCCTGAAAGCCGACAACATCAACCAGACGTTATCTGCCCAGTCATTCTTACCGCAACTGCATCCGGGTAACTGCGGTAAACAGTTTATTATCGACAAAGTCGGATACTGAAACTTGCGACCGACGCTGCGAGCTGGCGTCGGTCCGTAAACTTAGCGTTTTGCACGGGCGTCCGGGCGAACTAAATCAAAACGGTGTGTTTCACTGATCGAATAATACGCCGTTGGCCCACCTGCACGCAGCACCGGCTTCGCTTTCGCCGTCTGATAGATGCCGTCTTCCAGGAGCGTTTCATCTATGTGAATGCCTACCACTTCCCCCAACACCAGCCAGGTATCAACCGGTGAGCCATCAGCAGTAGTTAGTTGCAGAGTTTGCGATAAACGACACTCAAAATTGACCGGGCTTTGCGCCACGCACGGCACGTTGACTATCCGGCTATCTGCCTTGCTAAGCCCGGCGGCAAAAAACTCGTCCTCACCGTGCGGCAAGCTGGCTGACGTTTCGTTCATCGCAGTGGCCAGCTCAAGAGTCGTCAGGTTCCAGACAAATTCACCGGTTTCGATAATATTCTGCACGCTGTCTTTCCAGCCGCTGCTGGCGAAACCGATAATCGGCGGGTGATAGTTGAAACAGTTAAAGAAACTGTATGGTGCCAGATTGTGCCGACCGTTGCTGTCACGCGACGCAATCCAGCCAATCGGGCGCGGTCCAATGATGGCATTTAGCGGATCATGCGGTAAGCCGTGTCCTTGTGACGGTTGATAGAAATACATAGCGTTCCCTGTTGAAGTTAATGTCAGCGCAGCACAAATTATGCTTCGCTCATCCCCCTGGAAAAAGAAGATCAGCGTAGAACAATCTGCCAACGATTACGACTGAATAAAGTTGAGCAGGTCACCGTTGATCTGTTGCTTATGGGTGGTGCAAATGCCATGCGAGCCGCCGACATATACCTTCAACTGCGAGTCCGGCAGTATTTCCGCCGCGACCTTTCCACAGGTTTCAAACGGGACAATCTGATCGTCATCACCGTGGATCACCAGCGTCGGGATGGTCATCTTTTTGAGGTCCTCACGCAGATCTGTTTCCGAAAACGCGTGTATACAGTCGTACAATGCTTTGATGGAACCTTGTAAACCTTGTTCAACAAAGCTTTCGCGAACGGCTTTCGACTCTTTTGCGCCAGGACGATTGTAGCCATAGAATGCAGCGGTCAGCTCATAGAAAAAGGCGGCGCGATCGTTCACAACCCCCTCACGGATGCCATCGAATACCTCTTTCGGCACGCCATTTGGGTTAAAGTCAGTCTTGATCATGATGGGCGTCACTGCGCCAATTAACACCGCTTTTGCCACCCGCTGCGTCCCATGCCGGCCAATATAACGAGCCACTTCCCCACCGCCGGTAGAGTGTCCAACATGTACGGCATCTTTAAGATTGAGATGCGCGGTAAGTTCAGCCAGGTCATCAGCATACTGATCCATATGATGACCATCCCAGGGTTGGGCCGAACGCCCATGTCCACGCCTGTCATGGGCGATCACACGAAATCCTTTCGATCCAAGGAACAGCATCTGATCTTCAAACGCGTCTGCCGTCAGCGGCCAACCGTGACTGAACACAATAGGTTGTCCACTTCCCCAGTCTTTAAAATGCAAATAGCTGCCGTCTTTCAAGGTAAGTTTGTCGTACTGGCTCATGAGATCTCCTGTCGCGGAACACTGAGTTGTTTGACGCGCCCGCAGCGAGCGCTTAAAAAGCATAATGCAAATTGGAGAACGGTCACGTTTTTCGGCTAAAATCACACCATATGCGACAATATTGATGATTTACCTGAATGTGAACTAAATCACTTCAAACATGGGGTAAGTCTCAGTATCATCATAAAAGCTAAACCCTTGCCGCCTGACGGTGAGGGTTTTCTTTTGGGATTATTTACCTGCGCACCCGCAGTATCGACGACATGGAGTAATAAATGTCCAGACCAACTATCATCATTAACGACCTCGATGCGGAACGCATTGACCGCCTGTTGGAGCAACCTGCGTTTGCTGGTTTACCGATTGCCGACGCCCTTAACGCCGAGCTGGATCGTGCCCAAATGTGTTCTCCAGAAACCATGCCGCACGACGTCGTGACCATGAACAGCCGCGTGAAATTCCGCAATCTGAGTGATGGCGAAGTCCGTGTGCGTACCCTGGTGTATCCGGCCACTATGACTGACAGCAACACACAGCTTTCGGTAATGGCACCTGTCGGCGCTGCACTTCTGGGGCTGCGCGTTGGTGATACCATTCACTGGGAACTGCCAGGCGGGACCTCAACGCACCTCGAAGTTATCGAGCTTGAGTACCAGCCTGAAGCTGCAGGCGACTACCTGCGCTAACTCTGTCTTATCAAAGCCACTCGCTTTATCTTACAGGGGATGCATCCGCATCCTCTTTCCTGTTAGATCTCCCTGCTCCTCGCTTTCTTTCCTGTTCGCAAAACATAAATCTGTGTCGTGACTGACAGAATCATTTTTAATACTATGCTGTTATGTGTTCATGTAATGACAAGGAGAATGTTTATGTACAACACAATCATAATGCCTGTTGATGTATTCGAAATGGAACTGAGCGACAAGGCTATTCGCCATGCAGAATTTCTGGCCCAGGATAAAGGGGTTATCCATCTGCTGCATGTGCTGCCAGGCTCAGCGAGCTTAAGCCTGCACCGCTTTGCAGCCGATGTCCGTCGTTTTGAAGAACATCTGCAACACGAAGCGGAAACCCGTCTGCAAACGATGGTCGGTCACTTCAGCATCGATCCTTCCCGTATTAAACAACATGTCCGCTTTGGCAGCGTACGTGACGTGGTCAACGAGTTGGGTGAAGAGTTGAATGCGGATGTCGTTGTCATTGGATCGCGTAACCCATCAATCAGCACCCATCTGCTCGGCTCAAACGCTTCCAGCGTTGTCCGTCACGCGACTTTGCCAGTGCTGGTTGTTCGTTAACAGCCACTGATTTGATAAAGAAAACCCCTGCCAGGTTAACGCCTGACAGGGGTTTTTATAGTGCAGGTGAGTCTTACTTTTTTTATGCTACTGTCGTGCGAATCAGATAATCAAACGAACTTAACGAAGCCTTCGCGCCTTCACCTGTCGCGATGATAATCTGCTTATACGGTACGGTTGTGCAGTCGCCGGCAGCGAAAACGCCTTTCACGCTGGTTTCGCACTTGGCATCGATGATGATTTCACCCATACGGTTACGTTCAACGGCACCTTCCAGCCAGTTGGTGTTCGGCAGCAGACCAATCTGAACAAAGATACCTGCCAGTTCCACATTGTGAACATCGCCGCTCACACGGTCACGATACTCCAGGCCAGTAACTTTGCTGCCATCGCCTTTCACTTCTGTCGTTTGCGCATTCAGAATGATGTCGACGTTTTTCAGACTGCGAAGCTTATTTTGCAGCACCTGGTCGGCCTTCATTTCAGGAGCAAATTCCAGCAGCGTCACATGTTCAACAATACCTGCCAGGTCGATAGCCGCTTCAACGCCGGAGTTACCGCCGCCAATCACCGCAACACGCTTGCCTTTAAACAGCGGACCATCACAGTGCGGGCAGTAGGTTACGCCTTTGGTGCGATACTGATCTTCGCCCGGAACGTTCATGTTGCGCCATTTCGCGCCGGTGGCGATGATAATGCTGCGTGCTTTCAGCACCGCGCCGGAGGCCGTTTCAATCTGATGTAGACCGCCTTCCTGCGCTGCCGGGACCAGTTTGCTTGCGCTCTGGCTGTCGATCACATCAACATCATAATCATCAACGTGTGCTTTCAGCGCGCCTGCCAGTTTCTGACCTTCGGTTTTCGGCACCGAGATGTAGTTTTCAATATCTACAGTATCAAGAACCTGACCGCCAAAACGCTCGCCCATCAGACCGGTGCGAATGCCTTTACGTGCAGAGTACACCGCTGCCGCCGCACCTGCAGGACCAGAGCCGACAATCAACACGTCATAAGCATCGCGCTTATTCAGCTCTTCAGCCGCACGTTTTTCTGCGCCAGTATCCACTTTCGCCACGATCTCAGTCAGCGTCATACGTCCCTGACCGAACTCTTTGCCGTTCATAAATACCGCCGGAACGCCCATCACGTTACGATCGGTGATTTCGTTCTGGAATGTACCGCCGTCAATCGCCGTATGCTTGATACGTGGGTTCAGCACCGCCATCAGGTTCAGCGCCTGCACCACGTCCGGGCAGTTATGGCAGGAAAGCGAATAATAGGTTTCAAATTCAAAATCACCGTCGAGATCGCGGATCTGCTCAAGCAACGTCTGCGCCTCTTTTGAGGGATGGCCGCCAGTCCACAACAGCGCCAGCACCAGAGAAGTAAACTCATGACCCAGCGGAGAACCGGCAAAACGCGGTCCCTGGTGAGAACCGGGATTGGTAATAAGGAACGATGGCTTACGCACCGCCAGAGTATTGTCTTCTTTGAAGGTGACTTTTTCTGACAGTTCAGCAATTTCAGTCAGCAGTTCCTTAATTTCTGCCGATTTAGCGCTGTCATCCAGCGTCGCAATCAGCTCAACAGGTTTGGTCAGTTTCTCAAGGTAAGCCCTGAGCTGGGTTTTCATATTTGTGTCGAGCATTCTTCTTCCCTCTCTGAAAACATCATCATGCAAGCCGATTTTGCGGGACTGCATTAATGCAACTTGCGTCATGGTGCTGGAATGAAACAGGCGCAAATTTGCGCCTGTGGAATGCCGGATGCACTACGTTTATCCGGCCTACAAACTATGCGACTTAGATTTTACCAACCAGGTCCAGAGATGGCGCTAAGGTTGCTTCACCTTCTTTCCATTTCGCCGGGCAAACTTCACCTGGGTGGGAAGCGACGTACTGTGCGGCTTTGATTTTACGCAGCAGGTCAGACGCATCACGGCCGATACCTTCAGCAGTAACTTCGATTGCCTGGATGATACCCTGCGGGTCAACAACGAAGGTTGCGCGGTCAGCCAGACCTTCATCTTCACGCATATTGTCGAAGTTACGGGTCAGGGCGCCAGTCGGGTCGCCGATCATCGCGTATTTGATTTTTGCGATGGTTTCAGAGCTGCTGTGCCATGCTTTGTGGGTGAAGTGGGTGTCGGTAGAAACGGAATACACATCTACGCCCAGTTTCTGCAGTTCTTCGTAATGGTCTGCAACGTCACCCAGCTCGGTCGGGCATACGAAAGTAAAGTCAGCCGGGTAGAAGAAGAAGACGCTCCAGCGACCTTCGGTATCTTTCTCGGTTACTTCGATGAACTCACCGTTTTTGAACGCCTGGTTTTTGAAAGGTTTAATTTTGGTATTAATCAAAGACATCTGTACTTCCTCCGTGTTTTCGTTGAGAGATAAGTTAACGAAAATCTCTTCGCAGGGCTAATGCGTTTCCTTTATCAAATCAATAAGCGTTAACTAACAACTCACTCAAACTCATGTTGTGAACCTAAAGATAAAAGTAAAAAAGGCCCCCTTTGCAGGGAGCCTCATTACCCGAGCTACCCGCAGGTAACGTCAGTGCCAGCAGAGCTGGCTATGTGTTGCGCTCTACATTACCTTAACAAAGGTCGTAACAGCGATGGGGATTACATCACCCAACTAAAGAAAGGGCAATCGACAGACCGTCGATCTTACCTATGGCTGTGATAGGTTTTGCAATTAAGCCCACTTTCCTGCTGATTTTATAAGGAAAATCAATGTTTAAACGCACCTTACTCTTAACTCTTCTCCCCGCTATCGTGCACGCAGAGGAGCTCCCTGCCCCTGTTAAAGCCATTGAGAAACAGGGAATTACCATCCTGAAGCCCTTCGACGCACCGGGTGGAATGAAAGGCTATCTGGGAAAATACCAGGACATGGGGGTCACTATCTATGTCACGCCTGACGGTAAACATGCCATCTCCGGCTACATGTATAATGAAAAAGGCGAAAACCTCAGTAATGCGCTCATAGAAAAAGAGATCTATGCCCCTGCCGGACGTGAGATGTGGCAGCGAATGGAAAAAGCGTCGTGGATTCTGGACGGGAAAAAAGAGGCCCCGGTCATCGTCTACGTGTTTGCCGATCCCTTCTGTCCTTATTGCAAACAGTTCTGGCAGCAGGCGCGCCCATGGGTAGATTCCGGTAAAGTTCAGTTGCGTACATTACTGGTTGGCGTCATAAAACCCGAAAGCCCGGCCACTGCTGCGGCAATTCTGGCAACCAAAGATCCGGCTAAAACCTGGCATGACTATGAAGCCTCCGGTGGGAAAATGAAGCTGGAAATCCCGACTTCGGTCCATCCTGAACAGATGAAGGTACTGAATATCAACCAAAAACTCATGGATGATTTAGGTGCTAATGTGACGCCCGCGATCTACTACATGAGCAAAGACGATACGTTACAACAGGAAGTGGGATTACCCGATAAGGAAAAATTAAATATTATTATGGGGAATAAATAAAGGTTACAGAATGAGTGATTGTTATCGTTCTCATTTCAATCACTCTTTAAAATGTATTTTTATCGTAACCATCAAGCAATCTGTGTTATTTTAGTTTAAGTTAATTATTCATTAAGCCATAAACATAAATTCTAAGAATGATTAGAATTTAAATTATTCAACAATTGAATTATCCTATACATTACCATCACAGGAAGGTATGCATGGCTAACCTCTATGACCTCAAAAAATTCGATCTTAACCTGTTGGTAATTTTTGAATGTATTTATCAACATTTGAGCATCAGTAAAGCTGCGGCAACACTGTATATCACCCCTTCAGCCGTCAGCCAGTCATTACAGCGACTGCGTACGCAATTTAACGACCCTCTGTTTATTCGCTCAGGTAAAGGCATCACGCCTACCGTAACCGGGATCAACCTTCATCATCACCTTGAGCAGAATCTGAATACGCTGGAACAAACCATTAATATTATGCATGGTTCCAGCCTGAAGAAGAAATTTGTCATTTACAGTCCGCAAATTACTATTAACTTAGGGGTAATTGAGTTAATCAATACGCTAAGGCAAAATTCAAATGTCGAAGTTGAACATCACGACATAATAATGACTGCCGATACTGCAGAGAACATCCTCGCATACAGGAAAGCAGATTTAATCATCACTACCGCTCCCGTATATAACAGGTCTATTGTATGTACGCTATTTAAAACTATTGAGTGTGTTTTAACATGTAGCAGTAATCACCCCAGAATGAATGAATCTGCTACCCTTACACAAATATTGGAGGAACAATTTACTTTGTATCTTACAGAGGAAGAGGGTATTAAAGAGTATCAAGCACAAGCCAACGCCTTACTAACTAATCGTAAAACTGGCTTTAGTAGCGACTCTATGACGTCAATTATTAATGTAATTTCCAGTACAGATATTATTGGTATAATCCCAAAACTTAGTTATGAATTCCATGCTGCCAGACTTAATTTAAAAGAAATCAATATAGATTTCAAAATCCCATCAATCAGATTATACTTAATGTACAATCGTGCCTCACTTAGTAATAAAAATTTCGCAAAATATATCAATATAATAACATCTGAAAATCAACAACCCACATCATCAACAGTATGACAAATCCATTTTTAGAATATAAAACGCAAACACATTTACATTATAAATGTTTCTTTAGGCGTTGCATATTTTAAAGATTGGCATACTTTATTGCAGGCATTTATTTTAGTATAAAATAAAATTCGGATATGGATGTGATATGTCTGTTTATAAAATACCGTTAAACCAGAATGTTCTCGAAGCCGCTCAGGAACGCATTACCTGGACGCTTGAGACTCTACCGCGTGTCTGCGTTTCTTTCTCTGGAGGTAAAGATTCGGGGTTGATGTTACATCTGACTGCCGCCATTGCCCGCCAGTTACAGAAAAAAATAAACGTCTTATTTATCGACTGGGAGGTTCAGTTTTCCTGCACTATCGACTATGTCCAGGCGCTACGCGAGAATTATTCCGATGTCATCGAAGAATTTTATTGGGTTGCATTGCCGCTGACGACGCAAAATTCACTGTCACAATTTCAGCCTGAATGGCAATGCTGGGAGCCGGGCACTCAATGGGTACGCCAACCACCCGCAGATGCCATTACCGATCCCGAATATTTCTCTTTCTACCAACCCGGTATGACTTTCGAGCAATTTGTTCGTGAGTTCGCTGACTGGTTTTCGCAGAAACGACCGGCCGCCATGATGGTCGGGATCCGTGCCGACGAGTCATATAATCGCTTCGTCGCCATTGCGAACTCGAAAAAACAGCGTTTTGCCGATGATAAACCCTGGACCACCAGCGCCCCCGGCGGGCATACCTGGTATATTTATCCCATTTATGACTGGAAAACCGCCGACATCTGGACGTGGTTTGCGAAATCAAGACTCCCTTGTAATCCCCTGTACAACCTGATGTATCAGGCGGGGGTTCCCACTCGATACATGCGTATCTGCGAACCGTTTGGGCCAGAACAACGCCAGGGGCTGTGGCTTTACCATGTTATTGAGCCTGAACGCTGGGCAATGATGTGCTCCCGCGTCAGCGGGGTAAAAAGTGGCGGGATATATGCTGGTCAGGACAACCATTTTTACGGTCACCGCAAAATATTAAAACCCGAACATTTAAGCTGGCAGGAATACGCCATGCTGTTATTGAAGAGTATGCCGGAAACGACCGCTGAACATTACCGCAATAAAATCGCCGTCTATTTACAGTGGTATAAGAAAAAAGGCATGGAGAATATCCCACAAACCCAGGAAAGAGATATTGGTTCAGTGGATATTCCGTCGTGGCGGCGTATCTGCAAGGTCCTGCTGAATAACGACTATTGGTGCCGGGCTCTCTCATTTAGTCCAACGAAACCCAAAAACTATCAACGTTACAATGAGCGCATGAAAACAAAACGCCAGGAATGGGGACTCTTATGCAACAACGATTAACTCAGGAACTCCTCGACTTTCTTTCTGGTTTATCAGAACCAGAGAGAATTGAAGCCATAAATGAATTCAGAAAGGCAATACACAGCGTCAGTCCCTTCCGCGAGGAGCCCGTAGATTGCGTACTTTGGGTTAAAAATGATCATATTTCACCCAATGACTATAACCCCAATAACGTTGCGCCACCGGAGAAAAAGCTGCTGCTGAAGTCCCTCGAGGCTGACGGGTTTACGCAGCCCATTGTAGTGGTTCACTCAACGGCTGAAGAATACGAAATTGTCGACGGTTTCCACCGCCACGAGTTAGGTAAAGCCAAAGCCTCACTGAGGCCCAGGCTGAAAGGATATCTGCCGGTTGCCTGTTTAGAACGCGAACGCCATGAGCGTATGGCGGCAACCATTCGCCACAACCGCGCTCGCGGGCGTCATCAAATCCACGCCATGTCCGAGATTGTCCGCGAGCTATCGCAACTGGGATGGAGTGAAGAAAGAATTGGCAAGGATCTTGGTATGGACAGCGACGAGGTGTTACGCCTGAAGCAAATCAACGGCCTGCAAGCGTTGTTTGCCGACCGTCGATTCTCCAAAGCCTGGACCGTGAAATAGCTACAGCGAAACCAGGCGCTCGGCTGCCGCTAACAGCGTCGATTCTTGCTTGGCAAAACAGAGGCGAATCAGTTTATGCGGGAAAGGATCGGCGCAGAACACCGACAGCGGGATTGCCGCAACGCCCACTTCAGTGGTCAGCCACTGGCAAAACTCCACGTCGTTAAGCGAGGAAACGGCGCTGTAATCGACCAGTAAAAAGTACGTGCCTTCACACGGCAGAATTTCCAGTCGGCTGTCACGCAACGCGTTCACCAACACGTCGCGTTTTTTCTGATAAAACGCGGGCAGTTCGCGATAGTGTGCCGGATCGTCTCGTAGCATATCCGCCAGTGCGAGCTGAGCCGGCGTGTTAACGGAAAACGTCAGATACTGGTGCACTTTTCGTAGCTCAGCGCTAATGGCGGCTGGCGCAACGCAGTATCCGACCTTCCAGCCGGTCATGTGGTAGGTCTTACCAAACGATGAAACAGCAACAGCGCGTTCCCGCAGCTCTGAATGTGCCAGCACGCTGGCATGCCCCTGTTTGGCGAAACAGATATGCTCATAAACTTCGTCGCTGATGACAAAGATCTCGCGTTCTTTAATCGCCTGCCATAGCGCGTCGAAATCGGCGTGATGCCACACAGTGGCAGAAGGGTTATGCGGCGTGTTCAGGATAACCAATCGGGTACGGTCGCTGAGTAAGGCACCAAACGCCTGCCAGTCGACGCGAAAAGACGGTGGTTGCAGGGCGATACGTTTAACCACACCGCCGGATAATTCAACCGCAGGCGCATAGCTGTCGTAGCTCGGGTCAAAACAAATCACCTCATCACCAGGGCGCACCAGCGCAGTGATCGCGGCATACAATGCTTCTGTGGCTCCCGCCGTGATGGTCACTTCACTATTCGCGTCAGGTTTATAGCCGTACAGGTCTGCCGTTTTATCCGCGATAGCTTCGCGCAGCGGCTGCACGCCCGTCATCGGCGCATACTGGTTTGCGCCATGCGCGACGTGATACGCCAGACGCTCTTGCAAAAAGAGTGGACCGTCAAAATCAGGAAACCCCTGCGAGAGGTTAATGGCCTGATGCTGCTGCGCCAGCGCACTCATTTGCGTGAAGATAGTAGTGCCCAGATTAGGCAGTTTGCTTTGCGGAATCAGCGGGTTATTACTCATTATTGTTATCCCAGCGTGTGATGTTGTGGTTGAAGCCACTATAGCACGATGCTAGTATTTGGCAATCAAGACGTTCAGACGTCTATATAAAAATAACCTGCCTGGACAGGACAGCCAAAAGGACAACACAACATGAGTAATACCGAAATTCGCGTCGTCACCGGCCCGGCCAACTATTTTTCCCATCCTGGCAGCCTGGTAAGACTCAACGATTTTTTCTCTGCCGACCAACTTTCACGCGCCGTGTGGGTTTATGGTGAACGCGCCATCGATGCAGCCCGCCCTTACCTGCCAGAGGCTTTTCATCTTGCCGAGGCTAAACGCCTGCTGTTTACGGGACATTGCAGCGAAACCGATGTTGCTCAACTGGCAAAAGAGTCGGGAGAGGATCGCAGTGTGGTGATTGGCGTGGGAGGCGGTACATTGCTCGACACAGCTAAAGCGTTGGCCCGTCGTCTGGATCTGCCGTTTGTCGGTATTCCTACTATCGCGGCGACCTGCGCTGCCTGGACGCCGCTCTCCGTCTGGTATAACGATGCGGGCCAGGCTCTACATTTCGAAATTTTCGCTGACGCGAATTTCCTCGTGCTGGTCGAACCCGAGATCGTTCTCAATGCGCCAGAAGAATACTTACTGGCGGGGATCGGCGACACGCTGGCAAAGTGGTATGAAGCCGTCGTGCTCGCACCTCAGCCGGAAACACTGCCATTGACAGTACGTCTGGGTATTCAAGCCGCGCAGACCATCCGCGACATCCTGCTGGAAAGCAGCGAGCAGGCGCTGGCAGACAAACAACAAGGCACGCTAAGCCGCACGTTTTGCGATGTGGTGGATGCGATTATTGCCGGAGGCGGTATGGTTGGTGGTCTGGGCGAGCGCTACACCCGCGTGGCGGCGGCGCATTCTGTTCACAACGGCCTGACCGTCCTTCCACAAACTGAGAAGTTTTTACACGGCACCAAAGTGGCGTACGGCATCCTGGTGCAGAGCGCGCTGCTGGGACAAGATGATGTGCTGGCGCAGTTAATTACCGCTTATCAGCGATTCAACCTGCCAACCCGATTAGCTCAACTGGAAGTGGACATCAATAACCGCGCCGAAATCGACAAAGTGATTGCGCACACTCTGCGCCCGGTGGAGTCCATTCACGCCCTGCCGGTAACGTTAACGCCGGAGACACTGCGCGCAGCATTCGAAAAGGTAGAGTCGTTTACGGTGTGATTATGGTGCGGGTTGCCTGATGACGGCTTCGCCTTATCAGGCCTACGACGACAAATTACGCCAATACGATGTTGTAGGCCGGATAAGCGTCAGCGCCATCCGGCAAAAAATCAACAGCACTTCGCGCCACCTTTCCCGCCATATCGTGCATCCTGGCGCTCACGGAAAAATTCTTCGTAGGTCATTGGCGTCTGGTCCGGATGCGTGACGCGCATATGTTCAACATAGTTGTCGTAATCCGGCACACCTATCATTAATCGGGCGGTTTGACCTAAATACTTCCCGGCTTTGGCGAGTGTTTCAAACATAGTGTTTCCCTGTCGTACAAACGCCCTCCCCGTTCAGGAGAGGGCTCGTTGGTTAAGAGAATATTAGTGCGCACCTTTCGCCTGCGCCACGATCTCTTCGACATTCTCAGGCATCGGCTCGTACGGTGTCTCTTTCGAAGTTGGTTTGTCCTCTTTCAATGCTGCCAGCGCAGTTTTGATGGAGAACAGACCCAACACCACAACGACGACCATGAAGAAGATGGTGAGACCCGCATCCAGGCGGTTGTTAAACACCAGTTGCGTCAGCTGCGACTGGGTGTACTGCGCCGGAATGTTACCGCTGTCGATCATCGCCTGGAACTTGTTGGCGATAGCCAGGAAGCCGATTTTCGCATCCGGGCTAAACGCTTTCTGCCAGCCAGCGGTCAGGGTACAAATCAGCAGCCAGGCCGTTGGCACCAGCGCCACCCATGCGTAGCGCTGGCGTTTCATCTTGAACAGCACCACAGCACAGAGCATCAACGCCATACCGGCCAGCATCTGGTTAGCGATACCAAACAGCGGCCACAGGGTATTGATACCGCCCAGAGGATCAACCACGCCCTGGTGTAAGAAGTAACCCCAGGCCAGCACACACAGCGCTGTAGCCAGCAGGTTTGCAGGCAGCGAATCGGTACGTTTCAGGCTCGGTGATACCACGCCCAGCAAGTCCTGCAGCATAAAGCGCGCGGCGCGTGTACCGGCATCTACCGCCGTCAGAATAAACAACGCTTCAAACAGAATGGCGAAGTGATACCAGAACGCCACATCCATCATGCCGCCCAGCGCGCCGTGCAGAATGTACGCCATCCCGACGGCCAGCGTCGGCGCACCACCTGCGCGGGAGATGATGGATTGCTCACCCACTTCATTGGCGATTTGATGCAGGGTGTCTGGCGTAATGGCAAAGCCCCAACTGCTGACTACCTGTGCCGCAGAAGCCACTACGTCCACCGTCCCCGCAGGAGCCAGCACCGCCATCGGGCTGTTCATCGCAAAGTACACGCCCGGATCGATGATGCACGCGGAAACCAGCGCCATAATGGCGACAAAGGATTCCATCAGCATTCCGCCGTAGCCGATAAAGCAGGCCTGCCCTTCATTCGCCAGCATCTTCGGCGTGGTACCGGAGGAGATCAGCGCATGGAAGCCAGATACCGCACCACAGGCAATGGTAATAAACAGGAACGGGAACAAGTTACCGGTCCAGACCGGGCCAGTACCGTCAACAAACTTGGTCAGCGCAGGCATGGTCAGCGTCGGACGCATGATCAAAATCCCTACTGCCAGACCAACAATGGTGCCGATTTTCAGAAAGGTAGAGAGGTAATCACGCGGGGCCAGCAGCAGCCACACCGGCAGGACGGCGGCAACAAAACCGTAGCCCACCAGCATCCACGTCAGCTGTACGCCGGTAAAGTCAAAGTACGGTGCCCAGGTCGGGCTTTCAGCCACCCAGCCGCCGGAAATAATGGCAAACACCAGGAACACCAGACAGATGACCGACACTTCGCCAATGCGGCCCGGGCGCAGATAGCGCAGATAAATCCCCATGAAGATCGCCAGCGGGATGGTGAACGCCACGGTGTAGGTTCCCCACGGACTGTGGGTCAGCGCTTTCACGACGATCATCGCCAGTACCGCGAGAATAATCACCATGATCATAAAACAGGCCACCAGCGCAATAACGCCCGCCGTTGGACCCATCTCTTCTTTCACCAGTTCGCCAAGGGAACGACCATCGCGACGGGTAGAAACAAACAGCACCATGAAGTCCTGCACCGCACCCGCCAGTACCACCCCGGCGAGCAGCCAGATCATCCCCGGCAGATAGCCCATTTGCGCCGCCAGCACCGGTCCAACTAACGGACCCGCTCCGGCAATTGCCGCAAAATGGTGACCAAACAGCACTTTTTTATCGGTGGGAACATAATCCAGACCGTCGTTATGGCGCACGGCTGGCGTCATACGCGTCGGGTCAAGCGCCAGTACATTTTTCGCGATGTACAGGCCGTAGAAACGATAAGCGATAAGGTAGACACAGACCGACGCCACGACTATCCACAACGCGTTGATCTGTTCACCACGATTTAATGCGATATAGCCGAGGGCAAATGCTCCCATAACGGAGAGCACTGTCCAGACGAGGTACTTCCCTGATTTGTTCATAGTTGTTATCCGTTGTCCGATCCAGAGAGATGTTACATTTTGTTTCTATAACATCTTTTCTGAATTTAACAACCCGACAACCATGCAAACCCGAAATATCACTGAGTATTTACATTGCATTGTTAACTAGATCACTTCATTTACCTGTTAACTCTGCAATTTCATTTTACTTTACCGGGTGACCTCACCCCATCACCGCAGTACCTAAGCGGCAGGTGCAACAGCGTCGCCCCTGCTCATCAAAGATAACAATTTCCCAGCTTTGATTTTGACGCCCAAGATGCAGCGGCTGACAAACGCCGCGCACTTTCCCCTGCGATACCGCCCGATGATGCGTGGCGTTGAGTTCCGTCCCCACCACGCACTGCCCGTCGCGGGTCATCAGATAACCTGCCATCGAACCCAGCGTTTCCGCCAGGGCCGCGGATGCGCCGCCGTGCAGCAGGCCAAATGGCTGATGCGTGCGGCTATCCACCGGCATTTCGGCTTCCAGCACATCATCCCCCAGCCGGGTGTAGACCATGCCTAAATGCGCCACCATCGTGTTCTGACTGGTGGCATTGAGTTCATCCAGCGTTAAATGACGCTTCCAGATCATCGTCATGCCCCCAGCGTGGAACCGCCGTCCACCACGATATCCTGTAACGTAATGTGGCTGGCCAGATCGGAGGCGAGGAATAAAATAGTGTTGGTGATCTCTTGCGGCCGGGCGATTTTCCCCAGCGGAATCCCGAGCTTAAACTGCTCGCCAAATCCACGAATACGCTGTTGCTCCGCGTCATCGCTAACCCACAGCGTGCGCTGCATATCGGTGTCGGTCGAGCCTGGCGACACCACATTACAGCGCACACCGCTACCCGCCAATTCAAGTCCGACGGTCAGCGCCAGACTTTTCAACGCGGCCTTTGACGCACCGTAAGCACTCATGCCGATACGCGGCGTGTGCGCCGCATCCGACGCGACGGTCACGATCGCCCCGCCCTGCTGGCGACGAAACTGCGCCATCGTCTGCTGAAACAGATTGAACGCCCCACCAACGTTAACCGCAAACGTCTGCTGCCACTCCTCAACGCTCAACGCATCGGTGGCCCCCATACGCAAAATACCTGCGGCATTGACCAACACATCCAAACGCTCGCGCACTTTGAGGACGCGCTGGCACACTTCAGCTACCTGTCCGGCATTCGCCACATCCAGCACTTCGGTCGCAAACGGGTAGTTATCCTGAGGAAATTCGCAATCGAATCCTGTCACCTCAGCGCCAGCATTCGCAAACGCCAGCGCCGTGGTGTAGCCAATCCCTTTACCCGCGCCGGTTACCCAGACGGTTTTCCCGGCAAAATCAAATCCAGCCATTACTTCACCTCGCGGGAGAGCAGCGCCCACCATGCGTCAATGGTCGGTTTTTTCGCCAGCATCACGAAATCAATGTCACCATGAACCTTACGCCAGCGCGCCGCCAGCGCCATCATGCGCACAGAATCCAGCCCGTAGTCGATCAGGTTTTCGTCATCCATCGGCTCTTCAGACTCATCCAGCAACGGCAGAATAACGCTGCGCAACGCATCTTTACTGGTCGGGACCGGTGTCGGCAATAATTCCTGGGTCATTACCACACGCCCGGAACGTCCCGCCACGTATTTCAGCGACATCAGGTGTTCGTCACGGCTAAAGTCCGCCAGCGCATCGGCAACCATAAACGGCTTGATGTCACGCATGAAGGCGTCCGTTGCGGTGGTCATACAGCCGATATGCGCATACACCCCGGTAATGATCAGTTGATTACGCCCGGTTTCCTTGAGCATCTGTTCCAGCGGGGAACGATGAAATGCGCTATAACGCCATTTCACCAGAATGGTATCCGCTTCATCCGGCGCCAGCGCCTCAACGATCTTTTGTTGTTCCGGGGAACGCGTCAGGCCCGGTCCCCACATATCATTGAGCAGAGCGCGGTCTTCATCACTCTGTTCTTTCGGCTGAGCGGTGTAATACACCGGAATGTTATGCTCTTTGCAGTACTGGCGCAGCGCGGCGATGTTCGCGACGACCTGCTCCATCATCGGGCAGTTATCGCCCCAAAAGCCGATAAAATAATCCTGCATGTCGTGGATCAGCAGCGCGGCGCGTTCAGGGTCAAATGCCCAGTCGACTTTGTTCACCGGAACATCGAGCGCCGTTGGTAGCGCATAAGCCTGCAGTTTAGGAATTGCCATTTCTATTTCTCCTTCAGGCCAGTGAACGTGATGCCAGCCACTGACGTAATTGTTTTTTATCTACCTTCCCCACTGGAGTCAGCGGTAATGACTCAACGCACTCAACACGATCGGGTAATTTGAAT
The DNA here is from genome assembly GCF_030332945.1 of Citrobacter sp. Cpo037. Lineage (NCBI taxonomy): Bacteria > Pseudomonadati > Pseudomonadota > Gammaproteobacteria > Enterobacterales > Enterobacteriaceae > Citrobacter > Citrobacter sp. Cpo037. Next base: position 66,388 of record NZ_JAOWGW010000083.1, read on the forward strand.
TCCGCTATGCCCTGTTCGCGTAGAAAACGGCGCACCTGCACCGCGCGCAGCGGCTCTTTCACCACCAGCCAGGCACAGCTTTTCTCGCCCATCAGTTCGTCATCCATACTGACCAGCGCGGCATGGATCACCATTGGATGGCGCAGTAGCAGGTTTTCAATCTCTTCAGCGGCGATCTTCTCCCCGCCGCGATTGATCTGATCCTTTTCACGCCCCTGAACGGTGATGTAACCATCCGGATCGATAGCGATCAGATCGCCGGAACAGTAAAAGCCGTTGGCGTCAAAGGCGCTGGCATTATGCTCAGGACTTTTGAAATAACCGCGGAAGGTGTACGGACCACGCGTCATCAGGCGTCCGGTCTCTCCCTGGGCTAAGGGGTTGCCGTCAGCGTCTGCTACCCAGACTTCATCATCGGGACACATCGGGCGACCCTGGGTATTGATGATGCGCTCAGGACTGTCGTCCAGACGGGTGTAGTTCACCAGCCCTTCCGCCATGCCGAAGACCTGCTGCAACTGGCAGCCAATCTCGGCTGGAATACGTGCCGCAAGCGTGGCGGAAAGTCTCGCGCCACCGACCTGAAGCAGTTTCAGCGAAGCCAGTTGCGCATTGCTGCCCCACTCCGCAATCGCCTGCAACCACAGGCTCACCGCAGGTGGCACCAGCGCCGTGACGTTAACCTGATGCTGTTCAATCAGCGGGAAACACAGAGTGGCACTCGGGTCAGCCGCCAGTACTACAGTGCCACCGGCCAGGAATACGCCCAGCGCGCCTGGCGAACTCATGGCGTAGTTATGCGCCGCCGGGATTGCGCATAAATAACGCGTTTCCCCGGTGAAGCGGCAAATCTCATTGCTGCGACGCACGCTGTAGTAGTAATCGTTATGAGTGCGAGGAATCAGCTTTGGCGTCCCGGTCGTCCCCCCAGAAAGCTGGAAGTACGCCACCTCATCAGCAGGCGATGGCGTAGCAGTAAAATCTGTCGCAGGCTGGTTTATCGCCGTTTGCAGATTATGTTCACCTTCATCGTTGCGCAGTTGCACCACGCGCACTGAATTGTGTTCGGCCACAAAAGCGTTAAGAAAATCGTCGCCGCTAAACAGCGTATGCTGGCGATCGGCAATCAGCAGTGCCGGCTCAATCTGTTTGGCATAGGCGTTAAGTTCGTTACGCTGATGGCTGAACAGAGCCAGCACCGGAGCTACGCCCAGCTTGAGTAACGCAAAGAAGGTGATATACAGCTCAGACACATTGCCCAGTTGTACCAGCGCGGTTTCGCCGGGTTTGATCCCCTGGCGACGCAAGCTGCAGGCAAGATTGTCAGCGGCCTGATTCAGTTGGCGATAGCTCAGATGGCGTTCACCATCAATTACCGCCGTATGCTCGCTGTCGGCGTGACGGGTCAGAATGTCGGTCAGCGGCAAATCCTGCCAGTAACCTTTTTCACGATAGCGGCGGGCAAACTCTTCCGGCCAGCGGGTGAAAGGAATACTCATTATTGCTCCTTAAAACCAGTCCACAAGGCTCTTAGTGCAGTCCAAAAACATTCAACATCGTGGAGAGCTTAGCCCCCGTTTCGCGCCATTCCGCAACCGGGGAAGAGGCTGGAACAATTCCTGCTCCGGCAAAGAAACGTACCTGATTGCGCAGCAGCTTCGCACAGCGGATCGTCACTACCCACTCACCGTTACCTTCGGCATCACACCAGCCGACAATGCCGCCGAACAGTTCGCGATCGAACGGCTCCAGCTCGGCAATAAGCTTGCGCGCAACCTGATGTGGAAAGCCGCTCAGCGCAGGCGTCGGATGCAGCAGGCACGCCAGCGTCAGGGCGTTTTCCTGCGGGTTAGCTTTACCTTCAAACGGCGTGCCGAGGTGCCAGAGCGTCGGCGTGGTAACCAGCTGCGGAGAAGAAGGCAGTTGCAGTTCACGGCTGCGATCGCGCAATACCGTTTTCATCGCTTGCGTCACCAGTTCGTGCTCATGGCGGTCCTTCTCAGATGCCAGCAGGCGGATCCCTGCTTCGCGATCCAGCACATCATCAGGCTGACGACGTGCAGAGCCCGCCAGCGGCAGAGAACTGAAACGATCGCCTTCTTTGCGCAGTAACAGTTCCGGGCTGGCACCAATCAATACGCCGCCGTCTTCAATCGGTACATGGAAGTTGTAGCTCGCCGGGTTTTGCGCCACCAGACGCTCCAGCAGCGCACCACTGTCAATATTGGCATCGGCGGTGATATCGATCAGGCGTGACAACACCACTTTGTCGACTTCCGGAGTGGACGTCAGCGCAGCCGCCCGGGCGACCATATCTTCAAAAAAGTCCTGTTCCGGGATCGATTTACGTTCAACGACGTTCAGCGACTGATGCGCGGTAAAGTAACGTGATGATTGCTGCTTCGCCGTACGAGAGAAGCTCTGCCACGATTGGGGAATAAACAGCGATGATGGCTGGCGAGTATCAAAGGGAATCGCCCCGACCATGACAGGGTTCGCGATGCCTTGCGATTTGGCATCAGCAAACAGTGCGTTCATTTTTTGTTGGAAAGGGCTGTCTGGCGAATCGCCATCAATTGCCGGTTCCGCATAGCGGGCGAAGCATCCTGACGTCGTAAAACTACGGTACGGCGACATAAAGAAAAAACTGTCGGGAGCGAGCGTCGGCATAGTCTGCGTTTTTTCCTCGGCCAGTGACGTATCCATATCATCCTCCAAAAATGATAAAGGCTCTAATAATGATTATCATTTATATTTTCGGTCGCTAACCTAAAAGTAAAGCGACGGTATGTCAACTCTTGTGGTAGCACAATGTGCGACTTTGGCTTGCATCCTTGCTCGCTAACAATGAAAATGAGAAGCATTACTTATACTGATAACAGGAAGCCGATTCGTGAGTCTCCCCTCTTTTTGCCGCACCGTGCTCTTACTGGCAGGTTTATCTCTTTCAGGAATTTCTTCAGGTCACGCCGCCGACTGGCCGCGTCAGGTTACTGACAGCCGCGGCACGCATACGCTGGAACATAAACCACAGCGAATTGTCTCCACCAGCGTGACCCTCACCGGCTCGCTGCTGGCGATTGATGCCCCGGTCATTGCCAGCGGTGCCACTACCCCGAACAATCGCATCGGCGATGCGCAGGGCTTTTTACGCCAGTGGAGCGAAGTGGCAAAAGAACGCAAACTGAGCCGCCTGTATATCGGCGAACCGAGCGCCGAAGCCGTCGCAGCTCAAATGCCGGATCTGATTCTCGTAAGCGCCACTGGGGGAGATTCTGCCCTCGCGCTATACGATCAGCTGTCCACCATTGCGCCAACGCTCATCATTAATTACGACGATAAAAGCTGGCAGTCGCTGCTGACCCAGTTAGGTGAAATTACCGGTCAGGAGCAACAGGCAGTTGCGCGAATTGCCGAGTTTGATAAGCAACTTCAGGCGGTTAAGCAACATATTACCCTGCCACCACAGCCGGTCAGCGCGCTGGTATATACCGCAGCGGCGCACAGCGCCAACCTGTGGACGCCTGAGTCAGCGCAAGGCAAGCTGATGGAGCAGTTAGGGTTCACGCTGGCAACGCTGCCTGCCAACTTGCACACCAGCCAGAGTCAGGGCAAACGCCACGATATCATCCAGCTTGGCGGTGAGAACCTGGCGGCAGGCCTGAACGGCGAAGCGCTGTTCCTGTTTGCTGGCGACAGCAAAGATGCCGACGCTATTTACGCCAATCCGCTTCTGGCGCATCTGCCAGCCGTGCAGAATAAACGCGTTTACGCCCTGGGTACGGAAACCTTCCGTCTCGACTACTACAGCGCCACGCTGCTGCTGCAACGTCTGTCAGCTCTCTTTTAATGGTCAGCGCCGGATGCGGCTCACGCCTTATCCGGCCTACAACCTTAGAGCACAACGCGATCAGACATTCACGGGGACCTGCCGGAATCGGCGTACTTCTCCCAACAACAGCAGCAGTAGCAGACCGACAATCACCAGCCCGAATCCACTCACGCTTGCCGAAGCAACCGGCGTCATCATCGCGCCCAGACCACCTAACAACGCCGCGCCAATCGCATCGCCGGTGACGTTTTGCGCCGTCCACAAACCGTTAATTCGTCCGAGCATCGCTTCCGGCGTCTGCGTCTGTAACAGGGTGTACTGCAACAAAGAGCTGACCGCGCTCAACCAGCCAAACAGCGCCAGACAAACCACACCAAGCTGCCAGACGGGCATCAAACCAAACAAGCCGATAGCCAGAAATGAAGCCACGGTCGATGCCAGCATAATCAGTCCCGGGCGAACGCTGTGCGCCAGTTGTCCGCTAGTCAATGCGCCCACGGCTGCCCCTAGCGGAATAGCCGCATACAACAGGCCAATTTGCGCACTCGACATGTGCCAGTTAATCGCCAACGCCGGATACAGCACACGCACGGCGCTCGCCATGGTTAACAGACCACCGAGCAGCGCAATGCCGCCAATCAGCGGGCTGGCAAGCAGAAAGCGGAATGCCGCCAGCAGCGATTTCAGCGGATGCTCGCGCGGCTGCGGCGGAGGCGGCAACGCAGGAAGGCTCAGCAACGGTAGTAAGGTAATGAAGGTTCCCGCCGCCGCCAGTCCGTAGTTCCAGGCCACGCCGCCAGTCGCGAGCAGCACCCCGCCAAGCATCGGTGAAATTACCGATCCCAGACGCACCGTCAGCATGGTAATCGCCCCAGCCTGCATCAAATTCTCGCGCCCAACCAGCGCTGGCGTCGCAGCCAGCAATGCGGTCACGCCCAGAGAGGCAAAGAAACCGTCCCATAAGCCAAGCAGATAAATCGCCAGCAACGACGGTTCGGGCAGCAGCGCATTCAGACACAGGCCAATAAAGCCAATACCACAGGTTCCACGCGCCAGCAGGATCACTTTTTTACGCTCATAGCGGTCGGCCAGCACTCCGCCCACCATCAGGCCAATAAACATTGCGCTACCGGTCAACGTCACCGACAACCCCACCTGCCAGGTCGACTGGGTCATCATCTGGATCTGTACCGGAACCGCCACGCCGAGTAGCCCCAGAGAGACAATAGAAATAAAACGGGCGAGGAAGACAGCGCGAAATGCTGGGTGGGTCTTTAACAGGCTGAGATTGAGCAGCCAGGATTGTCGATTCATTACAGAGCCTTACCAGGTACTTTTTCAATATCCATTCGATGGCTGCACATGCTAACATATCCAAATAAGATCGATAACGATAATTACTATCATTATCAGGGAAGTTGATATGTCATGCTCTGTTTCCGCGACACGTGCCTTCGCCGTGCCCGGACTATTGTTATTACTTGTTCTCACCACGGTATTAAGTCTGGGTATTGGCGCCAAGTCGCTACCTGCCTCCGTGGTGCTGGATGCGCTCACCGGCAGTTGTCAAAGTGCTGATTGCACCATCGTGCTGGACGCGCGCCTGCCGCGCACGCTGGCGGGGCTGCTCGCCGGTGGCGCGCTGGGCCTGGCTGGCGCACTTATGCAAACGCTCACGCGTAACCCTCTCGCCGATCCCGGCATTCTGGGTGTCAACTCCGGCGCCAGCTTCGCTATTGTGCTGGGGGCCGCGCTGTTCGGCTTTTCCTCTGCGCAAGAGCAGCTGCTGATGGCCTTTTGCGGTGCGCTGGCTGCGTCGCTGATCGTAGCTTTTACCGGCAGTCAGGGCGGCGGGCAGTTAAGCCCGGTGCGTCTGACGCTGGCGGGCGTTGCGCTGGGCGCGGTGCTGGAAGGATTATCCACCGGCATCGCCCTGCTCAACCCGGACGTTTACGATCAGCTGCGTTTCTGGCAGGCCGGTTCACTGGATATCCGCAGCCTGCAAACGCTGAAGGTTGTGCTGGTACCGGTACTGATTGCCGCGGCTGTCGCACTGTTCCTCAGTCGCGCCCTGAATAGCCTGAGCCTCGGCAGCGACACCGCTACCGCGCTTGGCAGTAAAGTTGCTCGCACGCAGTTTATTGGCCTGCTGGTTATTACCGTACTGTGCGGCAGTGCGACCGCGATTGTCGGTCCTATCGCCTTTATCGGCCTGATGATGCCGCACATGGCACGCTGGCTGGTGGGGGCGGATCACCGCTGGTCACTGCCCGTAACCCTACTGGCAACGCCTTCTCTGTTACTGATTGCCGATATAATCGGTCGCCTGATTGTCCCCGGCGAGCTGCGCGTGTCGGTAGTCAGTGCGTTTATCGGTGCACCGGTGCTTATCTTTCTGGTACGCCGTAAATCGCGCGGAGGTGGCGCATGATGCACCTCTCCCGCCGCCTGATAATCAGCAGCCTGCTGCTGGTTGCAGGTTGTCTCGTCATGGGTTTGTGGAGCCTGCGTAGCGGCGTTGTTACGCTGGAAACCCAGCAAATTATTGCCGCCCTGCTCGGCGATGCGCCGCGCAGTATTACGCTGGTGGTGACCGAATGGCGTTTGCCACGCGTGCTCATGGCGCTATTGATTGGCGCAGCGCTCGGCGTGAGCGGCGCAATATTTCAGTCGCTGATGCGCAACCCGCTGGGCAGCCCGGATGTGATGGGTTTCAACACCGGGGCCTGGAGCGGTGTGCTGGTGGCAATGGTGCTGTTCGGACAGCATCTCACCGCTATCGCGCTGGCAGCCATGCTGGGTGGGATCCTGACTTCTCTGGTGGTCTGGGCGCTCGCCTGGCGCAATGGTATCGACACCTTCCGGCTGATTATTATCGGTATCGGCATTCGCGCCATGCTGGTGGCGTTCAACACCTGGCTGCTGCTGAAAGCATCATTAGAAACCGCGCTGACGGCTGGGCTGTGGAACGCCGGATCGCTCAATGGCCTGACCTGGGCCAAAACCTGGCCGTCTGCCCCGCTGATTATCATCATGCTGGTATGCGCCGCGCTGCTGGTACGCCGGATGCGCTTACTGGAAATGGGTGATGACAGCGCCTGTGCGCTTGGCGTCAGCGTTGAGCGTTCACGTCTAATGATGATGCTGGTTGCGGTGGTACTAACCGCTGCCGCCACCGCGCTGGCCGGTCCTATCTCGTTTATTGCTCTTGTCGCGCCGCATATCGCGCGACGTATAAGCGGTACATCGCGCTGGGGATTAACCCTGTCGGCGCTGTGCGGCGCGTTGCTGTTGCTGATGGCGGATTTATGCGCCCAACAGCTGTTTATGCCTTATCAGCTTCCGGTGGGCGTTGTTACCGTAAGCCTCGGCGGTATTTATCTTATCGTCTTGTTAATTCAGGAGTCCCGCAAAAAATGATCGAATCAGTAGCCCGTTTGCGTGGCGACCAGTTAACGCTGGGTTATGGCAAATTTACCGTGGCGGAAAACCTCAATGTGTCGATTCCCAACGGCCATTTCACCGCGATTATCGGGCCAAACGGCTGCGGGAAATCAACATTACTGCGCACGCTGAGTCGTCTGATGACGCCCGCGCACGGCAAGGTCTGGCTCGACGGCGAGCATATTCAGCACTATGCCAGCAAAGAAGTCGCCCGTAGAATAGGTTTGCTGGCGCAAAACGCCACCACGCCGGGGGATATTACGGTACAGGAGCTGGTTGCCCGCGGACGCTACCCGCACCAGCCGCTGTTTACCCGCTGGCGGCAAGAGGATGAAATTGCGGTCTCAAACGCCATGCAGGCGACGGGTATCACCCACCTGGCATCACAAAGTGTGGATACCCTTTCCGGCGGACAACGTCAGCGTGCATGGATTGCGATGGTGCTGGCGCAGGAAACGTCGATTATGCTGCTCGATGAACCCACCACCTGGCTGGATATCAGCCATCAGATCGATCTGCTGGAACTGCTGAGTGAGCTAAATCGGGAAAAAGGCTACACGCTGGCCGCCGTTTTGCACGACCTGAATCAGGCCTGTCGGTATGCAACACATCTGATCGCGCTGCGTGACGGAAAAATTATTGCCGAGGGTGCACCGAAGGAGATCGTCACCGCGCAGCTTATTGAAAAAATCTATGGACTGCGCTGTATGATTATCGACGATCCGGTTGCCGGAACGCCGTTGGTGGTGCCGCTTGGACGCAACAAATAACACGCGTTACAGTATGGCGGCCAGCTTGCCGCCATACGACAATTCATCACACCAGTTGCTGATCAATAAACGTCATTTTTTGCTTACGCGACATCATGGCATGGTTCAACAGAACACCACCACACGCCACCATTCCCCCCAGTAATGCGGCCAGAATAACGATCATTGATTTAGCCGGACCATCTTTTTTCACCGGCAGCGAAGGTGAAAGTTGATATTTAAACGGTGTGAATTTTACGTCGCTCACATTCATCGCTAACAGCTGCTCAACGTGATATTGGCGATTACGTAATTCACCGTTAATTTCAGCAACATCCGTTACTGATTTTTCTATTTCTAATTTACGTTCGATGCCGTCAGCACCCAGTGAAATAGAGAAATCGGGGTCATCTTTCACCGCCTGACCATTACTATAAACCGGTTTTTTAATCCCGGCGGCATTGGCAATCTCCAGTGAGTAGTTGAGGCGCTGAATATTTGCTTCCAGCTGATTCTTGAGCCTGACGCGATCCATCTCCAGTTTCTCTTTTTCGAAGCTGGTTTTGATGGACAATTTATTGCGAATATCTTCCAGCGTTTCTTTCACCACAATATCAGAAATAAACTGGATATATCCCTTCAGTACAGCCTGGGCCTCTTCGGCCTGCGGCGCGGTAAAGCTCAACGTCCATGCGGTATACAGCGAGGTTTCATTCTTCTTACCTTGGTTGGCGTCGACCGCTTTCATTTTCTCACTAAGCCTGACAATAGCCCGATGCAGATCCATTTCGTCGATATCAGCGCCCTTCAATTGATCCATCACGTAAGGTGAAGAACGCAGATACTCTTCTAACAATGAAGGCGACTGGAATTTTTTGATAAACAGGTTAAATACATCACCACTGCTAACGCTGATATCCATATCCAGCACGCGCAATTTGGTCAACGTATTCTCGAGCTCCTGCCATTGAACCGATTCTGCCGGCGTCACGATGGCCTCGCTGGTCCATTTTTGCGGTAGCAGGAAAGAGACCAGAATACCCACACAGGCAAAGGCGAAAACAGTCGCTATAATTTTCGTCCTGGCGCGCCATAGGATTTCGATTAGATTCACTAAATCAATTTCGTTTGCATTTGCCGTTGGCTGAGGATAAGCAGTAATTTCCGAAACGTTGTCTTGCTTAATATTTAATGATGACATGTTGCGTGACCTGAAAACTTTCCTAAAAGAAAAACATTCCTGTGGGAGAAGTCTACCAGCTAGTCAGAATTATCCGAAACATTCTTTGTGCTTGTCGCCCTACCAAAAATTATATTCGGAATTTATTCACCCCTTTCATCACCTTGCACCGCACAAAAAAGAACAATTCCATAACATATTTTTTACATTATGGAATTATTCGATCACCGCGATAGCAATATTCGTCTTGTTACACAGATTTATTAATCAGTGTATTTATTACAGGTCCTATCGCCTCAAACGCGGTGGGGGAAATAATATCAACATGCGCGCAATCCTGGCGGTATACATCCAGGCTGGATATCCACGGCGACCAACTGCGCTCAGGACTCACACCCGGTACTAACGTGCGCTCAGCGACGAAAAGCGTGGCGTGACCTGCAAACGGCACGCTGTGCGCCGTGGTAAGCAGGCGAACCGCATCGGCGTAGTTGCCTTCGATTGCGTTAAATAAAGCCTCTGACGCATTCCCCTGCTGCGCCGCCAGAAACGCTTCGCGTTCACGCTCGATCTCCGCCAGTACCGCTGGATCCAACCCATTAGCCTCTTTTTCTTGCCAGTTTTGCGTTTCCGGCGGCCAGGTATCCAACAGCCCGAGGAATGCAACCGTCTCTCCTCTGGCATGTAAGCGCGCGGCGATCCCCTGTGCCAGCGTGCCGCCCAGCGAATAACCTAATAAATAGTAAGGTCCGTGAGGCTGTTGACTGAGCAACGTTGCCAGATGATGTTCGCATACCGCGTCGAGGTTTTCCGCCGTCTGCATAGGCCCATCCGGTCGTGGCGACTGAATACCTATAATCGACCACTGCGGGCTGAGATATCGCGACAGCACGCTAAACTGCCAGGCAAAACCCGACGCCGGATGAAAACAGAACAGCGCTGGGCCGTGACTTTCACGCAGCGGCAGCAGTGCCTCAAATCCCAGACGCTGCGACTGTTCATCATCAGTGCTCTCCAACAGAGCGCTCAGTTGTTCAACGGTAGAGGCCACCATAATCTGCCCCGGCGTCACCTGACGCTCTAAAACCCGACTCAACTGTGCTGCCAACTTCATCGCCAGCAACGAATGTCCGCCAAGCGCAAAGAAGTCTGCCGCCACGTCATTCACCTCGCAATTCAGTAAAGCCGCAAAAGACTGCGCGATGGTGGTTTCAGTCCCTGCTCGCGGTGCGCGCCCGGAAACACGCGACGTCAACTGTGGCATCGGCAGCGCTTTACGATCCAGTTTACCGTTCGCGCTAAGCGGCAGCTCCGCCAGTTGCAACAATACTGTCGGCACCATATGCGCAGGCAGTTTTTCACACAGCTTTTCCCGCAACGCGGACGTATCCAGCGGTAAACCCGATTGTGACACCAGATACCCCACCAGTTGACGCGCATCGCCGCCTGTCGCCGCCGCCTGGTTGAATACGCAGGCGTGGGCAACGGCATGCTCGACATCTGGCAATTGCTGCATCACCCGGTCAATCTCGCCGAGCTCAATGCGTTGTCCGCGAATTTTAAGCTGGTCATCGCTGCGCCCAAGGTATTCCACAGCGCCATTTTCCAGCCAGCAAGCCACATCCCCGGTACGGTACATGCGTTCGCCAGCGTTAAACGGATCGGCGATAAAACGGCTTGCGGTCAAATCCGGACGGCCCAGATAACCTTGCGCCAGTTGGATCCCCGTCAGATATAAGTCACCAGCCACGCCGAAAGGCACCGGGCGCATCATGGCATCCAGAATACGTAAACCGGTATTCCATACCGGATAGCCAATCGGCACGCTGTTGCCGGTTACATCAGCAAGGTCTTCCCCCCAGGCCGGATACCAGCTCACATCAACCGCCGCTTCCGTTGGTCCGTACAAATTGTGCAGTGGCGCATGAGTTAACTGTTCCCACTCACGGCATAAATCTGCAGGCAAGGCTTCGCCGCTGCAAAATACCCGTTTCAGCGAGGCACAACTCTCCCGCGCGGTTTCCGGCGTCAGTGAAGCGACAAAAGCAGCCAACATAGAGGGAACAAAGTGCGTGGTCGTCACCCCATATTGGGCAAAGAACTGCTGCATCGCCAGCGGGTCGCGGTGCGCCTCAGGCTCTGCCATTACCAGCTTTGCCCCAGCAATAAACGGCCAGAAAAACTCCCATACCGAGACGTCAAAACTGCACGGTGTTTTTTGCGCCACCACATCATCGGCGGTCAGCGGATAGTGATTTTGCATCCACAGCAGACGGTTAACGATGGCGGTTTGCCCAACCATCACCCCTTTTGGTCTACCGGTAGAACCGGAAGTAAAAATGATATAGGCAGTATGATTGGGCTGAGATAGTGCCAGCGGAGCAGCATCTTCTGCTGGCAGGGGTGAGTCATAGCACAGACTTTCCAGCCCAAGAATATCGCTAAAGCGCGCCAGTTGCTCATTGGTCGCGATCAACAATTTTGGCTTCGCGTCTTCGAGCATCATCCGCAGGCGATCGTTCGGGTATCCGGTATCCAACGGCAGCCAGGCTGCACCGGCTTCAACAATACCGTGCAGCGCCAGCGTCAGGAACACGGAACGCGGTAATGCCACGGCGACGCTGTCGCCAGGCTTGACGCCGCGTGCACGCAAAAGGCTCGCCAGCGCCACGACCTGCTGGCGCATTTCGCGATAGCTAAACTGATAGCGGGCATCGGCCAACGCCGGGGCATCCGGCGTTTTATCGGCCTGCTGTGCCACCAGCGCGCTCAGCGTAGTGGACGGGATCTCGACGATCGTGTCGTTAATCTTCGCCAGCCGCTCATGTTCTGTTGGCAACAGCATCCCGGCGTCGCCGCAGCATAGCGCCGGATTGTCGGCAAACTGCTCGATAAGCCCGATTAAACGCGAGGCATGCTGCGCCAGCATTTCTGCATCGTAGCGCTGTTTATTGGCCAGAATTTCAATACTCAGCCCACCGTTTTCATCCGGGAATAACGCCAGCTCAAGATCGTTCACCGGCCCTGTCGCCAGCGTGTGGGTTTGTGCCTGAACGCCGGGAATATTCAGCTGATAGTCGAATATTTTCACGTTCAGCACCGGGCCAAACAGCGGCTCGGAACCGGCTGCACGCCCGCTGTCGCGAACGATTTGTTCGGCATCATAACGTTGATGCCGACGCATTTTCTTCAACTGTCCGGCCAGTCGTTGTGCAAGTGCAGGCAAGCTTTCTGCCGCATCCAGCCTCACACCAAATGGCAGTACGTTTAAAACCGGTCCAGTGGAGGTCAACGCCGCCGACCCCATACGCCGCATAAAGATAAACCCGGCGGCATAATCCATTCGGCTGCATAAACGTCCCAGCCACAATGCCACCAGCGCGAGGGCCAGATCCGCACGCTGAACGTCAGGCATACGTGCCGCAAGCCGACGAAACGCCCCTTCAGGCGCGGTTAACTTCATACGAATAATATCCGCGCTGGCCGATCGTCCCGGCAACGGATTGTTCGACAGCGAGGCAGGAGGCGGGAGTTGCTTTCGCTGCTCGCTCCAGAAAGCGCCGTCGCGTTGCCAGGCATCGCTTTGACGGTACTGTTGATACTCTTCCACCACCTCGGCGAACGGCGTAAAAGGCGAGTCTGGCGTAGGCTCGCTGTGTAGCCATGCGCGATAAATTGCGGCTATCTGGCGGGTAATGGCCGGAAAACTGAAGCCATCGACCAGCAAATGATGGTAACGCTGATACCAATACCAACGCTTTTCTCCCACCTGTATAAGCAGGTGAAAAACCAGCGGCTTATTGCCATCAGCACGTATGTCCTGCTGCAGGTCTGCCTGCATCAACGCACGCGCCGCCTCATGTGGATTGGCTTTTTCGCGCAGGTCGATAATTTCAGGTTGCGCAAAGGCGAGCGCAGAATCCACCCATTGCCAGATCTCACCGTTATCTTCGCTAAACCGCATCCGCAGAGTATCGGCCTGCTCCAGGCCAGCCACAACTGCTTTCGCCAGCAACGACGCGTCCAGTTCGCCAGTTAATTCTACGTAGTGCGCCACGCTCCACGCCGAGGGCAATGTGGAGAGTTTTTCCGCCATCCAGATCCCCGGCTGAGCCGCCACTAACGGTAAACGCTGAGTCATAGAGCCTCCTGCACATCGACGTAGTTCGTTGGCGTCAGCCTGGTCCAGTTTGCATCCAGCCATTGCTGGCAGGCTTCCTGGGATTGAGGTTCGCAAGCAATTTGCCAGCCAGCAGGAAGCGAGCACTGCTGTGGCCAAAGGCTAAACTGGCGTTGGGGATTTTGCAGAATGTAAAACTGGCCCTGCGGATTATCGAAGGGGTTACTGAATTCCATACTCAACTCCTGTCGTGGAACATCGTCCGGTTAAATCGTGTCGGTAAGCGGTTGCCAGAGCGTCATTAGCCCTTGCATCAGACCGCCGCGCCAGCAAAGCGCATCGTGTCCGCCATCAACCTGACGCCAGAAAATAGACTGTGGTGCAGAAGGTAACTGGGCATATAACGCCTGATTAGCGCGATAAATAATGGGCTCGCGGATCCCCGCTTCCAGGACAATACGCAGCCCCTGAGCGCTGACGGTCCCGGTCTTCAGTTGCTCGACGATCGCCCCGTCCTGATAACCACCACGATGCGGCCACCAGTAAGAGCCCGACTGGCTAAGCACACAGCCAAAGCGCGCGGGCCAGTTCAGCCCGGCATACAGCGATGACAACCCGCCAAAACTTTGCCCAGCCACCACGGTGCGCTGCGGATCGTCACTAAACGCGGTCGTTGTCTTCACCAGTGGTAATAGCTCCTCCTGCACCGCCAACCAAAAATCCGCATTACACGGTAGCTCATGGCTGCGGTGAGCCGTATCAATGGCATCAATCAGAATATAAACGGCAGAAGGAAGGTGTCCGCGATGCGTGAGTGAAGTCAACGCAGGCCAGACCGGCATACTCTGTGCCCAAAACTGCCCATCCAGCAGGATAGCCAACGGACGCGTTTCGGGTTGAGCATCACCGGTGGTAAACACCCATACGCGACGCGTATTGCCGAGCCTGGCGCTATGCCATTGCAGGCAAACTGCGGGTGAATCTGGGTTTTCAGGTCGATCCCATCCTGGCTGTACGGGTGCCTCCGGCATTTCCAGCGCAGACACCGCGTGGCCACGACCGCCCCGCCAGCTCTGCGGATTAAGGGGATCGGCAATGGCCTGCGGCAGCAATTGCCGCCAGCCTTCACGCAGGATGCTTCGGTCAGGCGCAGCGTCCGCCGCCAGCGAGGAGAAGATATCGTTTCGTGCTGTTGGGATAAAACAGTAGCTGCCACGCCAGTTGGCGCTGAGGGAAACACTCCAGAACCAAACATTTGTTCCATCAATGCGTCGCATCGACTGAGGGATGGCATTTTGATGGTGGTCGGTGACGCCGGTGATATAAACCCAAACGCGATGAATGGCTGACTCTTTTTCCGTTCCCCGTGGGTCACGCCACCAGAAGGTTACCCGATAATTTCCGTTGTCTTCACGCTCCCACTCCGGGCCTTTTTTCGACTGCCACCACGCCTCGCTTCCCATCTTTAACGTCGTCACAGCCATAACCCCATGTTTATTGTGAAATTTTATGATCTAGCGTGAAATATATTGATAATATTATTGATAACTATTTGCATTTGCAATAGCGTATTGTCGCGCTGTGGGAAGCGCGTACAGTTTTTCACCACTTATAAACCGACCTGGCGCTGCGTACTTTTTCTGGAATGGATAGTTTACGCAGATGCGGGCGACATCAGGCCAAATGCCGCACCACGGCACATTGGTACTCGTGGCTAAAAGAACAGCAGGACATACAATGAACAACAAGATTCATTCACTGGCCTTATTGGTCAATTTAGGGATTTACGGGGTAGCCCTGCCAGCAATGGCAGAAGATCAAACCGATAGCGTCGCTGTCTCTCATGAAGACACCATCGTCGTTACCGCCGCCCAGCAGAACTTGCAGGCGCCGGGTGTTTCAACCATTACCGCTGATGAAATTCGTAAGAACCCTCCCGCTCGCGATGTGTCGGAAATCATCCGTACCATGCCTGGCGTTAACCTGACCGGCAACTCAACCAGCGGTCAGCGCGGCAACAACCGCCAGATCGATATTCGCGGCATGGGGCCAGAAAACACCCTAATTTTGATCGACGGTAAACCGGTTACCAGCCGTAACTCCGTACGCCAGGGCTGGCGCGGCGAGCGTGATACCCGCGGCGATACCGCCTGGGTTGCTCCGGAAATGATTGAACGTATTGAAGTGCTGCGCGGTCCTGCCGCAGCACGCTATGGCAATGGCGCAGCTGGCGGAGTGGTGAATATCATCACCAAGAAAGGCGGCGATGAGTGGCATGGTTCCTGGAATACCTATTTCAACGCCCCGGAACACAAGGAGGAAGGTTCAACCAAGCGTACCAACTTTAGTCTAAATGGCCCGCTGGGCGGGGATTTCAGCTTCCGCCTGAACGGTAACCTCGACAAAACCCAGGCCGATGCCTGGGACATTAACGACGGTCACCAGTCAACACGTACGGGCGATTACGCAGATACGATGCCTGCGGGTCGTGAAGGGGTAAAAAACAAAGATATCAACGGCCTGCTGCGTTGGGATTTTGCCCCAATGCAATCGCTGGAGTTTGAAGCTGGCTACAGCCGTCAGGGCAACCTGTATGCGGGTGACACCCAAAACACCAACAACGATAACAAAACCAACGGACTGGTGAAAAAATACTACGGTAAAGAAACCAACCGTATGTACCGCCAGAACTATGCGCTGACGTGGAACGGCGGCTGGGACAACGGCATTACCACCAGCAACTGGGCGCAATACGAACACACCCGTAACTCCCGTTTGGGTGAAGGTCTGGCAGGTGGCCTTGAAGGGTTATTTAACAGTAATCAATTTACCGACACTGACCTGGCGGATGTCACCCTGCACAGCGAAATTAGCATTCCATTCGACCTGTTAGTTAACCAGAACCTGACGCTCGGTACCGAATGGAACCAGCAGCGTATGAAAGACATGAGTTCCAATACCCAGACCTTTATGGGCGGGAACATACCTGGTGCCAGCAGCACCGATCGTAGCCCGTATTCGCAAGCTGAAATTTTCTCCCTGTTTGCTGAAAATAACATGGAGCTGACCGACAGCACCATGTTGACGCCGGGTCTGCGCTTCGACCACCACAGCGTCGTTGGCGACAACTGGAGCCCGTCCCTGAACCTGTCCCAAGGTCTGGGCGACGACTTTACGCTGAAAATGGGTATCGCACGGGCCTATAAAGCACCTAGCCTGTACCAGACTAACCCGAACTATATTCTGTACAGCAAAGGCCAGGGCTGCTATGCCACCGGATCTGCGACGGGCATTGGTTGCTACATGATGGGCAACGATGACCTGAAGGCCGAAACCAGTATCAACAAAGAGATTGGTCTGGAGTTCAAACGTGACGGTTGGCTGGCCGGCGTCACCTGGTTCCGCAACGATTACCGTAACAAGATTGAAGCGGGGACTGTACCGCTAAGCAGAACGTCAATTACCCAGAAAAACCCGACTACGGGTAAAGAAACAACAACCTACACCGATATCTATCAGTGGGAAAACGTACCTAAAGCGGTGGTGGAAGGCCTGGAAGGGACGTTGAACGTACCGGTTAGCGAAACCGTTACCTGGACCAACAACATCACTTACATGCTGCAAAGTAAGAATAAAGAGACCGGCGAACGCTTGTCGATTATTCCTGAATACACGCTGAACTCAACGCTGAGCTGGCAGGCGCGTGAGGATTTGTCACTGCAATCCACCTTTACCTGGTACGGCAAACAGCAGCCGAAGAAATATGATTACCAGGGTAAACCAGTGACCGGCAGTTCAGCCCAGGAAGTGAGTCCGTACAGCATCGTCGGCCTGAGCGCGACCTGGGATGTGACGAAAAACGTCAGCCTGACCGGCGGCGTGGATAACGTCTTCGACAAACGTCTGTGGCGTGAAGGTAATGCCCAAACCACCAGCGATATCAAAACTGGCGACTATATGGCGGGCGCTGGCGCGTACACCTATAACGAACCGGGTCGGACGTGGTATATGAGCGTTAACACACACTTCTGATAACGCTTTCCCTCTCCTCGCTGCGGGGAGAGGGAAATCATAACTATGATGCACACCACGCACACACCGCTCACTTTCGCAGACCACACGCTGCACATTGTCGAGTTCGATACCGACAGCTTCCATGAGCACGACCTGCTCTGGCTCCCCCACCACTCTCAGCTTCAATCCTGTGGACGTAAGCGTAAAGCTGAGCACTTAGCAGGGCGTATTGCCGCAGTACACGCTTTGCGCGAATTTGGCCTTAAAACGGTACCCGGCATCGGTACACAACGCCAACCGGTATGGCCGCAGGGGCTGTTTGGCAGTATCAGCCATAGCGCATCAACTGCGCTGGCGGTGGTATCAAGACAGTCGGTGGGTATTGACATAGAAGCCATTTTTACGCCACAAACGGCAACCGAACTGGCAAGTAGCATTGTCACTCATGCTGAGAAAGAATTGTTGGCAAACAGCGGCTTGTCTATTGAACAGGCGCTCACCCTGGCGTTTTCCGCCAAAGAGAGCGCTTTTAAAGCAACCCGGACATCAAGACAAGCAGACGCCGGGTTTACGCAATATCAAATCGTGGTGTTACAGCATAACCAGATGATCCTCCGCGCGCACCACCAAACGTATCGTGTGCAATGGCGTTTTTCGGACAACGCTGTAATCACACTGGCAACAGTATAGAATTCAAAGCAGTTCGCGGGCCAGAGCCGCGATGGCTGCGGCGTCAAAGCCATGGTGCTGGCGTAACCAGCCTCGATCCGCCGCCGCCGCGTACTCCCCATCCGGGATGCCTAAACGCTTCAAAATTGCCCCCATTCCGGCCTCTGCCAGCACTTCGGCCACCAGGCTTCCCAACCCGCCATTAATATTATGCTCTTCCACGGTAATCACCGCTTTACAGCCTTGTAACGCAGATAACAGGGCTTTGGTATCGCAGGGGCGAATTGAAGGCACACTGACCACCTTCGCCTGAATTCCCGCGTCAGCCAACAGCGCGGCGGCATCAACAATTTCATGAACTGTCGAGCCCGTTGCCACCAGCGCCACATGCTCCCCCTCACGCAGCGTCAACACCGCCCCCGGAACAAAACGGTAACTCTCGTCATGAAGTTCCGGCAGAGCTTTTCCATCAAGACGAATATATACCGGTCCCTGATAGCCAATCGCATAATCGATAATCTGTCGGCACTCTCGTGGCGAAGATGGGGCGAAAATCTGGATATTGCCGAAGCCTCGCATAATGGCAATATCATCGATCGAATGGTGAGTGCTCGCCAGCGGGCCATAGCTGGCACCAGCATTAAGACCGAATAGCTTCACATTGGTATTGTTGTAGCAAACATCGACTTTAATTTGCTCATTGGCACGGGAGATAAGAAATGGCGCAGCGTTACAGGTGACGGCGACCTTACCGCCAAGTGCAAGTCCTGCCGCCGTTCCAACCATGCTTTGTTCGGCAATACCTACGTTGACCAGGCGACCGGGAAACTGCTTTATAAAAGGAGCAATTTTCGCGGTTGATGTCGAGTCCGCTACGACCGGCACCAGGTCAACACCTTGTTCCACTGCATCAATGAACGCCTGAACCATGACGTTCGCGAGGTGTTCTGCATTACTCATCTTTTAATTCCTCCAGAGCCAGTTCGATCTCTTCACCTTTTGGCACCCGATGGTGCCATTCAGGGCGCCCCTGGATAAAAGATATACCCGCGCCTTTCGTGGTATTGGCAATGATGACGTTAGGTTTGCCATCCTGCTTAAGTCCTTCCAGCGTGGCGACAACCGACGCCATATCATTCCCCTGACACTCAGTCACCGTCATACCAAATGCCTGCCATTTTGCGGCAAGCGGATCGGTATTCATGATTTCGCGAGTCGGTCCGGCTAATTGAAGATTGTTCTTGTCATTAATAATGATCAGGTTATCGAGGCCATAATGAGCAGCAGCCAGCGCCGCTTCCCAGTTACTTCCTTCGGCCAGTTCGCCATCGCCTGTGATTAAAAAGATGCGGCGTGAACTGTTACTTTTCTTCGCAGCCAGAGCCAGTCCCACCGCAACAGGTAAACCGTGGCCCAGAGCACCGGTATTCAGCTCAATACCCGGCGTTTTCTGGCGCACCGGGTGTCCGGGAAGATGGGAATTGGCATGTTGATAGGTTTCCAGCCAGTCAACGGGAAAAAAACCCGCCTCCGCCAGAACGCAGTAGTAACAGCCTACCGCGTGACCTTTAGACTGGATGTAGATATCCCGAGCCTCATCAGCGATACGCTCCGGAGCGACATTGAGTATACGAAAATAGAGTGCCGTCAACAGCTCAACTTGAGACAAGTCCGCACCAGTATGCCCACCCGCAGGGCTGTTAGCATTTAATCTAACAATGTGACGGCGAACCGCCCGCGCTTTGCGCTCAAGAGTCTGGATATCATAGTTCCAGGGATTCATTTAGCACCTCTGAATTTATTTTCAATATGGAATATTTATTCTGCATGGGACTAAAAAAACCAGAATTTCCCATACGTCACATCTTCAGGCTTACGCCGTTGTATCATACTCAGGAACATTCTGCCTCCTTACCGCGACCACACTGACGCTGGTAATAATAAGTTGACCTGTAACCACCATGAATATATATTCACAAATGATTCTTTATTCAATTATGCAACCTAATTTTCGTATTTGTCCATAGCTGTTTTGGAGGATTGGTTAAAGTTAGAGCTTTATCACACTTACCTGTCTTCAATTTTCGCGTATGATAAAACGCATTAAGATAATGGCGGTACGTAAATGATTTTCGAGGAAATATATGGCTAAGCAGGACGAACAACGGCTATTGGTTAAAATCGCTACCCTTTACTATCTTGAAGGACGCAAACAGTCCGATATTGCTCAACTTCTCTCGCTTTCTCAGTCGTTTATCTCCCGCGCCATCACCCGCTGTCAGAAAGAAGGGGTGGTGAAAATCAGCGTTGTCCAGCCCTCAAATATCTTCCTGAATCTTGAAAAAGGGATCGAGGAACGTTACGGCATTAAGCAGGCCATTGTGGTTGATACCGAAGAGGATGCCAGCGACCACACCATCAAACGCGCCATTGGTTCTGCCGCAGCCCACTATCTGGAAACCAGGCTGCGCCCCAAAGATCTGGTGGGCGTTTCCTCATGGAGTTCGACTATCCGAGCGATGGTGGATGAAGTCCATACGCAGAACCTGAAGGCCGGCGGCGTAATTCAATTGTTGGGCGGCGTGGGTCCCAACGGCAACGTACAGGCCACAATTCTGACGCAGACGCTGGCACAACATCTGAATTGTGAAGCCTGGCTGCTTCCTTCGCAGAGTATCGAAGGCTCGGTTGAAGAGAAAAACCGTCTCGTTGCCAGCAAAGATGTCGCCGATGTGATTTCACGCTTTGATAATGTAGACATCGCCATTGTTGGCGTCGGGATCCTCGAACCGTCCCAATTGCTGAAAACATCAGGCAACTACTACCACGAAGATATGTTGCAGGTACTGGCAGATCGCGGCGCGGTCGGAGACATTTGCCTGCATTACTACGACAACAAGGGCCAGCCGGTATTGCAAGATGACGAAGATCCAGTGATTGGCATGGCCCTGGACAAGGTAAAAAAATGCCCGAATGTCGTGGCGCTTGCTGGCGGTACAGACAAAGTCGCGGCAATTAAAGGGGCGTTGAACGGAGGTTATATCGACGTGCTCATTACCGACTATCCTACGGCCCGCATGCTGGTCACCTCCTGATCCTCAATTCGCTGATAGCCTTTGCACGAAAGATAAAAAGCAAAGGCTGTGACTAAAATCCATATATTTCAATAGACTGAATGGTTTCACCTCGCCTTAATTTACTCTTCTTTCTGTTATTGTCCCGTCTGTGTAAGTGTGATTCTCAGCACAATTGATGATTTTTTCTGTAGCCCAACGGAAAGATTGTGGCTAAGGTATTAAATAAATAATCACTATCGAATATATATTCAATAATTGAAAAACGATGTCACAGCCAGGCCTGATGTAGTAATGACGCGACAATGAGGGGGCTTTATCCTCCAAACCGGGACGCAATGTGACTCAGGAGATAATCTATGTGTGCAGCGAAGAAAGAGTTCATCATTGCGCTGGATGAAGGCACAACTAACGCCAAAGCGGTTGCGCTTGATGCACAGGGCAATGTGGTGGCAAAGTTTTCTCAGCCACTGGCGATTCAGACCCCTCGGGATGGCTGGGTTGAACAATCTGGCGAGGTGTTGATTGATGCTTCTATTGGTGTCATTGCCAAAGCTGTGAATCATGTTGGTGCTGAAAACGTCGCAGCACTGGCTATCAGTAATCAGCGTGAAACCGCCATAGGCTGGTATCGCCAGACTGGCAGACCGCTAAATTCCGCAATCACCTGGCAATGTACGCGCAGTGCGGCTTACTGCGAGGAACTGCGGCATGAAAATAAAGAACAACTAATAAAATCAACCACTGGTCTGCCAATCGCACCACTTTTCTCCGCATCAAAAATGCGCTGGCTACTGGAATCCGTGACCGATGGCCCACAGCTGGCTGCGCAGGGACAAATTTGCCTGGGAACGATCGACAGTTGGTTGCTATGGAATTTAACCGCTGGTGAAGCCTTCTGCTGTGACTATTCCAATGCCGCCCGCACACAGTTGCTAAACCTGCACTCTGGAGAGTGGGATGAAGCCATGCTGGCACTCTTCCACATTCCGCGCGCCGCCTTACCGGAAATAAAACCCTCCAGTGGATTATTTGGTCATACTCGTGGACTCAATGGCATCCCAGACGGCATTCCTGTGATGTCGATGGTGGGTGACTCACATGCCGCTCTGTTTGGCCATGCTCTTGGCGAAATGGGATGCGTTAAAGCAACTTACGGTACCGGGTCATCGGTGATGGCGCCGGTCAAATCAGCCCAATGTGATATTGACGCACTGGCTACCACCATCGCCTGGCACGATGGAAACAGCATCATATACGGACTGGAAGGCAATATCCCGCACACGGGTGATGCGGTGGCATGGATGGCAGACAGTACGGGTCTGAGCGAACTTTCGGATGCCGAACTGACCTACGAACTCAACACCCTTCCCGCCTCCGTTGATTCAACCCTCGGCGTTTATTTTGTGCCAGCACTGACCGGGCTTGGCGCACCATGGTGGGATGATAGTGCCCGTGGAGTCATCTGCGGACTCAGTCGGGGAGTTAAACGAGCACATCTCATTCGTGCCGCACTTGAGTCGATTACCTATCAAATCGCCGATGTTGTAGTTGCCATGCAGCAGCACGATGATTTCAAGTTAACTGCATTAATGGTTGACGGTGGCCCCACCAAAAACGACTGGCTAATGCAATATCAGGCAGACTTGCTTGGTTATCCGGTTATGCGTAGCGATGTGCCAGAACTTTCCGCCATTGGCGCGGCATTACTGGCGCGTAAAGCGCTTTACCCTGGCTCACTGACTGATTTAAAAGCTTTTTTAACCGTACATAGCACATTTCAACCCGACATGGATCGCCACCATCGGTTGCAAAAAAGATGGCAGGAATGGCGCCATGCGGTAAACAGAACATTATGGAAACCGGCCCCGTCCGCCTGATGCCTCACCTGGGAAAACGCGCGACGTTATTTACCACATATACAGGAGGACACCGGACCATAAGAAATTCAAGCTTTACGTTGTTTCACCGTACCCGACAATAACAACACAGAGAGAACATTGTCATGAAATTACGTTTAACGCTGTTAACTGCTGCAACCCTGACTGCTTTGTCTTTTACTGCTCATGCAGCGGAAAAAGGGACAATCATGATTATGGTGAATTCACTGGATAACCCGTATTACGCCTCAGAAGCAAAAGGTGCCAGTGAAAAAGCCAAGGAACTGGGCTACAAAACCACAATTTTGTCGCACAGTGAAGATGTGAAAAAACAGAATGAATTGATTGATACGGCAATCGGCAAAAAAGTCCAGGGTATCGTTCTGGATAATGCAGATTCAACGGCCAGCGTCGCGGCAATTGAAAAAGCGAAAAAAGCTGGAATTCCCGTCATATTAATCAACCGTGAAATTCCCGTTGATGATGTTGCACTGGTGCAAATTACCCACAATAACTTCCAGGCGGGTTCCGAAGTTGCAAATATTTTCGTCGAGAAGATGGGCGAAAAAGGTAAATATGCTGAACTGACGTGTAACCTTGCGGATAATAATTGTGTTACGCGCTCCAAATCCTTCCACCAGGTTATTGATCAGTTCCCGGATATGGTTAGTGTCGCCAGACAGGATGCCAAAGGTACGCTTATCGACGGTAAACGTATTATGGACAGCATCCTACAGGCCCACCCGGACGTGAAAGGTATCATCTGCGGTAACGGTCCTGTTGCACTGGGCGCTATTGCTGCATTAAAAGCGGCGAACCGCAGCGACGTGGTAGTGGTCGGTATCGACGGCAGCAACGACGAACGTGATGCGGTGAAAGCAGGCACTCTACAGGCAACCGTCATGCTCCAGGCTCAGGCTATCGCAGCACAAGGGGTTACCGATCTGGATAACTACCTGCAAAAAGGCATAAAACCCGAAAAGCAACGCGTCATGTTCCGCGGAATTCTTATCACTAAAGAAAACGCAGATAAAGTGCAGGATTTCAATATCAAGTCCTGATCCCGGGTTGTTGCGCCTCTCAGGAGGCGCAGAGGAGAACATTATGTCTAAAAAAGCCTGGCTTGCGCTGGCCTTGTTGACCGTGGGCGGATGCCGCATCGTCTCGCAGCAGGAACTTGCGGACCTCAAGTCGCCACCGAATCCACACATGGCCAATATTGATCAAACGTGGCAAAACAAAATTGTTCCGCAAATTGTCGGGCAGGCTCGTCCGGTGGCCGATTTATTAATGGCCTTGCATGCTGAAAAAGATTTTGATAGCGCCTGTAAAAATCTCGGCTACCGTTCTCAGGAAGAGAATCCCTGCATCTTTTACGTACAAGTAGAAGGAAAAATTAGCAATCTTGATACCGCCTCTCGTAGTGGAAAAATGACTATCGCCGATAAAAGCGGCAACAGCATTATTGTGCAGATTGGTCCGACGCTGCGCGGCACACAATTACGCGATGCCTTTAAAGGCACAAGTTATAGTGATTTCAATGACCAGGTATTATTTGGTGAATATGGTCGAGGAATTAACGAACAAGCAATAAAGATGATCCAATCTGCGCAGCTTAAAACCGGAGAATCAGTACACGTTTATGGTGTTTTTTCTGAGTGGGAGATACCAAAATCCATCCCGGTTATTACACCAGCGAAAATTGAATCTGTAGGAGGACAATAACATGCAGCAGCAAGATATCGTCACTCCTCATTCCGTCGAATCTGAAGTTATTATCGAAACACACGATTTATCGCGTGTTTACCCTGGGGTAGTGGCATTAGATAGCGTCAACTACCGGGTATATCGGAATAAAGTAAACGTGCTGATCGGAGAAAATGGTGCGGGTAAGTCCACCATGATGAAAATGCTTGCTGGTGTCGAAAGTCCCTCTTCCGGACAAATTATTATGGATGGCATACCCGTCACATTAAATTCGACCCATCAGGCCGAAAAACTGGGTATCAGCATTATTTTTCAGGAGTTGAATTTATTCCCAAACATGAATGTCATGGATAATATTTTCATGGCTAACGAGTTCTTTCAAAAAGGGAAAATCAACGAAAAATACCAATACGCACTAGCAAAATCCTTACTGGAAAGACTCGAGCTGGATGTTGATCCGTATACACCTCTGGAGGAACTAGGGATCGGTCATCAGCAACTGGTCGAAATTGCTCGTGCGCTCTCCAAAGATACCCGCGTTTTAATCATGGATGAACCAACCTCCGCACTCAGCCAGTCTGAGGTGAAAGTGTTGTTTAACGTCATTGAGCAACTTAAACGGCGCGGTGTCACCATCATCTATATATCTCACCGTCTGGAAGAGTTGATGGAAATTGGTGATTACATCACGATTTTCCGCGACGGTCGTTTTATCAGCGAACGCCCAGTCAATGATGCCAGTATTCCGTGGATCATTGAACAAATGGTGGGTGACAAGAAAAAACATTTTGATTATCAACCCGCACCAAAAGGTGAAACGGTTCTATCCGTACAGGGTCTCACAGCCCTTCATCCGAGCGGCGGCTATAAGCTTAATGACGTGACGTTTAGCCTCAGTAAAGGCGAAGTCATCGGAATCTATGGTCTGCTGGGCGCTGGACGCACGGAACTGTTCAAAGGTCTGGTGGGACTTATGCCCTGCCAGAGTGGGAGCGTGCAGCTTAACGGCGAATGCATTGATAAAGCCCATTTTCAGTCACGTCTTAAAAAGGGGCTGGCGTTGGTGCCTGAAGACCGTCAGGGCGAAGGCGTTGTTCAGATGATGTCGATTCAGTCCAACATGACGCTGTCTGACTTCAGCCTGCAAGGCTTTCGCCGTGCCTGGAAATGGCTGAACCCGCACAAAGAGCAGTCCAGTGTGAAGGCAATGATCCAGCAACTGGCTATCAAAGTGAGCGATCCCGAACTGCCTATCACCTCATTAAGCGGCGGTAATCAGCAAAAAGTGGTGCTGGGTAAGGCATTGATGACGCAACCGCAGGTGGTTTTCCTTGATGAGCCCACCCGAGGCATTGATGTGGGTGCGAAAACCGACGTGTATCACCTTATTGGCAAAATGGCGCAGCAAGGGCTGGCGGTGATGTTCTCTTCATCAGAGCTGGACGAAGTGATGGCGCTGGCGGACCGCATTCTGGTGATGGCCGATGGCCGAATCACCGCTGATGTCCCCCGTCATGCGGTTACCCGCGAGACATTAATCGCGGCTTCTACACCTCAAGATTAATCAGGCTGGAATCCATCATGAACCAGAAATATATGATTTATATGTACCTCCTGAAGGCCAGAACGTTTATCGCACTGCTGCTGGTTATCGCATTCTTTAGCGTGATGGTACCTAATTTCCTGACCACCTCTAACCTGTTGATCATGACCCAGCACGTCGCCATCACGGGCTTACTGGCAATTGGTATGACGCTGGTGATACTCACTGGCGGTATCGATCTGTCCGTCGGGGCGGTAGCGGGTATTTGCGGCATGGTTGCAGGCGCCTTGCTTACCAACGGTCTGCCCATCTGGGGTGGCAACATCATCTTCTTCAACGTACCAGAGGTCATAATCTGTGTTGCCCTCTTCGGCGTTGTCGTTGGTTTTGTCAACGGTGCCGTCATCACGCGTTTCGGCGTTGCGCCGTTTATCTGTACGCTCGGCATGATGTACGTTGCCAGAGGATCTGCTCTTCTGTTTAACGACGGCAGCACTTACCCAAATCTTAACGGCATGGACGCACTGGGCAATACCGGTTTTGCCACGCTGGGTTCAGGTACTTTGTTGGGGATTTATCTCCCTATCTGGCTGATGATTGCCTTCCTGCTGCTGGGCTACTGGGTAACCACCAAAACCCCACTTGGCCGCTATATCTACGCGATTGGAGGGAACGAGTCCGCCGCACGTCTGGCGGGTGTCCCTATCGTAAAAGCGAAGATCTTTGTGTACGCCTTTTCCGGCCTGTGTGCCGCTTTTGTTGGGCTGATTGTGGCTTCACAACTGCAAACCGCACATCCGATGACCGGCAATATGTTTGAGATGGATGCCATTGGCGCAACTGTGCTGGGCGGAACTGCGCTCGCGGGAGGACGCGGACGCGTCTCCGGCTCCATTATCGGTGCCTTCGTAATTGTCTTCCTCGCCGATGGCATGGTGATGATGGGCGTCAGCGACTTCTGGCAGATGGTTATCAAAGGTGTGGTTATCGTCACCGCCGTTGTTGTCGATCAGTTTCAGCAAAAGCTGCAGAACAAAGTCATTCTTATGCGTCGCCATGAAGAAAAGTTGGCGGCAGCACCTTCAGTAAATACCGTATCCAGTTAAGCAGCAACATTCCGCCGGGCATCTTTTGCCCGGCCTATACAGGGGATAAAAATATGCAACGTGATTTTCATGGTAAGACAATTGTCATCACTGGTGCTTGTCGAGGGATTGGCGCAGGTATCGCCGAACGTTTTGCCCGCGACGGCGCAAACCTGGTGATGGTATCTAATGCAGAGCGCGTCCACGAAACAGCGGAACAGCTTCGTCAGCGCTATCAGGCAGATATTTTATCTTTGCAGGTGGATGTCACCAATGAGGCGCAGGTGCAATCTCTGTACGAGCAGGCCGCAGCGCGCTTCGGCACCATTGATGTCTCGATTCAAAACGCGGGTGTTATCACCATCGACTATTTCGACCGCATGCCGAAAGCCGATTTCGAAAAAGTCCTCGCCGTAAATACCACTGGCGTATGGCTCTGCTGTCGGGAAGCAGCAAAATATATGGTTAAGCAAAACCAGGGCTGTCTGATTAATACCTCTTCCGGTCAGGGACGCCAGGGTTTCATCTATACCCCACACTACGCCGCCAGCAAGATGGGCGTAATTGGTATTACGCAAAGCCTGGCGCATGAGTTGGCACCGTGGAATATCACCGTCAACGCCTTTTGCCCAGGGATAATCGAAAGCGAAATGTGGGATTACAACGATCGTGTCTGGGGCGAAATTCTCAGCACAGATGAAAAACGCTATGGCAAAGGTGAACTGATGGCGGAATGGGTTAAAGGCATCCCCATGAAACGCGCGGGCAAACCTGAGGATGTCGCCGGACTGGTCGCTTTTCTCGCCTCTGACGATGCGCGTTATCTCACCGGACAAACCATCAACATCGATGGCGGCCTGATTATGTCTTAATGCCCACCAGGGTATCTGTTAAGAGAGTCATCACTATGATTACAAAAGATTTTGCTCAACAACTGTTTAATCTTGAGGGGCGCGTCGCTTTCGTTACTGGCGCAGGCAGCGGCATCGGTCAGACTATCGCCTGCGCACTTGCCAGCGCGGGCGCGCACGTGATCTGTTTTGATTTGCGCGAAGACGGCGGGCTGAACGCGACCGTTGATGCTATCACCGCTATTGGCGCCCAGGCTGCGCTCTATACGGGCGATGTCCGCCAGCTTAGCGACCTTCGCGCCGCGGTAGCCCTGGCGAAGGAACGCTTTGGTCGTCTGGATATTGCGGTCAATGCCGCAGGCATTGCCAACGCCAACCCTGCGCTAGAAATGG
The DNA here is from genome assembly GCF_030332945.1 of Citrobacter sp. Cpo037. Taxonomy (NCBI): domain Bacteria; kingdom Pseudomonadati; phylum Pseudomonadota; class Gammaproteobacteria; order Enterobacterales; family Enterobacteriaceae; genus Citrobacter; species Citrobacter sp. Cpo037. Next base: position 94,929 of record NZ_JAOWGW010000083.1, read on the forward strand.
AAAGCGAGCAGTGGCAGCGCGTTATCGACATTAACCTCACTGGCGTGTGGAATTCCTGTAAAGCCGAAGCCGAGCTGATGCTGGAATCCGGTGGTGGCTCGATTATTAACATCGCATCCATGTCCGGGATTATTGTTAACCGAGGCCTTGAACAAGCCCATTACAATAGCGCTAAAGCGGGGGTGATTCATCTGTCGAAAAGCCTGGCGATGGAGTGGATTGGAAAAGGAATACGCGTGAACTCCATCAGCCCGGGATATACCGCCACGCCGATGAATACTCGACCGGAAATGGTTCATCAGACGCGGGAGTTTGAAAGCCAGACGCCAATTCAGCGCATGGCAAAAGTGGAAGAGATGGCGGGCCCGGCACTCTTTCTGGCCAGCGATGCCGCTTCATTTTGCACCGGTGTAGACCTGGTTGTAGATGGCGGATTTATCTGTTGGTAAACAGCAATACGCCCGCAGCCATTGTTAGCTGCGGGCGTTAATTTATTCGCGGCTACAGGCAGCCAGCGTTTTTCGTTGCCGCCCGTGTTCATCAAAGTTCTCTGCGGCCAACCAGCGCTGTAACACGGCGTCACACTGGGGCCATTCGCTATCAATCATTGATAACCAGTCGCTGTCGCGATTACGCCCCTTGCGCACAATCTTCTGGCGAAAGCGACCTTCGAAGATAAACCCAAGGCGTTCCGCTGCCCGTCGAGAAGCGGTGTTCAGAGAATCGCATTTCCACTCCACGCGACGATAGCCCAACGCAAATGCCTGGCGCAGCAGCAGCCAGATGCTTTCGGTGCCAAGAACCGTATTTTTCATACGCGGTGACCAGGTCACATGACCAATTTCGACCGAACCGTGCTCTCGTTCAATCGCCATAAAACACACCAGTCCGACAGCTCGTCCTGAACGCTGTTCAATGACGGCATAGGGAACCAGAGATGCATCAGTAACTTTCCCCTGCACCCAGCAAGCTGCGGCCTCAACGCTTGTGGGGCGAGAGCTTGCAAGCCAGGTCCAGTCGCGATCGTCCAGCGCCTGCGCGTAGGCATCAAACAGATCGGCAGCATGGCTGTCGGCATCCAGGGGAACCAGTCGACAATATTGCCCTATCAGCGTTTCCCGTGGCAGTACGGCAGCGCCATTCCAGTCCGGCACGACATCGCCGACGGTCTGCCCATAAAGATTTATTTCCGGCACGATTCAACCCCAGTAGCGAAGTAAAAAATAGTTATAACACCGGCCATTACACCTTCAAAGCGTCGCAAGGGTGATTTTGACGACGAAGAGAAAATCAGCAGTCCTTCTATACTGATTAAAAATCAACGCGGAAGAGAGCCTTATGCCACTACCCGATTTTCATGTTTCCGACCCTTTTACGTTAGGCATTGAACTGGAAATGCAGGTGGTCAATCCGCCAGGTTACGACCTGAGTCAGGACTCCTCCCGGCTGATTGATGCCGTCACACCGCAGCTCTCCGCCGGAGAAGTGAAGCACGATATCACCGAAAGTATGCTGGAGATGGCGACCGGAGTTTGCCGAAATATCGACCATGCTGATGCTGAATTGTCCGCTATGCAGCAGATAATTATGCGAGTTGCTGCAGAGCATCACCTCGCCATTTGTGGCGGTGGCACACATCCATTTCAAAAATGGCAACGTCAGGAAGTCTGCGATGACGAACGCTATCGGCGCAACCTGGAAAATTTTGGCTATCTTATCCAGCATGCGACGGTATTCGGCCAACATGTGCATATCGGCTGCGCAAACGGCGATGATTCCATTTACCTGCTACACGGCCTGTCGCGATTTGTCCCCCATTTTATTGCGCTCTCGGCCGCCTCACCTTATATGCAGACGTCCGACACACGGTTTGCCTGCGCGCGCCTGAATATTTTCTCCGGATTTCCCGATAATGGCCCGATGCCATGGGTGAATAACTGGCAGGAATTCGAGGGGCTATTCCGTCGACTGGCTTACACCAGCATGATTAATAGCATTAAAGATTTACACTGGGATATCCGCCCCAGCCCGCACTTTGGCACGGTAGAGGTTCGGGTAATGGATACGCCGCTGACCCTTGATCATGCGGTCAATATGGCAGGACTTATTCAGGCTACCGCCCACTGGTTACTCACCAAACGCCCGTTCAAACACCATGAGCGTGATTACCTGTTGTATAAATTCAATCGTTTTCAGGCCTGTCGCTTTGGTATGGCGGGAATCGTCACCGACGTCAATACCGGCGACGGCTGCCGCCTGTCAGAAGACACATTGCGATTACTGGAGAATATCGCTACCTCTGCGGGTAAAGTGGGCGCAACCAGCGCGATTGAAGCTATACATCTGCAGGTTAAAAATGGTCATGATGAAGCACAAAACATGCGTGACTTTGTCGCCGAAGGCGGGTCACTGAGTGGCCTGGTGAAAAAGCATTGTGAGATTTGGGCGGGGTTGTAAGCGTGGGTATTTGCGTTGCCCGCTGAGATCCCGGACAATAGCTTTTTAACTCAAGTTTAACAATGTCATGAAACACCCGCTTGAATCACTGATGACTGTCGCAGGGATCCTGCTACTGGCTTTTTTGTCTTGCCTGCTGCTGCCCGCCCCCTCGCTTGGCCTGGTGCTGGCGCAAAAACTCGTCGCCATTTTTCATCTGATGGATCTCAATCAGTTTTATACTTTGCTGTTTTGCCTGTGGTTTTTACTGCTAGGCGTGATTGAATATTTGGTGCTGCGCTTCATCTGGCGGCGCTGGTTCTCGCTGGCGGATTAGGCCCGCGAGAACCCCTCTGCTGTTAATGCGTTCGGCTATGATTTTCTTTGCGATAAGCTCCCGGCGGCTGGCTGAACGTACGGGTGAAAATACGCGTAAAGGTCTGCTGCGAATCGAATCCGTATTTCAAACAGATGTCGTACACTTTCTGGTCGGTATCGCGTAGATCGCGCGCCGCCAGCAGCAGCTTGCGCTCGCGGATGTAACGCCCAAGACTTTCGCCTTTGTACTGCATAAAAAGACGCTGCAGGTGCCATTTGGAATATCCCGCATGGCGTGCAATATCATCAATGCGCAATGGCTGATTCAAATTATCATCAATCCATTCAACAATCGTATCAATTACCTGAGCAGAAATCGTCATCATGCTCTCCCCTGTATTCATTGAGTCACCTGTTGCCACCAGGCCGTAAACGGTTGGTCCGGTTCGGACAGTATTACCGGTTCACCCAGCATTGGCGTCAGCAGTCGGTAATCCTGATGACGGCTGGCAAGCGCCAGTCGTTTGTATGGATCATCCCAGGTATGTTTCGCCAGAACGAAACGGCCGGCATGCCCTGGCAACACAGCCTTCGCATGTAGATCTGCCGCAGCCTGCGCCGTCTCTTCCGGCATCATGTGAATAAACTTCCAATCCTGGTCATACTGACCGTTCTCCATAATCGCCAAATCGACAGAGCCAAACTGCTCGCCGATGGCTTTAAAATGCGGTCCATAGCCGGAATCGCCGCTGTAATAAACGTTCTGCTCCGGCGTTTCGAACATGAAGCTCGCCCATAGCGTTTGGTTGCGTTTGATACCGCGTCCCGAGAAATGACGAGCAGGCAGCACATGAACGATCAGCGAATCCGTCACTCTGACGGACTGATTCCAGTCCCGTTCTTCGATTATCTCGCTGCGCATCCCCCAATAACGCAGATGCGATCCCACGCCAAGCGGCGTAATCACCCGCTTAATTTTCGGCATTAACGCCTTAAGGGTGGCAAGATCCAGATGGTCATAGTGATCGTGCGAGATAATGAGCAGGTCTATCTCCGGCATCGTCTGTGCGGTCCACGGATAATCACCGGCAAAGGCCTTGTTCAGGAACGAGAACGGTGCGGCATAATTGCTGAACACCGGATCAATCAGGATTCGTTGACCTGCCAGCTGTAAATACCACGAAGAATGGCCCAGCCAGACCAGGGTATCCTGCTGCGGCGAAAGCCCGGCGAGATCGGTCGCGACCATAGGTAACGGTTGTGCTGGTCGTGCATTTTCACGCTTAGCGACCAGAAACTCCCACCAGGCCGCCAGCATGCCTTTGTTGCCGGTATAGCCCGGTGTCGGCACCTGGTTATGAAACTGTCCATCACGATAGTGCGGTGACTGTTCAACCTGACTCAGTTGTGCCCCTTGCGGTGCCTGACCAAACCCGGCATTGAGTACAAACGGTAAACTTGCAGCTGCGGCAATAAGCATAATAACAACCACACAAACTGTGAGACGCTTCATATCCTGACCTTAAACGCGCCCCCTTTCCGCTGGTTTGCGCGACTTACTCTTGATTATGAGTGAGTAAGCACTCATTATAGAAATCGAAAGTTCTCCGTCAAGATGATTTTCAATCTTTGACATTCGCCGTTGCGGCGCAGCAAACGCCGTGATTCAATCATGTTTTTTACAGAATTAAGGGTAAAGTGTAGTGGCTCGTCCGAAGAGTGAAGACAAAAAACTGGCATTACTGGAAGCTGCAACCACAGCATTTGCACAATCAGGTGTTGCGGCTTCGACCGCCGTGATAGCCCGTAATGCAGGGGTTGCGGAGGGAACGTTGTTTCGCTATTTCGCGACCAAAGATGATTTGATCAACGAGCTTTACCTCTTTTTGAAGCAAGACCTTTGTCAGTCGATGATGGCAAATCTCGATCGCTCAGTGACCGATGCCAAAACCATGACTCACTACATCTGGAACAGCTACATTAGCTGGGGCCTGAACCACACCTGCGGGCATCGCACGATTCGTCAGTTGGCGGTCAGCGAGAAAATAAGTAAAGAAACCGAACAACAGGCTGACGATATGTTCCCGGAACTGCGCGATCTTTGTCATCGTTCCGTACGACCCGAGTTTATGTCTGACGAATATCGCGCCTTTGGCGACGCGCTGTTTCTTTCTCTGGCAGAAACCACCATGGAGTTCGCCGCCCGCGACGCTGCCCGCGCAAATGACTATATTTCGATGGGATTTGAAGCCATGTGGCGCGCACTGACCCGCGAGGAACAATAATGGACGGCCAGACCCTACCTGCCTGTGCGAAACGCCTTGCGCTTGAACTGCCTTTTACCGAACACTGCTGGCCGTTTGGCCCGGAATACGATGTCTTCAAGGTTGGCGGTAAAATTTTTATGCTGGTCACGGAGCTTCGCGGACGGCCGCTTATTAACCTGAAATCCGATCCGCAAAAATCACTGTTAAACCAGCAGATCTACCCCAGCATTAAGCCCGGCTATCACATGAATAAAAAGCACTGGATCTCGGTCTATCCTGGTGACGATATTACCGAGTCATTACTGGCAGAGCTGGTGAATGATTCCTGGCACCGCGTCGTCGACGGCTTGCCGAAGCGGGATCAAAAACGCCTGCGTCCAGGTTGATTTATCGCTAACCCCGATAAGTGTTTTTGCATTTTCCTGTCTTATCTTTTCCCTGCTAACCCTGTACCCTGCTGAAACAAAACGCACCCGCAGGGTATGGAAAATCACCAGGAGTAGTTATGGATATTGTTTCTGTCGCCTTAAAACGTTACTCCACTAAGGCATTCGATCCGAATAAAAAACTGACCGCTGAGCAGGCCGAAAAATTAAAAACGCTGCTGCAGTTTAGCCCGTCCAGCACCAACTCTCAGCCATGGCACTTTATTGTCGCCAGCACTGACGAAGGTAAGGCGCGTGTGGCTAAATCCGCAGCCGGCGGCTTTGTATTCAACGAACGTAAAATGCTGGATGCTTCCCACGTCGTGGTGTTCTGCGCCAAAACGGCGATGGACGATGCGTGGCTGGAACGCGTGGTGGATCAAGAAGAAAGCGATGGTCGTTTCGCCACACCTGAAGCGAAAGCCGCAAACCACAAAGGCCGCACTTTCTTTGCCGACATGCATCGCAAAGAACTGAAAGATGACAACCACTGGATGGCAAAACAGGTGTACCTGAACGTCGGTAACTTCCTGCTGGGCGTTGCGGCGATGGGTCTGGATGCTGTGCCGATCGAAGGCTTTGATTCAGCAGTCATGGATGCAGAATTTGGCCTGAAAGAAAAAGGTTTCACCAGCGTAGTGGTGGTTCCTGTGGGTCATCACAGCGTAGAAGATTTCAACGCCGCGCTGCCGAAATCTCGTCTGCCGCTGGAAACGACGCTGACGGAAGTCTAATCCTCCGCATTTGCATAAGCTCTGCACAGCGGTCATCATAGACCGCTGTTTATTAAGGAGACATTATGCAGGAATTGATATCTCAGGTAGAAGAACTCGGCATTGAAATAAATCACACCACCTCGCTGGTGATGATTTTTGGCATTATTTTTATCACCGCCATTATTGTTCACGTTATTTTACACTGGGTGGTACTACGCGCATTTGAAAAGCGCGCCAACGCCAGCTCCCGCCTGTGGCTACAAATCATCACGCAGAACAAGTTATTTCACCGGCTGGCATTCACCCTGCAGGGTATCATTGTCAATATACAGGCCGCACTCTGGCTACAGAAAGGCAGCGAAGCCGCAGAAATATTAGTAACCTGCGCACAGCTGTGGATCATGATGTACGCCCTGCTGTCACTGTTTTCTCTGCTGGACGTTATTCTCAATCTGTCACAAAAACTCCCTGCTGCGTCGCAACTGCCGCTAAAAGGCATATTCCAGGGCATCAAGCTAATCAGCGCAATCCTCGTCGGAATATTGATGATTTCCCTGCTGATTGGCCAGTCACCGGCAATACTGATAAGCGGTTTGGGTGCAATGGCCGCCGTGTTAATGCTGGTATTTAAAGATCCAATTCTCGGACTGGTGGCCGGAATACAGCTCTCCGCCAACGATATGTTAAAGCTTGGCGACTGGCTGGAAATGCCGAAATACGGCGCAGACGGTGCTGTTATCGATATTGGCTTAACCACCGTTAAAGTGCGCAACTGGGATAACACCATCACCACGATCCCAACCTGGTCACTGGTATCAGACTCTTTTAAAAACTGGAGCGGAATGTCGGCTTCGGGTGGTCGGCGAATTAAACGCAGCATCAGCATTGATGCCACCAGTATCCATTTTCTTGATGAGGATGAGCGTCAGCGGTTGCATAAAGCCCACCTGCTGAAACCGTATTTAACCACACGTCACCAGGAAATCAGCGAGTGGAATCAGCAATTAGATGCGCCTGAATCGGTATTGAATCACCGCCGGATGACCAATATTGGCACCTTTCGCGCTTATCTGAACGAGTATTTGCGTCATCATCCGCGTATTCGCAAAGATATGACATTAATGGTGCGCCAGCTTGCGCCAGACGATCATGGTTTACCGATTGAAATTTATGCCTTTACCAATACGGTGGTCTGGCTGGAATATGAAAGTATTCAGGCTGATATCTTCGACCATATATTTGCCGTAGTCGAAGAGTTTGGCTTGCGCATTCATCAGTCGCCTACCGGAAACGATATTCGTGCGCTGTCTGGCGCGTTTCAGCGATAAAGCTCAGGTACTGGCGCGTGAAATATAGCGCCAGTCCATCATCACCCTTTCCGTCTGCGCGTCAGGATTTTCTATTTTATTCAGCAACAATCCTACCGCTTTGCGGCCTATATCCCGTGAGGGCTGCTCAATGGTCGAAAGCTGTGGAGAAACCATTTCTGCCAGTTCCGTACCGTCGAAACCAACAACGGCGATATCCTGCGGGATCTGTAATCCGGCATCGAAAATAGCGCGCATCGCACCAGCGGCTAGCGTGTCCGATACGGCAAACACCGCGTCGGGTTTCACCTCTGCGGCAAGTAGTGTTTTCATCGCCGCAATTCCTGCACTGGAACTTAATTCACTGGCATATTCCACAGCCTGATATTCAAGCGACAATGCATGCAGCGCCGCTTTATAGCCGCGTTCGCGCAAACGAGCATATTTATAACTCAGGTCATGATTGATTAAGGCAATTCGTCGGTAGCCCTTATCCACCAGGTGAGATATCACCGACTGTGCGGCGTCAACATCGTTAATCCCCACGCAGGAAACCGCGCCTTTGTCAGCATATTCCGCGCACTGAACCCAGGGCGCATCGCCAATCAGCGTAGTCAGTTCCGGTAATTTTGAGAATGCATCCATGGTGATAATGCCATCGACGATTTTCCCCGACAGGAGCTTCAACGCCGATTTTGAGCGGGCTGTATCCGAGCCGGAGTTACACAGCAAAATGCGATAGCCATTCTTCTCCGCCTCCTCTTCAATGCCTTTAACAACCTCTGCACAAAAAGGGTTGGCAATGTTGGAAACCATCACCAAAATCATCGAACTACGTGCCGTACGCAGCTGACGCGCCAGCAGGTTGGGCTGATAATTGCTTTCTTTAATAGCCTGTAGCACGCGCTCGCGATTTTTGGCTTTGACGGTATCACTGTGATTCAGCACACGCGATACCGTCGCCACCGACACACCGGCAAGCTGGGCGATTTTTTGAATAGACATAACGACGACACATCCTGCGGTTTACGCTTTGCGTTGAGGCTACCATAAAATCGCCGACTGGCGAACCGGATGCGTGTTTAGCGCTGTACTGATATCCAACGCTGCTGCTGATGGCTTTTTATAATTGCATCAATGATATACATCACATCCGCACCATCAGAAAAAGACGCAAATCGACGCTCTGCCGTCGCGGGCATTTTGCCTGCCAACACAGCCTGATAAAACTGCTGCATCATATTCTTGAACGCATCCGGCCAGCCCTCAATATGCCCGCCCGGAAAGTGCGCACTGGCAGCTACATCAGCATTCATCAATCCAGGGTCGTCCGTCAGGATCTGGTTCGCCTGCTGACGGTGCCCGACCCAAAGCTGTTGCGGCGTTTCCTGATCCCATTGCAGTGAACAGTGGCTACCGTTAATGTCAAAGCTCAGGTGATTCTTGCGCCCTGCACTCACCTGCGAAACGCTAAAGCAGCCTTTGCTGCCATCATCAAAACGTACTAGCACCGATCCACGATCTTCCGTCGTAACCGCTTTATCCTCAAATTGCACATCAGCCGTTTGCTGGCCAAACGTATCGTTACTGGCAATGCTGGCTTTACGTACCGGCCAGACGATAGCCAAATCGGCCATCACCTCGACAATACGTTTTCCAGTCACGAATTGCACCGTATCACACCAGTGCGAACCGATATCCGCTACCGCCCGCGAATCCCCACCCTGTGCGGCATCGACCCGCCAGTTGTAGTCAGTCTCCAGCAGCATCCAGTCCTGCAAATAGCTCCCCTGAACGGCAAACAGACGGCCCACGCTGCCGCTTCTGACCATACTGGCCGCCTGCTGCACCATTGCAAACTGGCGATAGACAAAGCTCACGCCGTGCACCACTCCCGCCTGCTGTGCCAGCGTTTCCAGTTCACGAGCCTCATCCGGCGTCATACACAGCGGCTTTTCTGAAAACACGTGCAGGCCCGCGCGTAAAATCTGCCGATTGATGTCGGCATGCAGATGATTCGGCGTACAGTTATGCACTACCCGCAGTCCGGGATGCGCCAGCAGCGCCTCAACGCTGCCGTACGCATGAGGAATATGAAGAGCATCTGCGCGTTCCTGGGCAACCGCCAGCGAGCTATCACAGAGCGCCACCACGTTCACACCGCCGAGTCGACGCAATGCCTCAATATGTGCAGGCCCAATAAATCCGCTGCCAATAATGCCAACCTGTATCATTTGCGTACCTCATCGCCAGCGGCGAAATCATCAAATGCGCGTGCAGAAACCGGAATAATATGGCGGCGTATAAAATCGCTCCCTTCACTCGCCCCGGTTTGCGCGTCTTTCAGGCAACACTCCCATTCCAGCACCGCCCAGCCAGGGAAATCATATTGTGTGAGCTTGCTGAAGATCGTTTTAAAATCAACCTGCCCGTCCCCAAGGGAACGGAAACGCCCGGCGCGATCGAGCCACGGCTGATAACCGCCATAGACACCGCTGCGGCTACTGGCGTGGTACTCAGCGTCCTTGACGTGGAAAGCTTTAATACGCGAGTGGTAGACATCGATAAACCCAAGGTAATCCATCTGCTGCAATAACAGATGGCTCGGGTCATAGAGAATGTTGCAGCGAGGATGATTATCAACCAGTGCCAGAAAACGCTCGAACGTCACGCCATCGTGCAGATCTTCGCCGGGATGGATCTCGAAGCAAACATCCACTCCATGATGATCAAAGCGATCGAGAATCGGTCTCCAGCGACGCGCCAGCTCCAGAAAAGCCTCTTCAAAGCGCTGACGATTATGCGGTGGCCACGGGTAAAAGAAAGGCCATGCGAGCGAACCTGAAAACGTGGCATGTGCCGTCAGCCCCAGTCTTTGTGAAGCCGCAGCGGCCTGGTGTAAGGTTTCGATGGCCCACGCCTGTCTGGCCTGCGGATTAGCGCGTACAGACGGCGGAGCAAATCCGTCAAAAGCGTCATCATAAGCCGGATGGACGGCAACCAGTTGACCTTCAAGATGGGTAGATAATTCGCTAATCACTAACCCATGCCCGGCCAGCATTCCGCGAATATCATCACAATAGGCCTGACTTACAGCAGCTTGTTCGACATCAAACAGCGACTTGTGATTACACGGGATTTGTAATGCCTTATAGCCCAGCTCCGCCGCCCATTTTGCCACGCCCTCCAGGGTGTTAAATGGCGAGCGATCCCCGATAAATTGCGCCAGAAAAATGCCAGGTCCCTTGATGGTTTTCATAACCCCTCCTGAAAATTACGCCTGCTCTTTGTCGTCATACTTGAAAGAGAAAAGGAAAATCACGGCAATCACTGCGGCAGCGACTGCCGGGATCCACCAAAATGTGGTCCACGCCTGAGGCACGGTTTGCCCCGCCACCAGCCGGTTGTACAGTGCGCCTGAAATTTGCGAACCCAGCAACATACCGATCCCATAGGTAAACATAACGATCATGCTTTGCGCCTGACCTTTTACTTTTTCCCCGGCGATACGATCGGTGTAAATAAAGCCGACTACGAAGAAGAAGTCGTAGCACACGCCGTGCAGCAGAATGCCGAGATACAGCAGGAATCGGCCCTCTTCGCTGATGCCGAGGGCAAAGAAGGCATAACGCACGAACCAGGCGCACATCCCGATTAACAGCATGTATTTCACGCCCAAACGTCTGAACAGGAACGGGATCACCAGCATGAAGAATATTTCAGACATCTGACCAAACGACATCGCCGTACTGACGTCGCCGACGCCCGCATCAGCAAGAAACGACGCGGTATACGCGTAATAGGTTCCCAACGGTACAGAGATAAGCGTCGCGCAGAGCGAGAAGACAAAAAAGTGACGGACCTTGAGTAAGGCAAAAGCATCCGCACAAAACAGATCACGAACTTTCACCGGCAGTCCTTTCGCCGGTGCAGGCGTGTTGGGCAGCGTCAGGCTGTAGAGCGCCAGAATCACAGAGATAATCGCCGCCAGCGTAAAGATGCCGGTGGTGTCCGAAATTCCGGTTACACCGATAAAGATCCCCGCGACAATCCAGCCAATGGTGCCAAACACCCGTACCACAGGGAAGGTTTTGTCCTTATCCGACAGGCTATGAAAAGCAATATTGTTGGTAAGCGCCAGCGTTGGCATGTAGCACAACGAGTAGCCAAACAGCAGACCAATCAACAGTGCACCGTTTTGCGCCATCAATGCCTGCGGAACAAACCACAGGATTGCCGCGCCAGCAAGGTGCATCACCGCCATCACCTTTTGCGAGGCAAAAAAGCGGTCTACCAGCATCCCTAAGACGAATGGCGACAGAATAGAGGCAATGGGCCCGGCTGAAAACGCATCGCCAATCAACAGCGACATGTTGTGCTGGCTCATCACCAGCCCCAGCGTGACGGACCAACTTCCCCAGATAAAGAACTGTAAGAACATCATTAGCGACAGCCGGGGCACCAGCAGCCGGTACTGTACGCTCTGTTTTCCACTACTTTCGGTTGTTGACACCATTTTTTGCCCCACCCTTAAAAAGTAATCGATTACAAAATAGATTCAATAGAAAAGTAATCGATTACAAAATAAAGATCCTGTCAGCAGCAACAAAATTGCGAGAACGGTCACGATAAACGTTGAGTGAGGATCCGATCCCATCCTGACGATGGGATCGGTAATAACAAGATCGGTAGAAACTTAGCGGGACTTACGACGCAGCAGTTTGAAGGCAACAAACAGGAACAGGATCCACACTGGCAGCAGGATAGCTGACAGGCGCATCTCATCCATCGTACACATCAGCACCAGAATCATGCCAAGGAAAGCAATACACAGGTAGTTCCCTGCCGGATATAGCAGCGCTTTAAACTGCGTGTCACGTCCCTTACGACGCATCGCCGCGCGGAAACGCAGATGTGCCAGGCAGATCATAATCCAGTTCAGCAGCAGCGTCGCCACCACCAGCGCCATCAGTAGGCTAAAGGCCTTTTGCGGCAGCACATAGTTGATGAGTACCACCAGCGACGTAATCGCACCGGAAAGGATCAGTGAGTTCACCGGTACGCCGCGACGGCTGACGCGGGTTAAGAACTTCGGCGCGTTCCCCTGAACCGAGAGACCAAATAGCATACGGCTGTTAGAGTAGACGCCGCTGTTATACACCGACAGCGAAGCCACCAGGATGACAAAGTTCAGCGCAGAAGCCACCACGTTGCTGTCAAGATTATGGAAAATCATCACGAACGGGCTGCTATTGGATTTCACTTCCACCCACGGGTACAGCGCCAACAGCACCACCAGAGAACCGATGTAAAACAGCAGAATACGGTACACCACCTGGTTTACCGCTTTCGGAATGCTTTTTTGCGGATCCTGCGCTTCTGCGGCAGTAATTCCGATAAGCTCCAGCCCGCCAAAGGAGAACATAATCACCGCCAGCGACAGAATTAATCCGTTCCAGCCGGTAGCAAAAAAGCCGTTGTAACGCCACAGGTTATCGATGCTTGCATGTTCCCCGCCGTTACCGGAAAACAGCATCCACACACCAAAACCAATCATGCCGATAATAGCCAGCACTTTAATCAGCGCGAACCAGAATTCCGTTTCGCCATACAGGCGTACGTTGACCAGATTGACGGCGTTGATGATCACGAAGAATGCCGCGGCCCAAATCCAGGTCGGGACATCGGGCAGCCAGTACTGCATATAGATCCCGGCCGCTGTCAGTTCCGCCATGCCGACCAGCACAAACATCACCCAGTAGTTCCAGCCGGAGAGAAAACCCGCGAACGGTCCCCAGTATTTATAGGCAAAATGGGCAAAGGATCCGGAAACGGGTTCTTCCACTACCATTTCGCCCAGTTGACGCATAATCAAAAAAGCGATGATCCCGGCAACACCGTAACCCAGTAACACCGCAGGTCCCGCCATCTGAATCGCCGGGCCAATGCCCAAAAACAGGCCGGTACCAATTGCACCGCCCAGTGCAATTAACTGAATATGGCGGTTTTGCAACCCCCGCTGAAGCGTCGGCTCATTCGTTGACGCGGCATCAGACACGCTGGTGTCAGATGCAGTTGACGCGTTTTTCACGCCCTTCCCCTGTGTCGTTTTTATTGAAGGGGCTTCTTTTAACATTTCAACCTGGTTGTCGCAAGGCGCAATAATCGATTGGATGCGCCGGGCTTCCTTGCCCAACGCACCGAGGCTCGGGAGAAAAATCAGAAGTCGTAACTGACGGAAACCTTCAGCGTGCGCGGCTCACCCTGGAACAGATAAGTCCCGGTATCATCAATACCTGACCAATAATTCTCGTTGGTGACGTTATCAACCCCTGCACGCAAAATCATCTGATTCTGGTTTTGATTGAGTGACATACGGTAACGCACACCTAAATCCAGTGTGGTAAAACTGTCGAGTTTCTTGGTATTTGCCGCGTTGGCATATTGAGCACCAGAATGGTTCAGCCGCGCCGTCGCGGTGAGTCCTTCAACAGGTTTAATATCATATTCAGCACCCAGCACCGCATAGAAGTCCGGTACGCCGATTGCCGTCTTACCGTCGTTGACACCGTTTTGATTTTTACTGAGCGTCGCATCCAGCCACGTTGCACTGGCATTCAGCCGCAGTCCTAACATCGGCTCACCAAAAACATTCAGCTCCACACCACGGTTACGCTGCTCGCCGTTGATTGCGTAATACCGGGTCTGGCTATCCAACTGTGCGACCGGCATTTTGATTTCAAACAGCGCCAGTGAACCGCCTACACGTCCAAAGTCTGTTTTGACCCCAACCTCATTCTGTTTTGCATGGATTATTCCGGTGCTTTGACCGTAGTTCACTGCACTGCTTGGCGCGGTGCTGCCTGGCTGTAACGATTCGGTATGGTTCGCGTATAGGGAGAGTTCCTGCCACGGCTTGTATACAACACCGTACGTCGGCATCCAGCGGCTGTCGTCAAAACTGTTCTTAACGTTTTCAGCGCCAGTTTCTTTGTTGTAATCACGCACCACGACCTTTTGGTGGCGCGCGCCGACGGTAAACAGAAGCTGATCATCAAGCACACCCAACGTATCGCTGAGTAACCGCCCCTGACTACGCGTACGTCCACTGGTTAGTGGATCGCTATAGTTGCCTCCCGTCGCCGTCACCGCCGGTTTTGGTACATTCTGTGTATCGTAGATATTGACGTCCGGGCGCGCGGCACGTGACCCCATGCGCCAGGCGATTTTGTCTTCTTTAGTGACGGCGGAATAACCTACATTAACCTTATGCGACACAAAACCCGTATCAAAATTCCCGCGCAGTCCTGCCATCCCGCTGAACGCATCAATAATACGATTGGTATCAAGGCGTCCGGCTTTCGCATCACCGGCCTGGTTGTATATTTCCGGAGCACTGTACAAGCCAATCTCATGCGCGTGCTGCGCACCTAAACCGGCATAAGCGGTCCAGTTCTCGGTCAGATCATATTCCGTGCGCGCCATCCCGAACTCATTCTCAATATCGCTATAACCCCATCTCTGGCTATAGTTGTGCGTATTTTTCGGCAGATCGGGGACAAATGGCACATAGTAAATATTGATCCCCATGTTGCCACCGTGAAACGTCTTTTTCTGATACCCAACGTCTAATGAACTGCGGAAACGGTCGCCACGGTAATCCAGTCCCAGTGATGCCAGCGTGGTACGACGTTTATCGTCGTCAACCGCCCCCTCCCCTTCACGATGCAACAGATTCACACGAGCACCGAACTGGTTATTGTCACCAAAACGGCGTCCGGCATCGAGCGACGTTCCCACCTGTGAGTCACTGGTGTAATCCATACCGAGGCGTGTGATCGGCGTATCGTCTGCATGCTTGGGTTCAAGATTAATCATTCCGCCAACGCCGCTACCGGCAGCGCCATTGAGTAATCCATTCGCGCCTTTAAAGATTTCAACACGATCGATCATCTGCGTATCCACCACCTGACGCGGCAGCACACCAGATAATCCACCAAAGGTCATATCATCGCCGTCAAGTTTCAGACCGCGAATACGGTATGTCTCTGCATAGTTACCGTAGCCTTGTACCGCCTGCACGCTCGCGTCATTGGCGACAACATCGGCAACGGTCTTAGCTTGCTGATCTTCGACCAGTTTTGAGGTGTAGCTTATAACGTTAAATGGTACATCCATGGCATTTTGCTGACCAAGCATCCCCAGCCTGCCGCCATTAGCAACCTGACCGTCGAGAAAAGCGGGCAGTAACGTATCTCCACCGGGTTTAAAATCACTTCTCTCTGCGGCCTGCACCACAATGGTCTCTTCCGCTTCCGTGGGGGTCTCAGCAGCATTCACCGTGCCGGAAAGCGCGCCAATAGTTGCGGCCAGCACAGTTTTTCTCATTAAGAGTGCGTATGTTTTAGTGTTGTCCATAGCCATGCCATTAAAAGTCTGACGACGTTGCCGGAGAGCCCCCGGCAACATGTTGTTATTATTTATTCAGATCGATACGCACCACGTTATCTGGCGCAGAGGTGGAGTGGTCTTTATTAAATTTCTGTTTCACGGTGACAAACAGGGTTTGCCCATCCGCCGAGAGCAGCAGGCTGTTAGGGTTAGGCGGTAAGTCCCAGCTTTTCTTCACGCTGTAATCGGTCGCATTCAGGCTGAGTAATTTCCCTGAATCACGCTGGGTAATATAGATTTCGTTGCGTTTTGCGTTGAATTTCACCGCCAGCGAATCACCCACATCCAATTTTTTCAGCAGCTTACCGGTATGGATATCCAGCACCAGGGTGGTCTTCGCTTTCGAGTTGTCGGTGACAAACAGGCGGCCAGTTTGTGCGTCCTCTGCCATATTCAGCAACAGCGCAGGTTGTTCCCCCAGCGGTTGCCAGCGTTTTTCTACGCGCTGATTACGCGGGTTGATAACAAGAATTTCACCGCCGCCGTTAGCTGCATAAATTCGCTGCGTCACCTCGGAATAATGCAGTCCGGTCATCCATTTGCCTGTATTTTTAATGCGGGTTTTTAGCTTCAGGGTTTCAGCGTCAACCACCCAAATCACCGCCGGATCCGCCACGGCACCAATATAGAGCAAACCGTTATGCAGCAGTACCTGGCGCGCACCATACGGGAAACCTTCTGGGTTACGTTCCGGGAACAGTACGCGATTTTTCACTTTGCCGTCAGCGGTATTCAGCGCGCTCAGGCCACCATCCAGTGAGTTGGTGACATACACTGTTTTACCGTCAGGCGAGATAGCCATACCAAAGTTTTTCATATCGGTATGACTCAAGCCGAGCGTTTTAAGCATTTTTGGATCCAGCTTGTAAACCACGCCGCCCTGCACATCTTTAAATCCTTCGGCGCTGGCAACGTACAACGCATCCCCTGCCGGGCTAAGCGCCATTTCATATAACCCATCCGCCAGCGCGCGTTGTTGCACATCACTGACGGCAGGTTGCGCTGTTTTTTCCGTAACGCTGGCGTTGCTGGCTGGCGTGGTATGCGCCGCACAACCGCTTAACGCCGCAGCAATCAGCAATGCCAGCGCGGATGTTGTTTTTTTCATTGTCGGGATCCTTACCAGAAGTAATACAGGGAGTTAATAACAAAAGAGAATGAGAACTATACGCATTATCTTTACTGAATCAAGAATTATTACCCGAGAGTAAAAAACATGAAACAGAGGTTTGAATATGCAGACAGGTGCGCGCGACTTCCGGTTTTTCATAATTACAGTGAATTATTCTGGACGAAAAGGCATCGCAGGCCACAGAATGCGCTTTACTGTTTTTCTAACATTTTCAAACGGGTGAACCTGTTGTACTTCAGCCACTCGTTTTTTAGCCAGGCCAGGCAATGACTGTCATGAATAAGATCATCAAACGACTGGAAATCGTCAAAAGCGCTATTGAACTGGAAGATGAGGAGATTATTTTCCAGCAGGTGGCGCATCTTAAAAATGAGCCTTTGTCAGTCGTACCTGGCACCATTGTGCAGGCGATCGAAGAACGACGCTTTAGTGATGCCCTGCGTGAAATATCGGCCTGGCTGCAATCTCAACGAGCAGTCTCTACGTGGCAGGATCCAGCCATTGCCGCCAGTAAGCTGGAACTCAAAGCGCTCGAAACACAGCTGCGTGACCTGATCGATAAGCGCAACACGCGCATTCAAATCCTCGATGATTTCAACGATCTGTATCACCTTCGTCTTGGACCGCTGATGAGCCGCATTCTCGAACTGCGTAAACAGCTCGCCGCCAGCGCCCAGCGCAAACAGGAAGCGGAGCGAAAACGCCGGGAAAAAGACTATCAATCCTGTCAGCACTATATTTCCCAGGCTGTTGATCAACTGGCAAGGCTCAAGCAGCACTGGATACACCAAAATTCAGATTCGCGCGAATCGGTGGAAACACGCCAACGTATTCAGCAGCAAACTGAACTGATTACCGCCCTTCTGGCGGAGATTCGTGAGCTGGAAAACGACTTTTCCCGCCAGGACGACAGCGCAACCCGTCGGGCACAGGAAGAGGCCAGCCATGAATATGATGAATATCAGGAGCAGCAGCAGGATGCACAGCATCGTTTTAGCCGTGACCAGCGGCTTTCCTCTGATGAACGTAATGAGTTAAAACGCCTGTGGCGTCAGGCCAGCCGTCTTTGCCACCCGGACGTGGTAGCTGATGATCTGAAAGAGAAGGCGCATCAGATGATGGTGCAGCTTAACCTGGCGCGCCAAAATGCCGATCTTGCCACCGTCCGGGCGCTACTGACTCAATTGCAAAGCGGCCTCGAACCGATGATGGCGAGTGACCGATTGAACGATTTGCAGCATTTACGCAGCAAAATACAGCAGCTCAGAGAACAAATTAACGCGCTGCTCAAAGAGATTACCGAACTGGAAGCCGAGAACGCCTGGCGGCTTGCCACCTCCGTGACAGATAAAGAAGCCTACTTCTCCGATCAACAACGGGCGCTTACGGAAATCCGCAATACGCTGGAACAGCAGGTGCATCAGGTAGAACAGGAACTGTTGGCGGGCTAAGCCCTATCAGCAATAGCAATCAGAAAAAATAACCTCTTCAAGTGAGCTTTTAAAATTAAGCACAAAAAGACAAAAATAGGATAATTCCCTAAAAAAATCACAACACTAAGAATTATCAACCTGAATACTCGAATTTCAGGTCGATAACTGCAAATTTAGCGATACTTCTCTCTTCCTCTCGACGTCCCTTCTCTTTGTCCTGGTCTTGATTAAGAATTCTCCTACTCACCAGTCATCCCATTAAGAAAAACGGGTATCCATCTGAAATATAATGTTTTTCATGTAAATCCCCACCCCAATGGATAGGAATACCCTGCCTTTATAGAAATCACTCAATCATTATTCACGCGATTCATAAGCGAAATCTATCAATCATTTACGCAGAGCTGAAATAAACGATTTATCTTAAATTTTAACAAAGTGTAATATCTACTTTAAGAATAGTTAATGATTCTAATAAATACAGAAAATATCTGTTTTATCTGAAATTAATAAGGATACGTTCACAGCACAGAACGTTATACGAGATTTAATTAACATTTCACGCGTCGCAAGAAACTCTTTTTTAACCTACAAAAAGAGGCGGCTGCTTGCACCAAAATTTCAAGGAGATCGTTATGTCAAAGGCTATTTTTTTGGGTGAGTCATTTACCCTTGGCTAGGCATGCGAGAAATCCTACGTGGCTCATCATTATATATTGATATCGCGTATTACTCCTCCCAGACGCTCTCTGCTGTCAAAATGCTTCCTTATGAAACGGATTGCATCATCATTAATCCTGACAAATCAAATTTTTTAAAATATGCCAGGATTATCCGCAACATGGCTTTACGACCTGTCACCAAAATTATTGTTTTGGCAGATGAAGCTACTTTTACTCTTTTTCAAACCGTTTGTGGGAAGAACATGCTGTTTCTTGATCAAGATGCCAGTCTTGATCGGCTACACCATACCGTTACACGTATCACAAAGAACAATAACCAACACAATATCAAAGCATTACAAAATAAGATCACAGCAAACGAATTCAACGTAATGATGATGCTTGCCCGAGGATGGTCACTGACACAAATCGCCGGGGCATCACAAAAAAGTGAAAAAACCATCGGGGCGTACAAAAGCAATATTGCCAGAAAACTCGGCAAAAATAACACCCGGCTCAAGTACACCATTTCCCACTATAGCCAGCCGTAACTGACTTATTTAAGGACAATTATCACGGTTATTATTTAAAAAGGTTTTCTTTCGACTCGCTTTTTAATTCCGCATCGCACGGAAGGAAACCCTATTCCCAAAAATCTATTACCGGGTAGCACATCCGCGTGCCAACCATAGCCAACAACTCAATGTATTAACACATGCATAACAGGAATGTAGACGAGGGTTATATATGAACAAAGTTTACAGCATTATTTGGAACGCGGCGCTCGGTATCTGGGTAGTCGTTTCTGAATTAACAAAAGGAAAGAAAAAAAGCAGCTCGCGTAAAACGGTTGCAGTATTGGCAGCAACGGCATTACTCAGCACCTCTCCGCTTGTTATGGCGGATGAAACTGGCGATCATGATATTTCCGTTGATTATAACAATATTGTTATTCAACCGGGCACGAACGACGACATCCACAATGATGGCTTCCTCTACAAGAACGCCACTAACGGTGCAGTGTTAAACGTCACTGGCGCATTGCCGAAAATTGAACAAGGCCAAACCGGGCTGGTCGAATCAGCCACTATTGAGCAGTTGCTAGAGCAAAAGAAGATTACGCTCACGGCGAACATTGGGGGCGTTAGCACCCCGATTACCGAAGTTGAAGAACTGAAAAAGTATTACTTCAACCAGCCATCAACGACACCTTCGCAAGATAAAGAAATTCCTATCATCGATCCTGCATTAGAAACCCCTGCGGCTATGCAGGTCTACAACACCGATGAACTGGTTCGCTATCTGACCGAAACTCCGTTAGATGGCATAACGTTAAATACCTATGACTCAACCCTTTCTAAAATCTACAACAACTTTGGCATTGCGCAGGCCAGCGACGGTTCGACGGCCAATCTGAACATTGGTAACGATCAGAAAAATGCCCGCGATGCAGAAAACACCATCAAACTCCTTGCCAAAAATAGCGCCTTGCTTGAAGCCAGCGGTACAGGCAGCAAGGTTAACTGGATTTCCGATAACTACATCTCTTTTGGCGCCGCCCCCGTCGTCCCGAACGAAACCTTTAACGGTTCTCAGACAATGGACCAGTTCGGCAAAGTATTGACTATCGATACCTACGGATTCGATAGCAACGGTGATGCAGTGAAAACCGGCACTCAGGAGTTTGATATCACCAATACTCAGGAACTGGGCGATCTTAACGACTGGCTGCTGGGCGAAAGTGATGCAACGGTTTTAAATTCGCAGGGGCAAAAGGTCAGTCAACTTCAGCTGATGCTGGATGCCAATCGCGGCACGATGTCGCTCAAAGACGTTGAAGATTGGTATGCGGATCTGATTAGCAGCGTTTTGCAATCCGATACCGTAACCGGCTCGGTTGATTGGCAATACCAGGTCTGGAAGGATGGTAAAAGCCATACCAATAACGCCACGATCGGTAATACCGAGCTGCACGCCGTTTACGCGCATGGCGCGGGTGCGACCGGCACTGTGACCAAAGATTCTGTGCTGGCGGTAGATGGCAGCATTAATGGCGTGATGAAAGGCGCAGATGGCGCTGTCATTACGAACCAGGGTTCCCTCAACGCACTGCGTACTTCCACAGGCCACAGTCTGGCGATTGGTATGCTGGCGGAAAACGCTACGGCAACCAACACCGGCACCATCAACTCCGGTTTGTTCATCGATAAAGATGGACGACAGTCTGTAAATAGCTACGGCGCTATCGGTATGCAGGGCAAAGGGACCAGTACTGTCACCAACGATGGCATCATAAACCAGGCTGTCACAACAGGTAACTATGGTACCGCCTCTGCGGCCAACCCCTGGGATACCAATACCACGGTAACAACGCCAATTACGCTGGCCATTGGGATGCTGTTGTCAGGAGACTCAACCGGGGTTAACAACAAAACGATCAATGTGGTGGACGGTAACGCCAACGGCGCCTCCTTCGGGAAAGGTACCGCTTATGGCGTTGAAGTGGCTGAAAATGCCAATTTCACTAACAGTACTGACGCCACGATTTATCTCGGTCGTGATGGTTCTAACACCGCACAGGATGTCGAATTGACTGGCGGCGCTAACCTCAGCGCAGGTATCCATGTGCGCGGCGCAGGGACTGTGACTAACGAAGGGAAAATTACCCTCGGAACCGGCGTACGTAACGCAGCCGGCTTACTGGTCGCTGGTGCGAGCGGGAATGTTATCAACTCCGGCGAAATCTCAGTTAATGGTGCGACATCCGGACTGTCAAACTACGGGATGTCGGTGCATAACAGCGGCGCAAATGCTGGTCAAACTATTCGTAATGACGGCCAGATTAATGTTAACGGCAAAAGTAATATTGGCATTCATGTTCGTGCAGACAGCTCGGATGCCAAAGTCACCACCAGCCAGGCCGGTCAAATTACAGTGAACGGTGAAGGTAGTACCAACGAGCGTAACTACGCTATTTGGGTTGAAGGCTCCGCTGGAAAGCAGGCGATTGCGGATATCTCTTCCGGTATTACGCTGAAGGGCACCGGGGACATCGGGGTGCACGTTCGTGGCAGTGCGACGGCGAATATCAATAACGACAGTAGCCCTGTATTTAACAGCACCGACCAGATAGGCTACTTTTTATACGGCTCCAATGCTGTCGCTAACATTGGCAAGACGGAGATGAATGATAATGGTCAGGTTAATACCACTATCTTCCGTGTTGCTGAGGGTGCCAAATTTGCCGGTAACAGTAAGGACCCCGTGAGCGGAGCTTACTCCGATCTAAAACTATCACTCAGCGGTAACAACTCTGTTGGTGTACTGGGTACAGGGAAAGGTACTGACGTTGTCACCGGTGAAGCGACATTCAACATTGGGGGGATGGGCGCAACTGCCATTGTGATTGAAGGCGGTGCAAGCGGTAATATTAGCGATAAAACCATCATCAATTTGACCGGTGTAGGAACCACTGCCGGGATTGTTGACGGCAAGGGGCATAATTTAAACGGCTCCGAACAGGGTAAAACGGTGGAGACAACCCTCACCTCTGATGCCAGCATTACCTCTGAAACCAGCGGCAACAAGGTTATCGCCTATGTGGCGAGGAATCTGGGTAACCTGATCCTCAACACCAAATCGGTTATCGATCTGGACAGCGTAAACAGCATCGGCGTTGATGTGCAAGAAGGCGGGAGCTTAACTAACAACTCTTCCAGAGCCCTGCATGTCAGCAACGGTATTGGCGTACTGGCTTCAGGTGCCAGCGCCCAGATAAAAAGACTGGGCCAGGTAGCCGTTGATGATGGAACCGCAGGGGTTCTGCTGACCAATGGTGCAAGCCTGAGTATTACCGGTACTACCGGCGATGCCATCACGACCAATGGTACGGCCGATGGTATTCGTCTCGATACGGGAGCCGGTAAGCTGTCTGCAAAAGGTGTGACTATCAGCGCGAAAGGGACTGGTGCTGGCATTCAAAACGATGCCAACAACACCGATATCACGCTCAACGACGTGACCATCAATGCCAACGATGGCCCAGGGATCCGCACCAGCGTGGCGCTGAATATGAAAGATGGGCTGAACAATATCCTCAACGTCAACGGGAAAGGTACCGGATTCGCTTTTGAGCAACGCGATGGCGGTTCGGTGACGGGCGATCTGACCATCGGCAAAGGCTATACCATTGAGGTACTAAACAGCGAAGGCAGCGGTATCCGCGCAAATACCAGCGGTCGTATCACCACCAATGCCGACATCAACGTGCATAGCAGCGCAGGCGGTTCGGCGATCATCGCGAAGAACGTCAGCGCGGTCACCAACACCGGCAAGATTATCTCTGCCAGCACCACCTCGCCGGTGATTGACGCCAGCGGCGACCGCAGTAAAACCGTTACCAACAGGGGAACCCTGCAGGCTACCAACGACACGGCCGTGGCCATTCAGTCCGGTAAAGGCAATGACACCATTGATATTAGCGGCGGTGTGACCAGCGGCGTAATCAATACCGGCGAAGGCCGGGACACCTTTATCTGGAGTAGCGGCACCTATGCTGGCGAAGTGAATTTCGCCGGTACTGGCGGTAACAATAAAGCTAACATCGGCAATGTGACGCTGGATAAAACACGCCATATCACTACTGAAGCTGGTAGCGGCAACGCCCTCACCTTCACAGATACGAAAGGTGCGAAGATTGGTACGCTGGTGAGCGACAATCTGACCACTGGTACAAACATCGGCACCGGTTGGGATTCGCTGACCATCAGCGGCTCAAACGCAGATGTCCGCGTCGTAGAAAACCTGACGCTGGCAAGCAAAACCATTGCCGTAAACAATGGCGCAACCCTGAGCACCGGCGACCACGTCGAGCCGACCAGTACTGCCGCAAGCATTGGCGATTACAATGTTACGACCCAGGGCGCAGACAGCAAGGTTATCTTCGATACCCAGGGTGATGCTTCAGCGGCGCAAATTTATCGCGGTATCATCAGCGGTGACGGGAAGTTCGAACGTGCGGCGGGCGGTACCACGATCTTCACCGCTAACAATACCTACACCGGCTCTACCACTATCGCTCAAACCGGTACGCTGCAGTTGGGCGACGGCGGAAATACAGGCGAAGTCAGCGCCGTGTCAGACATTATCGACAACGGTATATTGGCGATTAATCGCGCCAACACCGTGCTGCTCAACGGCGTGATCTCCGGTATCGGCGCGCTACAGCAAATCGGCGGCGGCATTACCCGTCTGAACGGTAACAACATCTACACCGGCGACACCACCGTTACCAACGGCACGCTGCTGGTGAATGGCGATCAAAGCGCGGCGCGCGGTGCCACCACCGTTAGCGGCACGTCCACACTTGGCGGTAATGGCACTATCGGCGGCAACGTGCTGATGAACGATGCCACGACCCTCAGCGCCGGTGACAGTGGTGCGGGTACGTTATCCATTAACGGTAATCTGCAGCTTGGTAGCAAAACGACTTCCGCTTTCGAACTGGGTCAGGCCTATATGCCAGGCGGCGCGCTAAACGATCTGATTAACGTCGCAGGCGATCTGCAACTGGACGGGACTCTGGATGTCACCACTTCACAGGGCGGTAACTTCGGACCGGGTGTGTACCGTATCTATAACTACGGCGGCACGCTGGATAACCAGACGCTGGAATTAGGCGCAATACCGGACAGCCAGGATAAGAGCAATATTTTTGTCCAGACCTCTATCGACAAACAGGTCAACCTGGTGAACGCCAACGGCGTTACCCTGCAGTTCTGGGACGGCGCAACCGTCAATCAGAGCCACGGCGCGTCGGGCATTGAAGGCGACAACAAAATTGACGGTGGCGATGGCAAATGGATGGCAATCGGCAGCCAGGGTGATAACAACTGGACCTCCGCAACCGGTGAAGGTAACGCCCCTTGGGCACAGAAGTCCTTCGCCGTCTTCACCACCAAAGGCGGTACAGTTACCGTGGACAACGCCGCGGGAGAAGTTAACTTCTCCGGGGCACAGTTTGATGCCGATGGCTATGTCGTTAAAGGCGATGCGCTTAACGCGTATGCCACCACGGAAAACGCGAGCCACGCAGGCCAGACGCCGGGAACTGGCGAACTGCTGCTGCGCGTTGGCGCCGGTGGCGCGGGGCAAAACTATACCGCGACCATTGAGTCTGTTATCCGCGAAGCCAGTACTGCTGACAAGCTGACGCTGGTGAAAACCGACCTTGGCCGTCTGATCCTCAGCGGCGATAACGAGTATCGCGGCGGCACACGCATTGATGGCGGCACGTTGCAGATCTCCTCCGACAGCAATCTCGGCCAGAGCGGAACTGACCTGGCAATCAATAACGGTTCAACGCTGCAACTGGGCGCGGACCTGACCAGCAATCGCACCATCGAGCTGGGAGCGAATGAGAACGCAGCGGTGTTCGATCTCAATTCGCACCACTTCACGCCAACAGGTGAGATTACTGGCGACGGTAAACTGAAAGTCACCAGCAGCTCTAGCGATGCGGGCAGCACCTTGTCGCTCGACCGCGCAAACAGCTACAAAGGCGACACAGAAATTGCCGGTACCGGAAACGCCAACAATGTGACGGTCAACGTCAGCAAAACCGGAGCCTTTGGCAGTAACGAAAGCAGCACCGTGAACGTCAATAAGGGCGCGACGCTCAATGTCAGCGGGACAGATACCAGCCTGAAATCCCTGACTATGAACATCGCCGACAGCCTGTTAACGCTGGCAGATAACGTCACCGCAGCGAGCGCAATGCTGAACCTGACGGGTACGGCGAAAGCGGTGTTAACCAACAACACCACCGCGGGCAACGCGACGGTTAACGTGTCAAAAGACAGTACTCTGGCGCTGGAAGAAGACGCCAGCGGCGGCAATGCCACCGTGAACAACAGCGGACTGATGACCTTCGCTGACCAGGCGATGGCAGAAAATACCGTCGTTAAAAACCTGGCGGGCGGTAAGGTCGATATCAGCGCAGTCGACAGCGCAACATCGATCGGCTCGTTGTCCGGCGCAGGTAATGTCGAACTGGGCAATAAAGAGCTGTCGCTGGGTAATCTGCATCTTGATGACACCATCAGCGGCATTATCAGCGGCAACGACGGTAGCCTGGTGAAAATCGGTGACGGTACGTTAACGCTGACCGGCGACAATACTTACACCGGCACCACGGACGTCAATGAAGGCGTGCTGCTGGTCAACGGTAATCAGTCTGCGGCTACCGGCCAGGTGACAGTGAAATCCGGGGCAACGCTCGGCGGTAACGGGATTATTGGCGGCGCGGTTGATGTGCTGGACGACGCGCATATTACTGCGGGTGCGGCCATCAACAGCGTGGGTAAACTGACTACCGGTTCGCTGACGCTCAATGATAACGCACAGCTGGATTATCAGTTTGGTCAGGCTTACACCCCGGGCGGTGCCTTCAACGACTTGATTGACGTAAACGGCGATCTGACGCTTGACGGTAAGCTCAACATTGAAACCTCACCAGGCGGCAGCTTTGATGTCGGCGTCTATCGCGTCATCAACTACACCGGCACATTGATCAACAATGTGATGGATATTGCTAACGCGCCGGAAGCGGCTGACAGCCTGTACGTGCAGACATCGGTGAAAAATCAGGTCAACCTGGTCAACCACGCAGGACTAACGCTGCGCTTCTGGGACGGCACCGGTGGTGAAAATGGCGAGCTGAAAAACAACGGCGTCATCAACGGCGGCGACGGTATCTGGCAATCCAGCAAGGGTAACGACAACTGGACTACCGATGAATCAACGCCGGAAGGCGCGCTGAACGCACCGTTTACCGATGCCGCGTTTGCCGTCTTCCAGGGTGAAGCAGGCAACGTGACCGTCGATAACAGCAAAGGCGACGTCATCATCAGCGGCGCGCAGTTCGCCACCGATGGTTATCGCGTGGGCGGCGAAGCCATTACCACCGATACGGCCAACACCCTGATTCGCGTTGGCGATGGCACAGTAGACGGCGCCAACTACACCGCGACTATCGACAGCGTTATCCGTGGTACCGGTGGCCTGAATAAAGGCGATCTCGGTACCCTCATCCTCACAGGCGACAACACCTACAGCGGTGGAACGACCATCACCTCCGGGACGCTGCAGGTAGCGGGCGATACCAACCTGGGTACGGCAGATACGGGAATTACCTTTAATGGCGGTACGCTGAAGTATGGCGAAGCGTTTGATACTGCCCGTCAGGTGACGCTGGAATCCGGCGGCGGGACATTCGACACCAACGGGCATGACGTTTCTCTGCTGACTGAAGTCGAAGGTAACGGTCAACTGACCAAAACCGGTAAAGGCTCCCTCACCCTGACGCTGGATAACACCTACACCGGTGGCACCACCATCGAACAAGGCGTTTTACAGCTGGGTAACGGCGGTGATATCGGCAGCATTCAGGGGGATGTCGTTGATAACGGCGTACTCAACGTCAATCGTGGCGATACCCTGGCGCTGACCGGCAATATCAGTGGTAAAGGCCAGTTGCATCAAACCGGTAGCGGCATTACCGAGCTGCAAGGCGAAAACAGCTACAGCGGCGCGACGTTGATCGCCAACGGCGTGTTGCAAGCGGGTAATGCCAACACCCTGAGTAGCGCATCGCACCACTATGTGGTCGCAGACACCACGTTGAACACTCAGGGTTACAACCAAACGGTAGCGGGCCTGAGCAACGGTGGCGATGTCTCGCTCATCGGTCAGCAGACTGGCACAACCTTAACCGTCAAAGGGGATTACACCGGCGAAAAAGGGACTATCAACATGGCGGCTATCCAGAATGGTAGCGGCTCAGGCATTGCCGACCGACTGATTATCGATGGCGGTAAAGCCAGCGGTAGCACGCTGCTGGATGTCGATGGTTCTGGTCTCGGTGCGCCGACCATTGGGGATGGTATCGAAGTGGTGACAGCGCTCAATGGCGCAACCACCACCGCACAAACGTCGCGGGATGCCTTCCATCTTGCCGCCGATCGTATGGCTGCAGGTGCGTTTGAGTACCAACTGCATGCGGGTAATGCTCAGGGCCAGGGTGAGAACTGGTATCTGAGAAGTGAATACCGTCCAGAAACCATGCTGTATTCTGGCCTCGCCAGCGTCGTACGTCAGGGTGATCTTAGCCTGTTGGGTAACATGCACCAACGTATGGGTGACGAGGTTAAACCGGGCATTGATGAAGACAATCGCGCGTGGGCAAGAATGATTGGCTACTCCGGTAAAACCAAACTGGATGACGCGGCCGGTACACAAACCAGCTCCCATACCATGGGCATTCAGGTCGGCGTTGATATGTATGCTAACGAAAGCTGGAAAGCCGGGATGTATACCAGCATCCTTGATATCGACAGCAACGTGAAAGGCACGAAGACAGGCAGCGATGGCAAAGGCGGTAACATCGACGACAACGCATTTTACGTCGGCGGCTATGCTACCTGGTTCTCGGGTGACGGTATGTATGTTGATAACGTCCTGCAGTACGGTAACCATAAATCCCGCCTGGAGGCGACCGGTAACAACGGCTCGTATACGGTCAGAGGCAACACGCTGACGGCGTCGACAGAGGTAGGTAAATCGTTCCGTTTAGGTGCCAGCGCATGGAGTCTGGAACCTCAGGCTCAGTTGATCTACCAGTACAGCGACTTTGATAACAGCACGCTGGATGGTGTGACCCCAACGAAAGTGAAAATGGATACTGCGGATTCCTTTACCGCGCGTCTGGGCGTGCGTCTGGTCGCTGACTATGACACCAACCATGGCAAATTCCAGCCGTATGGCAGGGTAAACGTCTGGCAGGGTCTGGGTTCA
Organism: Citrobacter sp. Cpo037; assembly: GCF_030332945.1. Lineage (NCBI taxonomy): Bacteria > Pseudomonadati > Pseudomonadota > Gammaproteobacteria > Enterobacterales > Enterobacteriaceae > Citrobacter > Citrobacter sp. Cpo037. The sequence continues at coordinate 123,928 of NZ_JAOWGW010000083.1, forward strand.
AAAGACAAAACGCACTTTACCAATGCGGTAGCCACCACCACGCTGGAATCTTCACAGCAGTACTCCAGCACTGAAGTTGCAGCCGGCCTGTCATGGTCCATCGACAGAAACCTGCAGGTCTACGGTGAGCTGGGTACGCAATTCAGCAACGGCGGCAGTAAATCGCAGGTAGAAGCGCCGGTCAATGCCTCTATCGGGTTTAAGAAATCGTTCTAAGCTGACATAAACTCACCAGCCCTCTGTTCTGCAGGGGGCTTTTTTTTGCAGTTCAAAGCCGCCTGATGCGCTACGCTTATCAGGCCTACAGACTTAACAGCAACTCGGAACAATCAAGGGGTTGGGAAACGTGAAAAGGAGGGATTAACGATTATATTGTGCTAAGAGTGAAGGGATCTCTTCTGCCAGCACCGGGGGAGAAATGAAAAAGCCTTGAATTTTGTCACAACCAATCTGCATCAACCGCTCCAGCTGGGACTGGGTTTCCACCCCTTCGGCAAGAACTTCAATGCCAAAATTATGCGCCAGTGAAATAATACCCTCAACAATCTTTGTTGATCGGGTGTCGGGCTCAATACCGGTGACAAATTCCTTATCAATTTTTAAGGTGTCAAAAGGATATTTCAACAGGTAATTAAGATTAGCATGGCCAGTTCCAAAATCATCAAGTGCAAGCTTGACCCCTATCGCCTTTAATTCCGTCATATTTTTAGCCGCAATCTGACTGTCGCACAGCGGTGACGTTTCCGTGACCTCTATTTGGCATCGATGGACCGGCAATCCGGAAGTGGCAAGATTTTGTCTGACGCGTTGGGGTAGCAGAGGATCGCAGAATTCAAGCGCGGAAATATTGACGGATAATACAATGGGGTCAGGCCAGGAAGTTGCAACATCCCACGGCGAGTGAGTAACCATATCTTCAATGGAAATAATATTGCCGCTATCTTCCAGTAAAGTAATAAAAACATCGGGAGAGATCATTCCCATCTGAGGACTATTCCAACGCATTAATGCTTCAAATCCGCTTATACGCTGGGCATGCAAATTGAAAATAGGCTGATAAACCATATAAAGTTGACTGGTATTCAAAGCCTTTTCAAGCGCAGTTAGCACCTCATTGGAATTAAACATTCCCCTCTCCCTCTACAAATCATAAAATTAAAAACCAGTCAAAATCACTCCCGAATTGTATCTACTATTAGGTGTATTACATCAGAAAAGAATGGTCAGGTTAGGGTAAAAAAGACATACGATGGGTAAATCTGACAATTAACTTATTTAAATCAGAGGTATTGGTCAGGCCAAGCTTGGCGACGACTCTCATCTTATGTGCCTGAATCGTTTTATAGTTCAGGCTAACTAACTCAGAAATTTCTTTGGCTGTATAACCACTTACCAGTAAGTTCAGGATCTGCTGTTCTCTTTCGGTTAATCTCTTCTGCGAACGATACAGTCGGGGGTTCCATTTCCCGACTGATAATGTTGCCAATTGACCAAAATCACGCAGTGAAGATTTTTCAGTCAAAACTATTGTTTTTTCGACATATAATAACTCTACGCATAATTTCGCCACCAAACTATCAGCAACAATCACCACGACGTTATTATAAAATTTGAATCGGTTTTTATTCAAAAACTGAACAATGTCTGAACACGCTTGTTCATTATCAATGATATTAAAAACCATGGTTTGATGCTGGCATAATGATGACTGATGCAACATATCCTCAAACTGGAATGTTTGTATCGGTACATGTTTGCTGGTCAGGTAGGCAAACATACCATTGCCCACAAAATTATCACTGCCACACATCAACATCCTGTTCACCGTTCCTTATAAGCTTCTAATCTTGTTACTCATTAAAAATTTAATAATGATTTTCTCGACTTCAGTCTCTTCACGACGATTTTTAAAGTCGAACTCACATGAAATCTGATGACAGGAATACAACTGATTATCCTCATCAAATTCATTGATCGGGACGACATCGATCACTTTTAAGTCCAGTTGTAAACTTCCAAAGGTATCGAAATCCAGAGATGCACTTTTAATCACCGCATCTTTATAAAGAAAACGGGCGTTTACATCTTTAACGATTAACGCACAACCACCCTGCGAGATATTTTTAATCTTGAGAGAGTAGTTTTCTCCGTTTTTGTAACGACCAAAACAGAAAAAGTCATAACCCTTCAGGAATGAAAAACGCTGATTTTGTCTCTGCTGGGCAAAGAAAATCATATCCGGGATGAAGTAGGATAATCCTGCTTCCGCACCTGCTGACGAGGTTTGTTCGAACCTGGCACTAAATTTTACAATCCCGCTTTCACTGTGCAGGATAAAGTATTGGACCTTTTCAGGAACAATGTCTCCGTGTCCGGAGATGACAAACCGTTCGAAATCAATCTTCTCTAACTGCGTGATAACGCTACTGTCTCCACACAGGATTTCCAGTTTCGTTTTCTTATGAAGCTCTTCACGAAGGATAGCGATGATTTCAAACTTGTCTTCCTTTGCTAAGCCAAAGCTCATTCTAAAACCCTTATTTCCATATTTAAGATATGTCCCGCCTTTGGTTACTCACAAAACGCGAGATCAGCATCCACCCCTGGTGCTTAATTACCATAGTGGATTCCATGTCAAACAGTTGGTTAAAAATTAAGTTTTTAACTATCTTTAGTCAGTTATTGATACGTAAAAACATTTAATCAGGATTAATTCTAGCTTAAGACATGCCTAAAACCACGCGAACTTGTTGATTAACTATAACAAAAATGAATAACAAGCTTTTTTGAGGTATGATTTTGAGATAACAAATAGCAAGAATTGTACAGAAAAAAATAGAGAAAAATGGAGCTTTTATGGCCGGAAGACTACGCAGTATGCGGGTTGCCGCGCTTTCACAGGAAGGAGGAAAAATGCTTACAGCACTATATCATTAATCAGGGAAATAGAACTGATTAGTTATTCTTCTAAACTGAATAATCTTATATTTACAATAAATTTCCCTTAAGGCAGAAAAAAAGCCAGCATCCTGCTGGCCCGGTAAGTACCGAATCGAACTATAGTGGCTTACTATCTTACAGAGGGCACAACGTTAAAAATTCAATACTGCTGCTTAATTATTGATCGGGATGAATCTGCGATGATCATCACTGCTCCCGCCAACATTAACGTGTCTTTCAACACCAACCGTCCGGCGCCTGACAAGTACGGAAATCCGTGGTGTAAATCACCCAGTGGCATTACCCATGCTTCTGGCGTGGTTATTAAAAATGATAAGGTAACAATTGGTGTGGCAAATGCCAGAACGCCGCCAATTAATCCCAACCAACGGCTAACAGGATTAGCCAGCACCAGCAAAGCGATAAGAACTTCGACTACGCCCAGGCCATTTGAGAACGTATACGTGTTATTCGCCGTCTGCCATTCACGAGCCTGCGGTTTGAATTCACCTTCGTGGGTTAAATGTTGTTTGTATTCTTCTGGATGCTCATAAAAAAATGACATTACCGGACTATTGGCGACAAACGGCGTAATGCTGTCGGCTTCGTAAGGTACAAATTTTAATAAACCAATCCAGATAAAAACAATCGCGATACTCAGGCGAATCAAGGTTAATCCAACCCTATCGCCTTTGCCCAATATACGAAGATACTTTTCCATCCCGGCTCTCCTCACTTGTACAAAATTGCCGTTGCGTGAGTGCTGCTATCAATGCGCATTGAGGTAATTTTCCAGGAAGTCGCATTCTTTTCCTGCGCCAGTTTCGCAATGGCATCTTCCACCACGGAAGGAGAGCCAGACACGGCTGATACGCTAATGTGGGCAACCTCTGTTTGCGCTAACGCGGAAAATGTCACCGGAGCAGTCAGTAACGCAGTCATTAGTAACGTAGTTTTAAGCATGTTCATTTCTATTTCCATTAACGAGTTATTTCAGTGGGAATATAATAAGACATGCCACCTTATTTTATTTCATCCGTAACGCCAGAATAACTGTCAATTAGTATCAGGAATATAAAAAACAAATAAAAAAAAGCCCCACACGGGTGGGGCAAATATGCAGACTACGCTATTATTATTTTATGAGAGAAAAGAGATCGTTTAATGATTCGCTCATACTTGGATGGGTAAATATTTGGTCACGCAATGTGGTATAAGGTAACCCTGCATCCATAACCGTCTTGATGATATTAATCATTTCATGAGAATCTACACACAACAGCGATACGCCTAATATTTGTTTCGTTTCACTATCCACCACCGCTTTAAGAACACCACGCGTATCATTCATCACCCGCGCTCGCGGGATAGCCGCTACCGGCAACGTCACGACTTGCACCGCCGCACCGCTGGCGCGAGCCTGTTCTTCAGTCATTCCGACGCGGGAAAGCGGCGGCGTCATAAAGACGGAATACGGTACGTTTTGGCGATCGCCCGTGTTACGTAACCCCTCGCCTAGCAGGTTGTCACGCACAATACGGAAGTCATCCAGCGAGATATAGGTAAATTGTAATCCACCAGTGACATCGCCCATTGCCCAAATATTATCTGCCGATGTACGCAAATATTTATTCACAACAATGGCACCACGATCGTTTACATCCACACCCGCTTTCTGCAATTGCAGGTTTTCTGTCGCCGGTTTGCGACCTGATGCTACCAACAGCGCATCCACCGTCTGGGCCCCCTCCGGCATGTGCAGCTGTACTGCACCATCATGAGAGGAGACCGACTGCACGTTGGCATTGAGGATCAGCTCGACGCCTTTGTCGCGTAAAATGTTGGCGATAGCGTCAGCAATATCCCGGTCCTCACGAGGCAAAAACTGCGGAGCTGCTTCATAAATAGTGACTTTGCTACCAAAGTTGGCAAACATCGATGCGAATTCAACGCCGATATACCCACCGCCCAAAATGCCCAGACGCTCTGGACGTTGCGTCAAATTCAACAGCCCGGTGCTGTCAAATACGCCAGGTGTCGTGGTTAATCCCTCAACGTTTGGAATCGTTGACTGGGCGCCAGTATTAATAAAGATTTTCTCGCCGCTCAGCTCAATCTCGCCTGTTGACTGCACGACTCGCACAGTATGGTTATCAACGAATTCAGCACGACCTTCAATCACATCCACGTTTTCCAGATCGGCAAGATTATGGAAATTTTTATCGCGCAGAAAACTGACAACAGAGGCCTTGCGTTGCATTGCTTCGGTAAAGTCATGCTGAAGTTCAGCATCATGTACCAGGGTTTTGGTTGGGATACAGCCGATGTTGATGCATGTCCCGCCATACATGGTGTTTGACTGTTCAATAATCGCTACCCGCCAACCCGTTTTGGCCAGTGTTGCCGCCAGCGTTTTACCCGCTTTGCCAAATCCAATAATAATCGCCTGATACTGATTCATGCTGTCTCTCCGCCAAGTCACTGTTCGTTTGATGAACTGAAATATAGCTCTAACTCTGCCTGAACAATGTATCCACAACTCGCCGATAACTGTCAGATCGTCTAAAATAGCCTTAAAGATGACTAACATTTCGAGAATGAATCATTACACTAACACTTTGAAGGTATTAATATAATAATGAAATAAAGAGATAATAGCGTTTCAATAAACGACAACAAAAAAATGTCCAGGAGTCTCCATGGATGCCCTTAGCCGATTACTGATGCTTAACGACCCACAAGGCTCAATTGACCAAAACTGCCTACTGAGCAGGGACTGGCAACTGCCGCACGCAGCAGGTGAATTGTCCATTATCCGCTGGCATACGGTCACACAAGGTGCAGCCCAACTGGACATGCCCGATGGGACATCTTTTACTCTGCGGCCCGGTACTATCGTGATCCTGCCACAAAACTCCGCACATCGGCTCTGCCAGTCTGGCGATGAACAAACACACATTGTTTGTGGCAGCCTTCGATTGCACGCTTCCTCACGCTATTTTTTAACTGCGTTACCGGAAGTATTGGTTCTGGCACCTGATGAAAATAGCCCTGTCAGCCATTGGCTCAAGGCCATGATTGCTTTGATGCAACAGGAATCCATGAGTACTCTGCCAGGTTCCAGTGTAGTCTGCAGTCAACAATGCGCCACACTGTTCGCCTTAGCCGTTCGCGAATGGTTAACCAAGGCGACCCCCGTTCAAAACGTGTTGAATCTACTGCTTCATCCCAAACTAGGGGCTGTCGTCTTCATGATGCTGGAGTCCCCGGCGTTTGCCTGGACCGTGGAAGAACTGGCGAAACGTGCGCATATGTCGCGGGCCAGCTTCGCGCAGCTATTTCGTGAAGTCTCAAACTCCACGCCGCTCGCAGTATTAACCACTTTACGCCTGCAATTCGCTGCCCAGATGCTGTCGCGTGGGTCGCAGCCATTGGTTGTGGTGGCCGAGTCGGTGGGCTACGCCAGCGAATCGTCATTCCATAAAGTCTTTTTACGAGAATTTGGCTGTACGCCGGGCGAGTACCGCAAACGCGTGAAGGCACTGGAGGTATAACGCAGCGCCTGCTTCGGCGACCAAACCGACGCAGGCGAGCGTTTCAAAGCATTACTTTTGGCTACGGTGTCTGTGCAGCCACATCAGCTTATACGCAGCCGGAATAATGAATAGCGACAGCAATGGCGCGGTGATCATGCCGCCAATCATCGGCGCGGCGATGCGGCTCATGACTTCTGAGCCTGCTCCCGTCCCCCACAAGATAGGTAACAGACCCGCGATAATCACCGCCACGGTCATCGCTTTTGGCCGCACGCGCAGCACGGCACCGTGATATAACGCTTCATCCAGCTTGTCCGCCGTAAAGGTTTGCGGATTTTCCAGCGCGGGTTCGGCTTCAATAGCGTGGCGCAAGTACATCAGCATCACCACGCCAAACTCCGCAGCAACACCTGCCAGGGCGATAAATCCGGTCCCTATTGCGACCGACATATGGAAACCCATCCAGTAAAGGAACCAGATGCCGCCCACCAGCGCAAAAGGCACACTGGTGATAATCAGCAGCGCTTCGCCAAAGCGACGGAAGGCCAGATAAAGCAAGACGAAGATAATCATCAGCGTCATTGGCACCATCAACTTGAGCTTATGGCTGGCGCGCTCAAGCAGCTCGAATTGCCCCGAAAACGCCACGCTGGTCCCCGGCTTTAACTGGACCTTTTCAGCAATAGCCTTTTTCAGATCGTTCACCACTGAGACCATGTCACGATCTCGGGCGTCGATGTAAATCCAACTGGTTGGTCGCGCATCTTCGGTTTTCAGCATCGAAGGCCCCGAAACCACCGTCACATCGGCGACATCCGCCAGCGTAATTTGCTGTTTCATGGGCGTCAGAATCGGCAGATTACGCAATGCTTCCGGGCTATCACGATAGCTCTGCGCATAGCGCAGGTTGATAGGATAGCGTGCAATCCCTTCCACCGTTTCGCCCACCATTGCCCCTCCTACCGCTGAAGTGACAAACAGCTGCACTGCACCTACGGTCATGCCGTACCGGGCCGCTTTTTCACGATTGATATCTACGTTGAGATAGCGTCCGCCCACCAGACGCTCGGCCAGCGCCGAAGAGACACCCGGCACGGTTCTGGCCACCTCTTCAATTTGCTCCGCCGTGGCGTCGATATCTGCCAGAACATTACCCGACACCTTAATGCCAATTGGGCTTTTGATCCCCGTAGAGAGCATGTCGATACGGTTACGAATCGGCGGAACCCACAGATTCGCCAGCCCCGGCAAGCGTACGGTTTTGTCCAGCTCGGCGATGATTTTGTCCATCGTCATCCCCGGACGCCACTGGTCCTGCGGCTTCAGTTGGATCGTCGTTTCAACCATTTCCAGCGGCGCGGAGTCTGTTGCGGTTTCTGCCTTACCGGTTTTACCAAACACGCGCGCCACCTCCGGAACGGTCATGATCAGCTTGTCGGTTTTCTGCAGCATGTCCGCTGCCTGCGCCGCTGAGATCCCCGGCAATGTCGAAGGCATATACAGCAGGTCGCCTTCGTTAATCTGCGGCAGGAATTCACCACCGACTTTATTCAGCGGGTAGATAACCGTCAGTATTGAAAGCACCGCCACCAGAATAGTGGTCTTGGGCCAGTGCAACACCTTCAACAACAGCGGATGGTAAATACGGATCAGAAAACGGTTAAGCGGGTTGCTGCTTTCTGCCGGTATTTTTCCGCGGATCCAGAATCCCATCAGGATCGGAATAACCACAATGGCCAGAAACGCCGCGCCTGCCATAGCATACGTTTTGGTGAACGCCAGCGGACCGAACAGTCGCCCCTCTTGCCCCTCAAGCGTGAAAATAGGGATAAACGACAGGGTGATAATCAGCAGGCTGATAAACAATGCCGGGCCGACTTCTACCGAGGCGTCAGTAATGACCTTCCAGCGCGTTGCGTTATCCAGCTTTTCATTCGGATGCTGATGCCCCCACTCTTCCAGCCGCTTATGGGCGTTTTCAATCATCACGATTGCGGCATCAACCATCGCCCCGACGGCAATGGCAATTCCCCCTAGCGACATGATGTTGGCGTTCAACCCCTGGAAATGCATCACGATAAACGCGATACACAGCCCCAGCGGCAGGGAAATAATCGCCACCAGCGCCGAACGCAGATGCCACAGGAACAACGCACACACCAGCGCTACGACGATAAACTCTTCCAGCAGCTTGTAGCTGAGGTTATCAATGGCGCGATCGATGAGCTGACTGCGATCGTATGTTGTAACTACCTCTACGCCTTCCGGCAGGCTGCTTTTCAGCGTATCGAGCTTGGCTTTAACGGCAGAGATCACCTCACGCGCATTTTTACCGGAACGCAGGATAACCACCCCGCCCGCGACTTCGCCTTCGCCATTCAGTTCGGCGATCCCACGGCGCATTTCCGGCCCAATCTGTACGCGCGCCACATCGCGCAGGTAAACAGGTACACCGTCGGCCCCTGTTTTCAGAACGATGTTATTGAAATCATCGAGCGTTTGCAGATATCCACTGGCGCGAACCATATATTCCGCTTCAGCCATCTCAACAGATGAGCCGCCCGCTTCCTGATTCGACGTATCCAGCGCCGATTTCACGTCCGCCAGGCTGATGCCATATTGCGTCAGCTTCATCGGATCGATAACGACCTGATACTGTTTAACCACGCCGCCTACCGAAGCGACCTCCGCCACGTTAGGAATCGTTTTTAACTCATACTTTAAAAACCAGTCCTGAAGAGAGCGTAATTCCGCCAGATCATGTTTCCCACTGCGATCCACCAGCGCGTACTCAAATATCCAGCCGACGCCCGTGGCGTCCGGTCCCATTTCCGCGCTAACACCAGCCGGTAATTTTCCCTGAACCTGGTTGAGATACTCCAGTACGCGCGAGCGCGCCCAGTAAGGATCGGTACCATCTTCGAAAATGACGTACACGTAGGAATCACCAAACTGCGAGAAACCGCGCACGGTTTTCGCGCCGGGTACCGACAGCATGGTGGTGGTCAGCGGGTAGGTCACCTGATTTTCAACAAGTTGCGGCGCCTGACCCGGATAGCTGGTTTTGACGATCACCTGAACATCAGAGAGATCGGGCAGCGCATCAACCGGCGTATTGATGATGGTCCAGGTTCCCCAGACGCTAAGAAACAGCGCCCCCATCATCACCAGAAAACGGTTTGCCACCGAACGACGGATAATCCATTCAATCATTTATCATGTCCTCAGTGTGAATGGGTCGCCTGGGCTGGCATGGCGGCTGCGTCTTGCGTCTTACTGTACTGGGCGCGCATACGGTCCAGTGCGCCAGAGATATTCGCTTCGGAATCAATCAGGAACAGGCCACTGGACACCACTTTTTCGCCTTCGGTCAGGCCGGAGCGGATAGCCGTCAGCCCCTGAGATTCATGGAATACCGCAACCTGTTTCGGCACAAATCGGCCTTGGTTATCAACGGTGATTACCCGCTGCTCGGTACCCGTATCAATCAGCGCTTTAGACGGGATCAGCAGCATTGGCTCGCTTTGTGTTTTCAGTTGCAGGTAAGCATTCATCCCGGGCTTGAGCGCCTCGTCGGGGTTATCGACCTGTAAACGGAGCTGGAGCGTACGCGTGGTAGCATCAACGCTTGGTAAGATACTCCACTTGCTGATGGTGAAAGGCTTATCCGGCCAGGCGGGCACGGTGATGGTAAATTGCGAGGCATCTTTAATCAGCCAGGCGATAGATTCCGGGACCGACGCGCTAACCCATACCGGGTCCATACCCTGAATTTTCGCGACCACATTGTCTTTGGAAATGTTCATACCGGTACGCAAATCGAATGCGGTGATCACCCCATCGATAGGCGCTTTCAGAGTAAAGCGGGTCTGAATTTTACGCGTCGATTTTAAGCGCTGAATATCCGCTTCAGGCATTCCAGCCAGACGTAATCTCTCCAGAATCCCTTCCACCTGCGTCGCGCTGCCGCCCGTTTCCCGCAGCAATAAATATTCGCTCTGCGCCTCAACCCAATCAGGAATAGTCAGGTCGATCAGCGGCGAACCCTGCTTAATTTTGTCCCCCACGGTCAGCGGGTAAACCTTCTCGATAAAGCCCGCAGAGCGTGCCTGGACAATAACAAACTGGTATTCGTTATAACTAACGTTGGCCGGGAAAGTTTGCGCGTAGTGCAGTGGTCCACGACGCACTGGCTCTGTTTTCAGCCCCAGGTTCTGGGTCTGTGTAGGATCGATGCGTACGCCTGGTGATGATGCGTTCGCGGTCTCTTCATCGGCATATTTCGGGATCAGATCCATATCCATAAACGGTGATTTACCCGGTTTATCAAAGCGCGTGTTCGGATACATGGGGTCATACCAGAACAACACTTTTCTGGCTTCTTTTTGCTGAACTGGTCCGGCTACAGACGATATTTTTGCCGATGAATAATAAGTATAAACACCGACAGAAATAATCCCGCCGGCAATCATGCTACCGAGAATAAGCGCGGTATTTTTAATATTTAAAGACGCCATAGTGATTTCCATTGCGCGATAGTCTCGCCCGCGTTCGCAAAAACCCGGGCAAGAATAAAAGAGACCAGCGAGAACGTTATTTACTGATGTGAATATCGCGTAATACAGAGAGATTTCCCTGCTGAACAAACGTAAACGCGACCTTATCGCCAGGCTTAATATCATCAGCCTTCGTATCAGCAACCAGCGTAAAGCGCATCGTCATGGCCGGCCAGTTCACCGCTGGAATAGGGTCATGTTTGATCGTGATTTTTTTACTCTCCATATCAACAGCTTCAATCACCCCGGTAGCACTAATGAGTTGTTCCTGTTGAGCCGCTGGCTGCATATTCATCATCTCGCCATGCTGATTTTCATTGGCCTGGGCGTTAAACATAACCACAGAGAAAAGGCTAAACAGTACGGCTTTGGCGGTAGTATTCATACATCATGCTCCTGAAAAGTTAATATTAAGGATTACTCCACCCAACCGCCGCCTAAGGCAGCAAACAGTTTAATTTCATTAACCTGTTGGGCGTAATTAAGATCGAGCAGCGATTGCCGCGTAGCGAATAAAGAACGTTCTGCGTCTAATACTTCGATATAGCTAACTGCACCATTCTGATAAAGCGCTCTGGCGCGCTGTAGTGTGATTTGCAATGAATCCAGGTAACGCTGCTGCCCGCTAATTTGATCGGCAATGCTTTGGCGCAACACCAGTGCATCCGCCACTTCTTTAAACGCGTTCTGAATTTTTTTTTCGTAATTCACTACCGACTGTTGCTGGCGAATTTCTGCCAGGTCGAGATTGGACTGATTACGTCCGGCGTTGAAGATTGGAAGCTCTATTTTGGGGACAAAATTCCACATGCCACTGGAGGCATTAAATAAATTGGAAAGATCGCTACTGCTACTGGACACGGAACTGGTCAACGTTATCGACGGAAAAAATGCCGCCCGCGCAGCACCGATATTGGCATTTGCCGCCAATAATCCGTGCTCAGCTTCCATAATATCCGGGCGCTGCAACAGTATTTGCGATGAAAGTGATGGCGGCAGCGTTACCGGTTTAAGATCCCCACGGCTGCGCGCCTGGTCATCGGGTAATTTCCCGTATGTACCCAGCAACAGTTGCAGCGCGTTATTGGCCTGTGCCAACTCACCTTTACGCTTGGCAATTTCGCTACGCGTACTTTCAATCACACCACGCGCTTGTTCCAACGCCAGTACGTTGGTGCTACCGGTTATCAGTTGCTTCTCTACAAAAGCGTAAGAGCGCTGATAGTTTTGCAGCGTTTCTTCGGCAACTTGCAACTGCGCGTAAGCCTGGCGCTGGTTGAAATAACTTTGCGACACGTTGGAAATTAATAAGATATGCACCGCCCGACGCGCCTCTTCGCTGGCGAAGAAGTTCTGCCGTTCGGCTTCACTCATATTTTTAAGTCGCCCAAAGAAATCCAGGTCGAAACTAAGATTGAGTCCAGCTTCGAATTCACGATCGGTGCTGCTATCACCTTTTAATTTACCGCTGTAGGTACCGCTGGAGCCTGCCGTGATTTGCGGATAACGGTCAGCGTCCGTGACGCCATACTGCGCTCGCGCTTCCTGAACCTTCAGCGTCGCCATGCGTAAATCGCGGTTATTGATCAGCGCCTCACCAATCAACGCCTTCACCTGGTCGTCAACAAAAAAGGTTCGCCACCCCGTGTCCTGGTATTCGCCAGGAGCCGACACCAGGGAATTCTGGCTTAAAGAAAATTGCTGTGGCACCGGCAAAGCCGGGCGCTGATAGTCCGGCGCCAATGAACAACCAGCGAGCACGAATATAGCGCTGAGAGTAAGAAGCTTAAATTTGCTCATAGTTCTTCTCGTCCTGACCGGACTGATGTCCCTAAAATAAGTAGGAATTTATAGTCTTGTACTTTAACGAAGTGACTCTGTTTAACCGGTGACAGGAAAATGACAAAACTGTCATTTTCCTAATAACAGATTGCTATCCGATCCCGCTTCCCTAGAATTGAAAGTCCGCACAACCAGTGCGAGAAGGAGAATGCGATGAAGGTTTTGATAGTCGAAGATGAGAAAAAAACCGGTGAATACCTGACAAAAGGCCTGACGGAAGCGGGTTTTGTCGTGGATTTAGCGGATAACGGCCTGAACGGGTATCACCTGGCGATGACCGGCGATTACGACCTGCTCATACTCGACATCATGCTGCCGGATGTAAACGGCTGGGATATCGTGCGGATGCTGCGTTCCGCCAACAAAGGAATGCCCATTCTTCTCCTCACCGCACTGGGTACCATTGAGCATCGGGTTAAAGGTCTGGAATTGGGTGCTGATGATTACCTGGTTAAACCGTTTGCCTTCGCCGAACTGCTGGCACGGGTCAGAACGCTGCTGCGCCGGGGCGCTGCGGTGATTGTCGAAAGCCAATTTCAGGTCGCGGATTTAATGGTCGATCTGGTCAGCAGGAAAGTCACCCGCAGCGGTACGCGCATCACCCTGACCAGCAAAGAGTTTACGCTGCTTGAGTTTTTCCTGCGCCATCAGGGGGAAGTTTTACCCCGCTCACTGATCGCCTCCCAGGTCTGGGATATGAATTTTGACAGCGATACTAATGCCATCGACGTCGCCGTTAAGCGTCTGCGCGCCAAAATTGATAACGATTTTGAGCCGAAACTGATTCAGACCGTGCGCGGTGTGGGATATATGCTTGAGGTTCCTGATGACCAGTAAACGATGGCGGCGCCCTTTTTCACTGGCGACACGACTGACCTTTTTTATCAGCCTGGCGACAATTGCTTCATTTTTCGCCTTTGCATGGATAATGATCCACTCCGTGAAAGTCCACTTCGCCGAGCAGGACATCAACGATTTACAAGAGATTAGCGCCACGCTGGAGAGGATTATTAACCAACCCAACGAGCCAGAATCACGCCGCCTGGAAACGCTAAAAAATGTGGTGGCGGGTTACTCGAACGTCATTATTTCTCTGGAAGATAGCAACCAGAAGGCCATTTTTCATTCGCCCAATGCGCCGGATCTCCGGCAATTTATCGCCAGCGCAAGGCCGGATAAAAATGCCCATGCCAGTGACGTTTTTATTATCTCAGGCCCCACGCTGCAAACCTCCAAACATATCCACGGACAGAAAACATCGTCTAACTGGCGAATGATTCGCCTGCCGGTAGGACAGCTTGCCGATGGAAAACCAGCGTATACCTTGTATCTGGCATTATCGATCGACTTTCATCTGCACTATATTAACGATCTGAAAAACAAGCTGATTATGACAGCATCGCTGATTAGCATGATGATTGTTTTTATCGTGCTTTTCGCCGTATACAAAGGCCATGAACCGATCCGTAATGTCAGTCGTCGCATCCAAAATATCACCTCGAAAGATCTCGATGTACGCCTCGATCCGCAAGCTGTTCCTATTGAACTGGAACAGCTGGTGAGTTCGTTTAATCACATGATCGAACGCATCGAGGACGTATTTAAACGCCAGTCGAACTTCTCGGCGGATATTGCTCATGAGATCCGCACGCCAATAACTAATCTCGTCACCCAAACGGAAATTGCGCTCAGCCAGACCCGCAGCCAAAAAGAACTCGAAGATGTGCTGTATTCTAATCTCGAAGAGTTTGGCCGTATGTCGAAGATGGTGAGTGATATGCTGTTTCTGGCGCAGGCGGATAACAATCAGCTGATCCCAGAAAAAAAAGCGCTCAATCTGGCTGATGAGGTCGGTAAAGTATTTGACTTTTTCGAAGCCTGGGCTGAAGAGCGTGAGGTTGGTTTACGTTTTGAAGGGCGCGCATGCTGGGTTTCAGGCGACCCATTAATGTTACGCCGGGCAATGAGTAATCTGCTGTCAAATGCCATGCGCTATACGCCAAAAGGCGAGTCGGTAACCGTGCGGGTGAAAGAGGCGGATGGCCAGGTGCAGATAGTCGTTGAGAATCCCGGAAACCCCATTCCCCCGCAACATCTTCCGCGACTCTTTGACCGCTTTTATCGAGTGGACCCTTCACGACAACGTAAGGGTGAAGGCAGCGGCATTGGTCTGGCGATTGTGAAATCGATTGTGACTGCCCATCAAGGAAAAGTCTCGGTGACTTCCGACCCTCATGCCACTCGCTTTATTCTGACGCTGCCCAAGCACGCGATTTAATTTATGGTGATGACGCTTATACCCGTCATCACCTGTTGTCTGACACAACCGTCATAATCCTGTCACGCCACTGACAGCCCCTATTAATTATACTTTCTTCCGTAAACCCAAACAGGAGAAATATGATGAATAAGATGTCCTCTTTTTTAGCTATCGCGTTTTTTATTTCAGCTGGCGTTAATGCGGCAGAAACACCCAAAATGCATCAGCAGGCCGCAATGGCTCATGAAATGATGAATAACAGCGACGCTCCTGCACATCAACAAATGGCACAAGCACACGCCGCGCAGGCAAATAATTCATCGTCAACATCAACCAATGCGCAATCATTTTCACAAATGAATGAACATGAAAAAGCGATGGTTGTTCACCAATCGGTAAACAACGGCCATTCATTTGCTCATGAGGTACAGGCCGAGCAGCACCGCGCGCAGATTTCAACTCAGGGGTAAAGACGAACTATATTGACAACGACATCCATAAATACGCGAAGTTTGAATATTGTGGACTATTCTCCCACGCGGGCCTGTTTATATACAAGCCCGCGACCCACTTCATCGTTAATGTCAATATTAATAATTCATTAAATCCTTCTTCTAAAAGTAAATACATCTTAGCTCTCTACCCGGATTGTATAAAATAAGTAAATAAACAGCTTATTATGTTGCGTATTACAGCATTGTTCACCCCACCCTAATTATAAATTAGGATTCCCCCTGGTATGCTTCATTAATATTTAATGGGAGACTGCCGTCGTCGTAAACATGACAATCCAAAAGTTCGCATTCCTATAAATAAATTTAATGATGATAGTGAGTAAAAAAATGAATAAACGTCTGTTAACCCTCCTGGTCCTTGGTCTGACAACTGCCACAACAGCATGTGCAATTACCCCGGCAATGCAGAAAAAGTATGAACGTTCAGGTTGTACGCAGATGAGTGAACTCAATGGCTGCGATGTGAATAAATCCTATCAGTGGAACCGCGATCATGGCTTTATTGAGAACAGCAACGGCCAGCAGAATCGTCATCATCATGGTGAAAAACAGCAAAATACCACTAACACGGATAACCACGATAATGCCGGTATTGATGGCAAATTCAGCGGAAATTACGTAGCCAAATTTGCCAATGGTCAACGCAGCGTTGATATTCACGTCGAAGATTCCGGCGTTTACGTCAATGGTAATGAAGTGCGTGACGTAAATACCTATAAGGATACGATGACCTTCCGTGTCGGCTATGCCACTTACACGATTAAAACAAATGGTCACGGTAGCTGGAATGACAGCGATGCAGGAAACGCTGGCAAAATTGTGCGTGAATAACAGATACCGCTAAAGAGCGCTGCGATCACAGCGCTCTCAAAAGCGATGCATTACAGTATGCCGTTTTAATACTGGAGTCAGACATGGCTTTGACCCTCACGGTGCTGCTTGAAAACCGACATGCTGCTGGCGCTGGAAAAACATTACTGGCCAAGCCTGGATTAAGTCTGTTAGTTCAGGATGAAACAACCACAATATTGTTTGATACTGGGCCGGATGACAGCTTCATGCATAACGCTACGCAAATGGGCGTAGACCTGACCCAATTAACCGCCGTAGTACTTTCGCACGGTCATTATGATCACTGCGGCGGCGTGCCGTGGCTTGCGGATAACAGCCGTATCATTTGCCATCCTCAACTGGCCTGCGAGCGTTACGCATCGATAACGGTTGCGGGAACACCACGAAAAATTAAAAAACTCTCGCGAGATAACAACTACTCTCGATTCATCATGGAATACACCCGCGAGCCGCTGGCTATCAGCGATCGCTTTTTGTGGTCCGGAGAAATTAGCGTCCGCACACCACAGTCCTATGGCGTGATTAGCGAGAAAACACTCCAGCCAGATTACATCAGTGACGAAGGCGTATTGATCTATAAATCTGCACGCGGGTTAGTCATCATTACCGGTTGCGGGCATCGGGGAATAGAAAACATCGTACGCCATTGCCAGAAAATCACCGGGGTTAACAAAATTTATGCCCTCGTCGGTGGGTTTCATTTACGTGCAGCCTCCCCCGCTAAGCTATGGCGGACCCGACAATTTATTCAGCAACAACACCCCGAAAAACTGCTCGGCTGTCATTGCACCGGTTCGTGGGGGCGATTGTGGCTACCGCGAACTGACGCCCCGGCAACGGGAGATGTGATTGAGCTGGCTGAGTAACAACAGTAAAACGTTGCCCAAACAGCATAAAAAAACGGGAGCCTTACGGCCCCCGTTTATCAGTCATCATTACATGGTGACAATTGCTGGTTCATCAAAGACGGTGAGTTTTGGCGCTTCACCGGTGTATTTTTCTGCATATACCAGGCTGGTATTCCCGGCACAACCATTCGCCAGTCTTGAAGTCGGGATATCCGCCGTCAGCACGTTCGCGCCGCCATTTTTACAGATACCGTTTTCAATATCCGGCCATGCACCTTCATGAATACAGATGATGCCCGGTTTGATGCCGTCGCTGACATGCGCCCCAACCAGAACCTGTCCGCGAGCATTCCATACGCGGACCAGATCGCCCTCGGCAATCCCTCTGGCTTTTGCGTCATCCGGATGAATCGTCACCGGTTCACGATTGGCAATCGCGTATTCTTTACGCAGCGACGCGTAGTTCAGCTGGCTATGCAGACGATGTGCCGGGTGCGCCGTCAGTAGCTGCAGCTGATCTTTATCCGCAGTTCCTTTCCATTCATCCGGTTCAATCCAGGACGCATGCGGCGGACAGTCTTTATACTGATAGCCTTCAATCGTTTTCGAGTAGATTTCTATCTTGCCGCTCGGCGTTCCGAGTGCGTTCATCACCGGATCGCTGCGGAAATCCGCGTAGCGCACATATTTGTTATTCTTTTCATTCTCACGCATTTCGATCAGTTTATTCTGCTGCCAGAACGCGTTGAACTGAGGCATGGCGACACGCTGGGCGCGGGCGGCTTTTTGCGCGACGTCATAGAACTGCTTCAGCCACGCCATTTCGTCTTTGCCTTCGGTGTAGACAGCTTTCCCCCCCGGCTTGAGCATCTCAGCCAGATCGGCAAAGACGTCAAAATCACTACGCGCTTCAAACTGCGGCTCAATGACCTGCTTCATCGGTACCAGATGCTGGTTACTGTAATCACCGGTCATAGTCAGATCGTTACGCTCAAACGAGGTGGTGATTGGCAGAACGATATCGGCGTGTTTGGCCGCAGCGGTCCAGTAGCATTCAGAGATGACAACCAGTTCAGGCTTCTGCCAGGCTTTGATTAAGCGGTTGGTATCCTGATGATGGGTAAAGTTAGCGCCGCCCGCCCACCAGATCATTTTGATATCCGGGAAGGTTTGCTCTTTACCGTTATGTTGATATTTGCCGCCTGGGTTTTCCAGCGCCTCGACAATTCGCGCTACCGGCAGGCTGGTCACCGCATCGGAAACCGCCCAGTCATTACCTGCCGATGACCCACCCTCAATTTTGGCGGAGATCGCCGGTAAGACCCCACCGGTGCGCGTTGGGTTACCGCCGTTGGAATAGTGATAAGAGAACCCGAAGCCGCCGCCTTCGGTACCAATTTGCCCCAGCATCGCCGCCAGAGTCACCAGCATCCAGTGTTTTTGCTCACCGTATTGCTGGCGCTGAATCCCCCAACCTGCCATGAGCATGGTTTTGTTGCTGGAGAAAATTTCCGCCAGCTTTTCCAGTTGCTCAGCAGGCACGCCACACACGCCAGATGCCCACTCGGCGGTTTTCTCTACTTTATCGCTCTTGCCGAGCAGGTACTCTTCAAACTGCGGATATCCGGTGGTGTATTTTTCCAGGAAGGCTTTGTCGTGAAGGTTTTTCTTCACCAGCGTATGGGCGATCCCTAACATCATTGCCACATCGGTCCCCATATGTGGCGCAATCCAGGTCGCGTTATCACCAAAGAACTCAATGGTTTCAGAACGCATCGGATCGATGGCGATGACGCTTTTCCCTGATTTCTTCAGCAGATTAAAGTATTCAATCCCTTGTTCATCCGTGCTGCTCCAGGCAATCTTAAGGGTGTTGAGCGGATTCATCCCCCACAGCACCACGACCTGACTGTGCTCAAGCACCATCGGCCAGGTGGTTTGCTGCTCATAAACCTCAACCGATCCAACAACGTATGGCATGATCACCTGCGCGGCACCGGTTGAATAATCTCCGGTATGCCCAGCGTAGCCACCGGCCATGCTCATATAGCGTTGCAGTAAGGTTTGCGCCTTATGCAGAACGCCGCTGGATCGCCAGCCATAAGAACCGGCAAATATCGAAGCGGGACCATAGCTGCTGCGGATCCGGCTGTGCTGTTCATGAATGAGCTTCAGCGCTTGCTCCCAGCTAACCCGCACGAAAGGATCGTTACCGCGTTTGCCATCCGCTTTACCCGGGTTTTCCAGATAGCTTTTGCGCACCATCGGATACTTAACGCGGATATTGGTATGAACCTGATCTGGCGCGGTTTGCTGTAATGAGTTCGGCACCGTTTTCGGCAACGCACCTTTTGAGGAAACCACTTTTCCGTCTTTTACTTCCACGTATACCGCACCCCAACGTGCTGCCGTCAGGATTGCCCCGCCATTCTGGCCTTCGGCCCAGGCTGGCATTGGGATCACCGAAGAAATCGCCATTGTCCCGGTTGCCACGCCAGCCGTCTTAATAAAGTCACGTCTTGTGAGTTTCATGATTTCTCCTGATTGATCGCTTATTTATTCATGTCTTTAGCGTTGTACTGGAAGTAACGGCTCAGGATATCCAGTTCGGTTTCACTGATATTGGTGCGAGCCCCCATCCCTTTGGCTACTGAAGGCCAGGCGTTGAGCGTGAAATGATTCGCCGGAATTGGCGCATGACAGCCTGCGCAGTACACATTGTCGAGTTTGCGCGCGTAATCCCACATAGGTTCACGGCTGGCGAGAGCGGAACTACTCCATTCCCCTTGCAGCACGACATCTCGCCACGCATTGCCGTAATCATCCTTTTTCCAGTCGGAGAGGATCTTCAGCGACTGTTGACCTTTTTCACTCAGGCTGGCGAGAATCAAACGCTGCCCTGCTGCGTAGTAAATAACCTGTTCACTTCCTTGCATCTGGCTACCGCGAATCTCGACCAATCGCGTGTTGTCCGTTGTTTTCAGGACCTGCATTTTGGTTGCCGGGTAAACGGTTCCCAGATCGCCCAACGCGGTGTTGCTTACAGCATAAAGTTCAGTTGCTGAAGCTGGGGTGGAGGCTGACTGCGCTTCAAGCCCTTTAAGCGCGCTGTCATCCATTTTTATTTCAGGTGGGAAATGGGCGACGCCTTTATGGCAATCAATACAGGTTTGCTTTTCCGCGATGCCCATTTTGTGCATCTTCTGAGCATCCGCGCTTTGTGCGGCAAGATCCATGGCGTCCATACTGTGGCAGCTACGGCAAGTCGCAGAATCATTAGCCTTGAGCTGTGCCCAAACGGTTTGCGCCATCTCCAGACGGTGTTCTTCAAATTTTTCCGGAATATCGATTTTTTTGGTTATGAACTGATGATAAACATCTTTTGAGGCCCGCAGCTTAGCCACCAGAAAATCCAGACCGCCCTCCGGGATATGACAGTCCGCGCACTCTGCGCGAATGCCTTTCTGATTCTGGAAGTGAACCGAGCCTGTATATTCTTCGTAGGGCGCCTGCATCGTATGGCAAGACAAACAGAATTCTGTACTCGAGGTTTTATGTAATGTCCATTGCCCCGCCAAAACAATAACTGCACCAAGAACAATGCACAGCAGCATCGTCCATAGGATAGTTTTATTTATTTTTCTCATCTTTTATTTCCATCAGACGAATACCCTTTTAGAGGTAGACAATAAATATCCTAAAGCAGCTATTTATTGATATTCATCAAGCAAAGAGAGAAATAAGAATCAGCCAACGGGTAAGTTTGAAGGGGCTCGCATAATTAGTGAGAATGAAATGTAAATATCAAATTTCGTTTAAAATTAGAGTTTTATTCCACATGCAAGGTTTGATTATCCATTAACCACACAAACTTCAGAATAAAAATTTTATAAACAGTAAAAGTCGCTGAAATTAATCACATGCCAATACTCGTTATATAATTAAATATACAATGAAAGCATGTAAAAAAGAACCCTTTTCTATTTTGCGATTACACGTATTAATGAAGATACCTATCTTACTGTTTCGCTCACATATACATTACGGCCAGTCATACGACACACACATTTCATTGACGCGCACTGATGCACACATCCTTGATCTGGTCACTTATTATACAGAAACAAATTTCGCTACACTCTGGGATAGAGGTAAAACAAACAGGAGGTAGTGAATATGTATCGCTCAATTCTGGTGCCCATTGATATCTCTGAAGCCGATCTTACTCGTCATGTTGTGCCGCAGGTCCAGGCGCATGCCAAAACCGCGAAGGTCCACTTTTTAGCCGTTATTCCTACCGTTCCGTTCTATGCCTCTCTGGGGCTGGCCTACTCTACCGAATTTCCGGACAGAAGTGGTCTGCAGGCCAAGGCCAGCGAAAAACTCGAAGAGATTATTAAGCAGTTCAATATTCCTGCCGGCAGGACTCAGACCCACGTAGTTTACGGCCCACCGAAGGATCAGATCCTCAAGCTGGCGGAGGCGGTGGACGCCGAGCTTATTGTGATTGCCTCACATAAGCCCGGTTTTAGCACGTATTTGCTGGGGTCAACGGCGGCAGCCGTAGTCCGCCACGCGAAATGCCCGGTGCTGGTTGTGCGGTGATAGGGTTAAAACGGGAGCGAATGTGCTCCCGTTTTTCTGTGGCTCAGGCCATCACTCAGTTCTGATGATCCAGCCTGACAAATGCCAGCAGCAGCTGGCTCAACGCACCGTAGAAACCAAAGTCATCATATCTGCGGCATTTAGTGGTGAACTCCGGTAACCAGCGTAACAGCCCCGCCAGCGTTTCTCTGCGCAACGCATCAATACGCTGACGGCTAACCCCTGGCTCACCAAGAGAAAAATGCAGATGGCTCAGCAGTTCGATAAAAATCGCCAGATGATCGGCTGATTCGCTAAACGTATCGCTTACCTGCATGCCCGCATCAGATAACAGTTGTTTAATGATCCCGTAGTTTGGCCCTTCTTCAAGATGAGCCGACGCATAGGGTAACGCGGCGTGTTTATCCGACATCAGGAACAGGCCGCAAAAATCAGCCGCCAGTTCCAGGGTAGCGTCTTCACGTACCTTGAGCGCGGCAATTTTCGCTTCCAGCAAAAGAACATCCGCCTCAAGCAACGGTTCACCTTTGAGCACGGTAAACCACTCAGCCATTTCGCTGGACTGCAATTGCGCTAATCCCTCACCGTCGCGCTCCCGGGAAAACATTTGCGCCAACCATGCATAAACACAGGCCATCTGTTCTGTCGTCAGGGAGGTGTGTTTCATCATGACGTCACCTTCTCCACCGGGACATATTCACACTGCGCCACCATTTTTATCGGGCCGCTGAACGCCGTCACGTTATCCACCTTACCGGCATATTTCTCAATTTCCACCAGCGTAGTATGCGCACTGGTCGCCTGCGCCAGCTGAGACGTGCCGATATCCAGGGTTAACACGTTCGGATTGCCATATTTACACAGCGCTCCGATTTCTCCACCGTTATCAGGATCGTACCAGGCACCTTCATGGATGCGCGCCACGCCCGGCGAGTAGAGATCGGAGACAACCGCGCCGGCCAGCACTTGTCCACGCGCGTTAAATACACGAACTACATCGCCGTTGCGGATCCCCCTGGCGCTGGCATCCTGCGGATTAATAAACACCGGCTCTTTGCCACCTACCGCGTAATGCTTACGCAGCGCTTCGGACTCGCAGAGCTGTGAATGCAAACGGAAATCCGGGTGGACGGATTGCAGATGCAGCGGCCAACGTTGCGATCCAGGCCCACCGTGTGAACGTTCGATTTTCTCAAACCACATTGGATGCCCCTGGCAATCGTCATATTGCATATCGGCAATAGTTTTCGAATAGATCTCGATCAAACCGCTCGGCGTCCCCAGAGGTTCAAGGTCAGGATCTTCGCGGAAGGCCTGATGGCGGACAAACATCTGCGGATGTTCGAATTCAACGTACTCTTGCTGATTCCAGAAAACGTCGAAAGCCGGAAGATGAACACCGCGTCCCTTCCCTTGCTGGCTTCCTTCCTGCCAGATGCGCTTCAACCAGCCCATCTCATCCAGCCCTTCTGTGAACGCTTCTTCACGGTTAAAGCGGCGGCAAAGATCGCGGAAAATATCGAAATCATTACGCGCTTCAAACTGCGGCTGCACCAGCTGCTTCATAGCGATAATGCCGCGGTTGGAGTGGTTGCCATACTGGTCAAGATCGTTACGTTCAAACTGGGTCGTCGCCGGCAATACGATGTCAGCGAACCGACAGGTCGACGTCCACTGATTGTCGATGGCGATAACGGTTTCCAGCTTACGCCAGCCCTCAATAATACGGTTGATCTGCTGGTGACGATGGAACGGGTTGGTCCCGGCAAAAACGCACATCTTCAACGGTGGCAGCTTGACGGTTTTACCGTTCCAGTTAATGCTCTTGCCCGGCTCCAGAATCGCATCGATAAAACGCGCGATCGGGATGGTACTGCTGTAGCCCTTATAATCGGTGCTGTCATGTACCGGTGGAACGGTGGTGGAACCAGAAAATCCACTCAGGATAACGCCTTTACGCCCTGGGGTGCCCGCGCCGTTGTAGTGCCAGCCAAAGCCAAATCCCCCCCCGGGTAAGCCAATTTGCCCGAGCATTGAGGCCAGCACCACGATCATCCACGCCCACTGTTCCCCGTGCTGCATACGCTGCACGCACCAGCCGGCAATAATTTGCGTTCTGCCGCCCGCCATCTGCCGTGCCAGTTCACGGATTGTCTCAGCATCAATCCCGCAGATTTTTTCCGCCCACTGGGCATCTTTAGGCTGTCCGTCACTTTCTCCCAGCAGATAAGGCAGAAATTGCTCAAACCCAACGCAGTAGTTCTCGAGGAAATGCTTATCGTAGAGCTTCTCGGTATACAGCGTGTGTGCCAGCGCCAGCTGTAGCGGTACATCAGCCTGCGGATTCACGGCGATGTGCTTAACCTTGTCGCGGCCCAGGTAGTCATGAGTCGAGGTGACGACCGGGTCAACGCTGATGACCGAAATCTCGCCCCGTGCCACTTTTTCCTTCAGTTGCTCGTAGTATTCGTAGACATCATGATCCGGACACCACCAGTTCGCCTGCTGGTTTTTGATGAGATCAGAACCCCACAGCACAATGGTTTTGCTGTTTTCGAGTACCAGTGGCCAGGAGGTCTGCTGCTCATAGACCTCCATTGATCCCACCACACGCGGCAGAATGACCTGAGCGGCACCGGTGGAATAGTCGCCCCCCGTACTCACGCTGTTGCCATGCAGCGCAATGGCACGCGCCAGCATCCCGGAAGCATTGTGGAACATCCCGGTCGATTGCCAGCCGCTGGCCGTTAGCAGCGCGCTCGGACCATAAGTCTTCTGAATGCGCTCCAGCTCCTGATAGAAGAAATCCAGCGCTTCATCCCACGAAACGCGCACAAAGCGGTTATCTCCACGTTGCGAGGTATCGCTCTGATGGCGTTTACGCAACCAGTCCACGCGGACCATCGGGTAGCGAATACGCGCTCCACCGTGTACGTGATCCGGGAGTCCGGCGATCATTTTTGACGGGTATTTATCGCGCTCGAACGGCCTGGCTTCAATGAAACGACCGTCAACCACGGTGGCACGAATGGCACCCCAGTGAGAACCGGTCAGAATCCCCTCTTTGACGCCTGCCCCCTGCACCTCTGCGGCATTAGCGCTACGCGGCGTGAGCAGCGAAGGCCCTAACATGCCTGCTACGGTCAAGCCGCCCAGTTGCAGCAAAAAACGTCGGCGCGATGCCTGAAAGAGATCGTTATTTTTCATTGCTTTCTCCCTTATCGCCATGCGGCTTATCCGTAGTGTCAGAGGCATTCATTTGCAGATATTTCAGCAAGGTACGTTCTTCACGTTTATCCAGACTGGTAAATCCAATCATGCCGTTCAACGTGCCAATCCAACCGTTAGCATCAAAGTGTTCTTTCTCTGGTGCGCCGTGGCATTGGTTACAGGTTCCGTTATAGAGTGAGTCGGCATAAGCCCAGATCGGTTTGATGTCGTTGACCATATCGCCCTTCTGCATCCAGGCAGTGGCCTGCAATTTACTCCATGGCGTATTCGTTTCCGCAACGGTGGTTTGCTCCAGCGTCTTCACGTGCTGCTGGATGTCGCCACGAATGGAAGCCACAAAAATGCGCTTGCCCGGCAGTTGCGCCAACACGCGCTGACGCCCATTACTCTCGGTCCAGCCGACAATTTCAATTTGCAGCCAGTCACCATCACGCTTTAACACTTTCACTTCAGAAGCGGGCAGCAGTGAGCCTGCAGGTTCTTTATCACCTTTGGCGGCATAAATAGGTTTGATGTCCAGAGAGTAGAGCGTCTCGCCATCGTCGTTCGCCCTGGCGCGTAACTCATCAAACTGCTTGCGGAAACCGCTGCTCATATCGGGAAGCTGGTGTGCAATACCTTTATGGCAGTCGATACAGGATTGGTTGTCCTTGGCCGCAATCTTCATCTGGCGCGCAGCTTCAGGATGTTGTTTAGCGTGGTCCATCGCATCATAGTCATGACAAGAACGACAGGTCGCGGAGTTGTTCTCCTTCATTCGCGCCCATTCGCGCTCCGCCAGCTCAGCGCGTTTGGCTTCGAATTTCTCTGGAGTATCAATAGAGTGGGCAACAAAGGTTTGGTAAATATCGTTGCTGGCCTCCAGCTTACGTTTCACCATGCCTGGAATATCGGATGGAATGTGGCAGTCATGACATTCTGCGCGTACCCCGGAGGCATTCTGAAAATGTGCAGACTGTTTATATTCTTCGTAAACCGGCTGCATACTGTGGCAGCTCACGCAAAACTCGGTAGAACTGGTTAATTTAATACCAACGTGCGGCAAGACGATCAGCGCAATACCGACCACAATCCCGATAACGACCAGCGCCAACACTGACCAACGTGCGCTCGGTCTGAGCAGCGCCCTCCATAGTTTCCGCATAATAGCCCCTGTAATCTTATGGTTTAGTTACAGAGGATCTTATTTCTCAAATGTGAACAGTAACACTGGTCAGGATGAATGGCTTACGGCACAATGTGAACAGATATGAACAGAAAGAGAACGCCATCAGGATGCCGCATCACATTGTCATTGTTGAAGATGAACCGGTCACCCAAGCACGGTTACAGGCTTATTTTGAACAGGAAGGTTATCATGTCTCTGTCACCGCCAGCGGAGCTGGTCTGCGTGAAATCATGTCACAACATCCTGTCGATCTCATTCTGTTGGATATCAACCTCCCGGACGAAAATGGCTTAATGCTGACCCGCGCCCTGCGCGAACGCTCAACGGTGGGGATCATTCTGGTGACAGGTCGTAGCGATCAAATTGACCGGATCGTTGGCCTGGAAATGGGCGCTGATGATTATGTCACCAAGCCGCTGGAGCTACGTGAACTGGTGGTTCGGGTTAAAAATTTGCTCTGGCGTATCGATCTTGCCCGCCAGGCACAGCCGGAGACCAAAGATAACTGCTATCAGTTTGCCGGATACTGTCTGAATGTCTCCCGGCATACCCTGGAGCTGGGCGATGAGACGATCAAACTCACCCGCGCCGAGTATGAAATGCTGGTCGCCTTTGTCACCAATCCGGGGGAAATTCTCAGCCGCGAACGTTTACTGCGTATGCTTTCGGCACGACGGGTAGACAATCCAGACTTACGCACCGTGGATGTATTGATCCGCCGTTTGCGCCACAAGCTACGGGCTGATTTACTGGTGACACAGCACGGCGAAGGTTATTTTTTAGCGGCCGACGTGTACTGATACAGATAAATCGGACGGAACCCGCCAGGAGACAGCGAGCGTTGAACATGCTGGCTGTCGGCATTTTTCGGGGTGAGCACCAGGATCGGCGGACTGATATTTTCCGGTACCGGTTGCCCTTGTAGCACCCTGATCGCCTGTTGAATCGCCAGTTCACCTTGCCAGACCATCTGATCGCTAGCAGCCATAATGATTCTTTCGCGTTTAAGTCCGCGATATACCTGATGCGACAGGTAAAAAGAGACCACGGTTAGCGGCGTCCCCGGATTCCGCTTCTCTCCCATCGCTGCTTCCGCAGCAATTGCCGTACCGGCAACCACATCGACCTCCGGGTGACGCTCAAGCATCTCCTGTAACAGGTTGCGCTGAACTTCAATATCATTATCCCCCAACGCCACATCCACGATGTGCACCTGACTACCGGCAATCGCCTGACGGAATCCTGCCACCATTTCGCGGCTGCCTCCGGCGTCATCAGGTCCTGGCAATAGCAGAACCTTTAACGGTTTGCCACCGCTCCACTTGACCAGATAGCGACCCGGCTGATACCCCATCTGGAACCACGGAACGCCGACCCGTGCTTTCACCGTCGGATCGTGTATCGCATTCACTACCTCAATGACCGGCAACGCGCCTACCTGCGCGGAAAGATCCGGGAAGGTCGTCGTGCTACTACCCAGCAATATGGCATCTGCTCCCCATTGCTGGCACTGGGCGATTTGTGTTTTTTGCGTGGAGAACTGACGATACCCTCCCGCCTCTAACACCTTCAGACTTACTCCGTATTTTCTCGCCGCCTCAAGCATGCCGTAATTCACTGAAAGCCAATAGGAGTCTTTCAGGCTGGGATACAGCGCGCACAGTTTCCAGACTTTGTTTGCAGTAACGTCCGATTGCAGTTCCGGGACTGCCTGCTGCGTATCCTGCCAGCGCAGCAATGCGGCTCCAGCCGCATGACTCAAACCGGGAAAAATCGTGATTAACAGGAAAACCAATACGCGCATGATAGCCTCAACATTGATAAGGCTTTATCCTAGTTGCTTTCCTCTTTTGGACTCAACCTTTTTAAACTGTGGCGACCAGACAGTGAATTTATCTCTGACTAAACGACTGTGGATAGGCTTTGCGCTGATGGCGGCACTGACTCTCATCAGTACGCTGACAGGCTGGTATAACCTGCGTTTTGTCAGCAAGGTTGAGCAGGCCAATACCCAGGCGCTAATTCCAACCATGGATATGGCGCGCCAGCTCAGCGAAGCCAGCGCCTGGGAACTGTTTTCCGCACAAAATCTGACCACCGCAGACAATGAAAATATGTGGCTGGCTCAGGGGAGAATGTTAACCGCCCAGAGCCTGAAAATAACCACATTACTCAAAACCCTTCGTGAACAGGGCTTTGATACTTCTGCTATTGAACAGCAGGAGAAAGAAATCGCCCGATCGTTAAGCCACCAGGGGGAGATGGTTGGCGAACGCCTGAAATTACGCGCTCAACAGCAACAACTCAGCCAGCAAATTATTGAGGCCACCGCTGACGTTGCCGAAATGGCACGCGGACAGGCCAGTAATGCCGCCACGTCGGCAGGTGCGACACAGGCCAGCATTTACGATTTGATTGAGAGCCATCAGGGGCAGGCCGCTGAACACGCGCTGGACAGGCTCATCGATATCGATCTGGAATATTATAACCAGATGAATGAACTGCGCCTGAGTGCGCTACGCGTGCAGCAAATGGTCATGAACCTGGGGAATAACCAGGCGCAGAATAACCTGGCTGCGCTGGAAAACCAGCTGAATGCCGCCGTCAGAGTACTTCAGCGCCGACAAATACGTATTGAAGATCCCGTGGTGCGCACTCAGGTGGCCAACACCGTCAATACGATTAGCCGTTATGTTGAGCTGCTGTCCCTGTATCGCCAGGATAATGACATCACGACCCAATTGCAGATCTTATCGCAGAATAATATCGAGCAATTTACCCGTTTCAGTAGCGAAGTCAGCCAGTTGGTGGAAACCATCGGCCAGCGTAATCAAAGTGGACTGGCGCATCTCAAACAGACCAGCCAGCGCGGGCAACACTTGCTGCTGCTGTTAGGTGGCGTGTCATTATGTTTGCTGATTCTTATACTTTGGCGTGTGGTTTATCGCTCAGTCACTCGACCACTGGCACAGCAAACCCAGGCGTTACAGCGTCTGCTGGAGGGGGATATTGACTCCCCATTCCCGGAAACCGCAGGCGTTCGTGAACTGGATACTATCGGGCGGTTGATGGATGCCTTTCGCGGCAGCGTTCACGCCCTCAATAGCCATCGCGAACATCTGGCCGCACAGGTTAAAGCTCGCACCGCCGAGCTGCGTTCTATGGTTTCTGAACACCGACAGGCCCGTGCAGAAGCTGAAAAAGCTAACCAGGCAAAATCGGCGTTTCTTGCCGCCATGAGCCACGAAATACGCACCCCGCTGTATGGTATCCTCGGCACTGCGCAGTTGCTCTCAGACAATCCCGTCCTGGCACAACATCGGGAAAATCTACGCGCAATCACCGACTCGGGCGAGTCTTTGCTGACCATCCTCAACGATATTCTGGACTATTCCGCCATCGAAGCCGGTGGAAAAAATGTGGCAATAGGCGATGAGCCTTTTGAACCCAAACCCTTGCTGGAAAGTACGATTCAACTCATGAACAGCCGCGTTGCTGGTCGCCCGGTCGTACTGGTTGCGGATTTTGCCGATGACGTTCCCGCTTCCCTGCGTGGCGATCCGCGCCGCATCCGGCAAATCATTACTAATTTATTAAACAACGCACTACGCTTTACCGATCGGGGACACATTATCCTGCATAGCCGATGTGAGGGCAAAAACTGGTACATCGAGGTTGAAGATACGGGATGTGGAATTGACCCTGCCCGCCAGCACGATATTTTTCAGCCGTTTGTTCAGGTAAGCAGTAAACGAGGTGGAACCGGACTCGGACTAACCATCAGCGCCAGTCTCGCCCAGGCAATGCAGGGAGAGCTGAGCGTCACCAGCACGCCCGGCATCGGGAGCTGTTTCCAACTGCGTCTGCCATTGCGGGCAACCACGATGCCCATCATGAAACCCGCACAACGTTCCATATCGTTACAGGGCTTACGCTTATTGCTTATCGAGGATAATCCTCTTACACAACGTATCAGTACTGAAATGCTCATCCTCAATGGCGCACAGGTTACTGCTGCCAGCAGTGCCGCTGAGGCGCTAAAAATATTGCAGGAAGATACACGCTACGATGCTGCTCTGGTTGATTTCGATCTTCCTGATATCGACGGGATCACGCTGGCACAGCAGTTAGCCCACGACTATCCGGCACTTAGCCTGATCGGCTTTAGCGCGCACGTCATCGACGAAACGCTAAGCCAAAGAACCAGCACCCTGTTCCTTGGCATTATTCAAAAACCAGTCCCCCGGGATGAACTCAGTCGACTTATTACGCATTATCTGCATGGTAGTGCGACTCCCCCGCTTGCATCAGAAAATGACAACAAACGGTTAGATTTTCAGCAGTTGGCTGGAGATATCCAGGTTATGGGATGGCAAAAGGTGCACGAATGGTTAGCGCTCTTTAAGCAACACACTCTTCCTGTATTAGATGAGATTGACGCTGCCCGCGCAGCACATGACGATGAGCGGATAAAACGTCTGACGCATCAGCTAAAAAGCAGCTGCGCCAGCATGGGAATGCGCTCAGCCAGCACGATGTGTGCAGCACTTGAACAGCAGCCGTTGGGTGATTTTTCACTCAGAGAGGAGATTCAACAAAGTCTTTATGAGGTAGAACGTTGGCTGGAAAAAGAAAAATTGTCCCGCGCTAAGATAACGACATCCTTTTGGGGTTGATTGAATGACCTCAGTAAAGGCATTATGAATGTCTGCTGTGCATGGCATGATCCCCCCGTTCTCAATTGTATATACATGCAGAACATTTAATCGTCGGTGTCGATCAAGTGCAAATAGGATGCTAAACTCCTGGCGCGCCCATATAGCGCCCTATTTTTATGAGTTAAAATTTGCCGTTTCACACATGCGGGTAAGCTAACTTTTTGGGACAGTGCTTTCTGGGTAACAGGCTGGCTTTTGCGGACTTGATGACATGGTTACCTCTTTCATCGAGCAAAGTGATAAGGATTCCTTGTCACTTTCGGTAATGCGGGAACCAAATGTTCATTATATTGCTTTAAGGATTATGGTATATTAGGTATGGCAGATTATTTATTATGACCTATCTTATTATTTTATTTTTGCTATGTACTGCACTCCACATGAGTGCTATAAAATGGATGAAATGCAATATCACATCGCCATTGTCATTAACACTTTTTTCTTGGTATTCAATGGCATTTGTTGGGATGTTATCTTATGATAGTTTTGATTCTTTCAGATCAGTTACCTTTTACTGCCTTTTGACATGGATTTTGATATGTTCGTTTGCATACGCAGCCATGGAAATGGCACAACCTAATAAATCAAAGAAGTATGATTCTGAACCGCGAAGAGTTTGTTCAAAATATTCATTATTAGTAATCCCTGCATGCATAATTACCGCATATGAGATTTATAAAGTTGGCTCAAACGGCCCTGTAAACTTTCTACTTAATCTTCGCCTTGCAAATATTGAGGAAGACTATCAATATACAACATTTACCTATATGCCGATGTTCTACCCTATAATAATGGCTATGTTTGCGTCAATATGCATACACAAATCCAGACTTATAGAGAAAGTATCTATTTGCACCTGGCTTATTCTTTTTGCGCTTGGCACGATGGGTAAATTTGCCGTTATAACACCAATCTTAATGTTTGTTACTATTTATGAAATGAGATATGGAATTCGCAAAGGAAAAATATTCATATACGCACCGTTAGTTCTGGCTGGAATTATAGTAATGCATTTTTATAGAATGTCATCAGATGACTCCGCAACAATACCTTATATTTTAGGGACTTACATTTACTCCCCTATAATAGCATTTGGAACACTGGTTGATAACGGAATTAACTGGAATGGAGAGTACACGCTTAGATTCATTCACGCCATAGCATTTAAACTTGGGCAATCTTCTAGTGAGCCGGTAAAAACCATCCTCGACTATGTCTATGTTCCGTCTCCTACTAATGTGTATTCCGTAATGCAACCATTTTACAGTGACATGGGGATATATGGCATTATACTTGGAGCTGTTATATATGGGTGTTTTTTGTCTTTCGTTTACGCCTCAGCAAAAAATGGCAATTTTGTTATGCTAGGCATTTATTCTATCTTTAGCGTAAGCCTTATCACGCAATTCATGAGCGAGACCATAATTACGAACCTCTCCGGAAACATAAAGATAGCCATTTTCATGTTTATTATATTTAAATTCTTCACAAAAAAACAAAGCAATTTATGATATATAATATCAGGCGCGAAAATTTATATTATCTCCATGCCTAATACTAATGTCTCTTTTAAGCGTTAAACCACACCCGCTGGGTGTAGTTATGGCTTGCATCTATGGTGTGCAATATCTTGGGGTAAACGCGTTGAGTGGCAAATTGTCGATGATGTTATGGATTTCAATCCACTCTTCGCGCCATGTTTACCTTCCTCATGATGCAGAAAGCAATCTATAAACCGCACGATATAAATTACACCCGCAAGCCGACAGCTATACTGACGCTGCATCTGGGCGCTCGCATCAGTGATGTTACCAGAACGTTATGCTGTGCCCGTTCCTCAGTTTCACGCTAGATTAACTGGTCACGCGTCGGGTGTTGAAGGGCTGGAATCATTACCCGCCGGTCGTGCCCGCCACTTGTCATTTGAGCATATCTGCACACTGTTATGTGAGCTGGTAAAACAATCTCCTGGCGACTTTGGTTACCAGCGTTCACCTGGAGTACAGAAGGGCTGGCAATAAAAATTGACGAGAAGTTCCAAACCGGAACCATGCGCCGCCCCCCCCCCCGCGCGAGAGTTGTGTGGCGCGGGGCAGCTTCAACTCTGGGTATCCGTGAGCCGCATAAAGATAAAAAGATGGAGGCAATACATAAAGCACTGGGCGAATGCAATACATCTTTTGCTTAGAAAATTGATGCCATTTTTGGAATGAGATGACACAAATACGGCACAGGGAGAAAATCAATCCAGGACTGAAACTATCGTAAGTTACTAAGTTATAATGACCACTGTAGGATTCGAACCCCCCCTACAATCTCCTTCTAAATCAATGCAATATAACATAAAACACTACAATCATAGATCCTATCTTCGAAAATCATGCAAAAACTTGCAAACCGATGCAAAGCTTTCTGTACCCGCTTTTGTCTCACATCAACATCGCGGGTCGATCGATTCGCTTTCAGATGTTAAACTCTCGGGCCTCAAGAATTTACTGATTTCTATAATGTTAAAGCTATTCGCTAAGTACACATCAATAGGCGTATTAAACACGCTCATACATTGGGTAGTGTTCGCCATATGTATATATGTATTTCACACTGGACAGGCACTCGGTAACCTTGCTGGGTTCGTTGTGGCTGTGTCATTCAGTTTCTTTGCTAATGCCCGATTCACGTTTAAGGCATCGACCACAACCGTACGTTACATGCTATATGCCGGATTTATGGGCACGCTAAGCGCTGCAGTGGGTTGGTGTGCGGACAAATCGGGGTTGGCACCTATCATTACGTTAATCGTGTTCTCCGCAATCAGCCTGGTGTGCGGCTTCATATATTCAAAATTCATTGTCTTTAGGAATACGAAATGAAAATTTCTCTGGTCGTTCCAGTTTTTAACGAAGAGGATGCAATTCCAATCTTCTATAAAACTGTGCGGGAGTTTGAAGGACTTCAGCATTATGAAGTCGAAATAGTCTTCATCAACGACGGAAGTAAAGACGCGACAGAATCAATTATAAACGCGCTTGCAATCACTGATCCGCTCGTGGTTCCTCTTTCTTTTACAAGGAACTTTGGTAAAGAACCTGCATTATTCGCTGGGCTTGACCACGCTACTGGTGAGGCGATTATCCCTATTGATGTGGATTTGCAGGATCCGATTGAAGTTATTCCCCATCTGATTGATAAGTGGCAGGCTGGGGCAGATATGGTTTTGGCAAAACGCACCGATAGATCAACAGACGGGAGACTCAAGCGAAAGACTGCTGAGTGGTTCTATAAGCTGCACAACAAAATCAGCAACCCTAAAATCGAGGAGAATGTCGGTGATTTCCGACTAATGTCCCGAGGGGTCGTGGAAAACATCAAGCTTCTTCCTGAGCGGAACCTCTTTATGAAGGGAATACTTAGCTGGGTCGGAGGAAAGACAGACGTTGTTGAGTATGCCAGGGCTGAAAGGATAGCCGGAGATTCTAAATTCAATGGATGGAAGCTATGGAACCTTGCGCTTGAGGGAATAACCAGCTTCTCTACTTTCCCTCTGCGTATATGGACTTATATAGGATTATTAGTCGCCGGATTGTCGTTTATTTATGGCACATGGATGATTTTAGACACAATCGCGTTTGGCAATCCGGTGCGTGGCTATCCGTCACTTCTAGTTTCTATTTTGTTCCTTGGTGGTGTGCAGCTTATTGGTATTGGAGTGCTTGGTGAATATATCGGAAGAATCTACACCGAATCCAAGAATAGACCTAGATATATTTTAAAGAATGGTGGTGATGCGTGAAACAGATAAAGGAATATTTCATCATTATTTTGCTATTAGTGATGCCAATCATACTAGCAAATATTTATTACATTGACGACATTGGAAGGTCAACGCTAGGTTACAGATTTTGGTGGGAAGATGGACGCCCTTTGTCTGATATATTAATGTCTGTTCTTATGTTTAGTGGGACAATGGCAGACATTGCCCCTGCGCCGCTTCTTGTTGCATGCGCCATGCTGTCATGGAGTTTCTATAGATTTGGGAAAGAATTTTTTAGTAATAAAAAAGGGCTTTTTCTGCTTCCTTTGTCTTTTTTGATAAATCCATTTAATGTAGAAATCCTTAGTTACAGGTTTGATAGCCTGACAATTCTGTTTTCTGCGGTTCTTTCATTTGCTTTTTTATTTACCTTATCAAAAAATCACTATATCAATTTCTTAATTAAAGTGGCTTTAGTGATTGGGGTAATGTGTTTATACCAAGCGTCTGTAAATATAATTTTAGTTTTTACGTCACTGCTGTTCTTTTATGATGCTTATAAATTAGCATCCCCTCATGAAGTAATAAAGCTATCTTTTATACGTGTTTTAAGTACTTTGTTAGGGTTAGTCATCTATATGAAGGTGATATTGCCATTGACTCTTAAGTCAGCTCATAGTGCTAATCACCCCAGAGTTTCTGCTGATCTGCTTAATACAGTAATCAGTAACTTAAAATCATATTACTCTTATTTTGAAGGGATAATACTACCGAATGGTATGGGAAAATTCATCATACCAGCACTTATTGTTATCTCCTTACTTTCCGCCTTTGTTATTTCTTACCGCTATTTAAAAGTATATAAAGGAAAGTTTGGCTGGATTATTTTTGTTATTTCTTTAATTGTGGTAATTGTGACTCCAGTCTCCACGATAGGATCTCTTTTACCACTTGATAATCCAATGGTAGGTTTTTCCAGGCTTTACATAGGAGTGGGGTCCTATTTGCTTTTTGTTTTATTCCTAGCGACTCTAGCGTTCAAAGAAAGCAAAGTTCCGTCATTGATTGTTCTTCCGCTTTATGCCTACATGTTTGTTTTTACTTGCGCATATGCAAATTCCAGCAAGCATCAATATTTTGTTGATACACAAATAATAGATTCAATAAAAGAAGATACGAAAGAATTTGATTACAACACAAACTACATAATTTTTAATGGGGAGCCACCCAGATCAAGCATACTTACAAACTCATCCAAGAACTTCCCTATGCTAAATAGGCTAGTAGTTAGTTATTTTGGAAACTGGATGTGGGCGCATTATTACCTGGAAATAAACGGGTTGAAGCAAAAGGACCCTGGGTATAATAGTGAAATAGTCAATAGTTCACTCAAGGAGTTTTGCAATTATAAGTTAGTAACTAGTAATCAAGATTATAAGCTATATCATAAAGGAGTTAATATAGTTATTGACTTCACCAGAAAGAGCTGCCTAAGCAACTAATTACCCAGACATTATTAACCCCCTCTTTTCAGCGGGGGTTATTGTTATTAATTAGGGAGTTCTGACCGGCTACGTATAAGAACACGTTGCTTATAAGATTTTACTCCCGAAGTATGCGACCAACCTACGCCTTGGAGTTGCCCTTCCTCGGTAGCTGCATAGCAGCCTGGTGGAGTGACAGTAGTGTCTGTGGTATGGCTTATTGCAGTTGCAGAGCCAACCCATCCATACGTTGTGTCTACACTTGAACATAACGTTGCACCGCTTAAATCAAATGCAGTGAAGCTAAGTGTTGTAGGATAAGTTACCTCACTACACGGCAAGCCTGCATTACGGCGCTTCAGTCTCCGCTGCATACTGTCGGCGTGAGCGCGGGTGATGGCATTAAAGAGAAAACGAAATGTCACTCTTCCGCAGAGGTGAAATATGGTACGCATCGTACTCGCTCCTGGGCGGGAAGCGAATTAAGGAAAGTCTAGGGACTTCCGACAAACGGCTCGCTACTGAGCTACATGACAAGCGCAAAGCTGAGCTCTGGAGAGTAGACCGGCTTGGCGATTTCCCTGATGTAACATTTGATGATGCATGTATGCGGTGGCTTGAGGAAAAGGCCGGGAAAAAGTCTCTGAAGGATGACCGCAGTCGCATGGCGTTCTGGCTGGCACATTTCGAAGGGATTCGATTAAAGGATGTCACTGAGCAAAGGATTTATTCGGCAGTAAATAAGATGAGCAACCGCAAGCTGCTTGAGATATGGAAAATTCAGGCAGCCGCGGCGAAGAAGAATGGACAGCAAGCACCGACTTATTCAGCCTCTCCCGTCACAATTTCCACCAAGGCCAAACATCTGTCTCTGATGAAAGCCATTCTGCGTGCAGCAGAACGTGACAGGAAATGGCTAGAGAAGGCGCCTGTGATAAAGGTTCCTGCAGTAAGGAATAAACGGGTTCGCTGGCTGGAGCGTGATGAGGCGAAGAGGCTTATTGAAGAATGTCCCGAGCCGCTGAAGTCAGTTGTTAAGTTTGCGCTGGTAACCGGCCTTCGTCGTTCGAACATCATCAATATGGAGTGGCAACAGATCGACATGCAGCGTCGTGTTGCCTAGGTGAATCCTGAAAGAGCTATTGGGGTAGCGCTGAATGATACAGCCTGTAAGGTACTGCGCGATCAGATTGGCAATCATCATAAATGGGTGTTCGTCCATATGAAAGCCGGAGTTCGCCCTGACGGATCAAAGACGCCATCAGTGAGGAAAATGCATGTTGATGACCAGAGCGCATGGAATGCAGCATGTCGTCGCGCAGGAATTGAGGATTTCCGATTCCACGACCTGAGACACACCTGGACAAGCTGGCTGATTCAGTCTGGCGTTCCGTTATCTGTTCTGCAGGAAATGGGCGGCTGGGAAAGTATCGAAATGGTCCGTCGATATGCTCACTTAGCACCTAACCATTTAACTGAACATGCGAAGTAAATTGACTCAATTTTTGGGGTTGATGTCCCAAATATGTCCCACAACGGAAATAAGGAGGAAGCGAAGGAGGCGTAAGCGCCTGATTTTGAATGGTACGCCCTGTAGGATTCGAACCTACGACCTACGGCTTAGAAGGCCGTTGCTCTATCCAACTGAGCTAAGGGCGCATTGCGAAGTGATTACTTCATGCAGATGAAACGCGTGAATTATACGGTCAGCGCCTGCTGAGTCAATGCCTTTTGTTTCAGTTGCTGGCGAAGTGAACGAATGTTGATTTTTTCTGCTTGTTCAAGGGTATCCAGGAAATCGCCTGGTAACAACTCAGCCCACGAAACGCCAGATTTAGGGATACATGTATTTAGAATATTTATGATTTTGCTTAACATTCCCTTACCCCTCCAGCGGTTCAGGAACTCTTTAATGTTAAGTATCGCCATCAAGGAAGAAAACAGTCACTTCGAACATGGACTAAAAATTATCATCTCCCATTTGGCAAATCAGTGGCATCAGGAGATTTGCTTTTTGCCTGTCGAGGATATCGATCGCGCTGACATCGCGTTTATTTCCCTGGATGAAGATTGGCTCAGCGCCGATTGCTATCAGATTCCGGTCCATACCCGCCGCCAACACCGGGTTGTCATCTGCAACAGAAACGATAAAGATAAGCTGATGTTCCGGCCCTGCCTGTACATGTTGCCACTGATCTATCGGGAAGATGACGTTGAGGAAATGACTAAAAAATTAGTCCTCATCCTGCAAAAACGTGCGCTGCGCAACAACGTGCCCGCAACTATCTGCCATTACTGCACCACTCGCAACTTTTCTATCGAAGAACGTCAGTTCTTAATGTTTCTCGCCAGCGGCTATACCTTAGCCGAAACGGCTCACCTGCTCTCGGTAAGCGAAATTCAGGCCAAAGCCACCCGTCGCAGCATTATGAAAAAGCTGCATGTGAAAAACGATCAGCAATTCTTAAGATACATCCGGGCGCATCTGAACTTTCTACAAAATTAGGTGGCATCTTTCTGCCTGATTTTTTATTGAGAAAAATCTCATCACCAATTAAGGAAGGTGCGAACAAGTTCCTGATATGAGATCATCATATTCATCCGGAGCGCATCCCAGAGGGACATCATGAG
>NZ_JAOWGW010000084.1:0-2370 GCF_030332945.1 Citrobacter sp. Cpo037
CAGTACAGCACGGGAGGTAGGACGACATTGCTGGGAATTAGTAAGCGAGGTAATAAAAAGATCCGAACTTTGTTGGTTCAATGTGCCAGGGTATTCATACAAAAACTGGAACACCAGTCTGGCAAATTGGCCGATTGGGTCAGGGATTTACTGTGCCGGAAAAGCAACTTTGTCGTCACTTGTGCTCTGGCAAACAAGCTGGCCAGAATAGCCTGGGCCCTAACGGCACGACAGCAAACTTATGTAGCATAACGGCAGAAATACACCGGTTTAAAGAATTACTGATCTGGTTTTGCGAATACTGATATTGATGATACTAACGGCCCACCGGCCTGTTGAGGAACCTGTAAAACGGAAAGGCTCATTGAAGCCGTATATTTTCTGGAGGTTCATCAGGCGCGGAACTCATCGAGGCGCGGGAATAAAATCCCATTCAGACGCCGGATAGATTCAAGCAAGCCAACTTGTCGTCAAAATCGGTGTTGCAAAAACGGGAGTGACCATAGATTCCGTTTTCTGAGGCGACCCCCAGTATTCCGGCTTTCACGGCATCGTTATCCCCGGTACGTTGCGTGACTCTATCTTTGTGCTGGAAGGGCTTCTGGAGCAGCAGACGGGGCTGAATCCGGTGGAGATTATGACGGACACTGGAGGGTCCAGCGACATTATCTTTGGCCTGTTCTGGCTGCTGGGCTACCAGTTTTCGCCCCGCCTGGCAGATGCCGGTGAGGCGGTATTTTGGCGTGCAGATAAAAATGCGAACTACGGGGTACTGGATGAGCTGGCGCGGGGATGCGTTGAACTGTCAAAGATAGAAACCCAATGGGATGAAATGATGAGGGTTTCCGGTTCTCTGAAGCTGGGTACAGTCCACGCCTCAGAACTTGTGGGCTCGCTTTTAAAAAGTTCCCGTCCGTCAGGGCTGGCGCAGGCGATTATGGAGGTGGGACGGGTCAACAAGACGCTGTACCTCCTCAACTACATTGATGATGAAGAATATCGTCGCAGGATACTGACTCAGCTTAACCGGGGAGAAGGCCGTCACGCCGTGGCAAGGGCGATCTGTTACGGCCAACGTGGTGAGATTAGAAAACGTTACCGTGAGGGGCAGGAGGATCAACTGGGTGCGCTGGGGCTTGTCACTAACGCAGTTGTATTGTGGAACACGCTTTATATGCAGGAAGCGCTATCACATTTGCGCAGCGCTGGTGAGATCCCGGAAGACGAGCATATCTCACGCCTGTCGCCACTGATGTACGGTCATATCAACATGCTGGGACATTATACGTTCACGCTGCCGGAAAATATTCTGAAGGGAGAGTTGAGGCCATTAAATTTCAATTCAAACAATGAATTATTGCCTTAACGTGGTTTTTTACACGATTGAACCTCGAACCCCTATTATCAACGGCTCGGAAGTGTCTAGATTTTCCGTGGCGATTCATTCTTCTCGGCTGACTCAGTCATTTCATTTCTTCATGTTTGAGCCGATTTTTTCTCCCGTAAATGCCTTGAATCAGCCTATTTAGACCGTTTCTTCGCCATTTAAGGCGTTATCCCCAGTTTTTAGTGAGATCTCTCCCACTGACGTATCATTTGGTCCGCCCGAAACAGGTTGGCCAGCGTGAATAACATCGCCAGTTGGTTATCGTTTTTCAGCAACCCCTTGTATCTGGCTTTCACGAAGCCGAACTGTCGCTTGATGATGCGAAATGGGTGCTCCACCTTGGCCCGGATGCTGGCTTTCATGTATTCGATGTTGATGGCCGTTTTGTTCTTGCGTGGATGCTGTTTCAAGGTTCTTACCTTGCCGGGGCGCTCGGCGATCAGCCAGTCCACATCCACCTCGGCCAGCTCCTCGCGCTGTGGCGCCACTTGGTAGCCGGCATCGGCTGAGACAAATTGCTCCTCTCCATGCAGCAGATTACCCAGCTGATTGAGGTCATGCTCGTTGGCCGCGGTAGTGACTAGGCTGTGGGTCAGGCCACTCTTGGCATCGACCAAGGTGCCTTGAGTCATCATGACGCCTGCTTCGGCCAGCAAGCGATTGATGGTCTTGAACAATTGGCGGGCCAGTTGATGCTGCTCCAGCAGGTGGCGGAAATTCATGATGGTGGTGCGGTCCGGCAAGGCGCTATCCAGGGATAACCGGGCAAACAGACGCATGGAGGCGATTTCGTACAGAGCATCTTCCATCGCGCCATCGCTCAGGTTGTACCAATGCTGCATGCAGTGAATGCGTAGCATGGTTTCCAGCGGATAAGGTCGCCGGCCATTACCAGCCTTGGGGTAAAACGGCTCGATGACTTCCACCATGTTTTGCCATGGCAGAATCTGCTCCATGCGGGACAAGAAAATCTCTTTTCTGGT
>NZ_JAOWGW010000084.1:2420-13191 GCF_030332945.1 Citrobacter sp. Cpo037
GATGACTCATAATGAACCCTGTTCCATGGCTCCAGATGACAAACATGATCTCATATCAGGGACTTGTTCGCACCTTCCCTAGATACCGCAGAAGAGCTGTTTCGGCAAAAATACTGTAATAGGACTAGGCCGCTTTACATAAGCGGTACGGCTTTACTGGATCAGTCTAAACCTGTTTTATTCATCATTTACTTCGAACAATTCTTCAATAGATTTTGTCGGGTAAAAGAGCGAGTTACAGTTTTCTTCCTTTAACTGAATGAAACCCAGTCGAAGGTAGAATTTTTTGGCGTTGTCGTTCAGCGCTTCCACGAACATTCCGTGTATACCCACAGCCTGCGAGGCCTGATACACGACTTTCATCGCATGGGTAACAAGTGTTTCTCCATATCCCTGGTGGTGAATGCTTTTATCAATTGCCAGACGGCCCAAAGTCACGCTCGGCACATTCTTGTAGGGTACACGCTTTTGTTGTGTTTTGCTGGGTAGAAGTATTTTCTCAAAGCAACTTCCTGATAGCGTGTAGTACCCCATCACACGCGGTTTATTCTCTCTCGTCACGAGAACATAACCACGTAAGATCTTACTGTTATGCTGCCGTTTCAGATGGTCAGTAAGAAAAGTATTCAGATACTCTTCTCCACAATCGAAGTTGCTTAATTCATATTCAACTTCCTCTGAAAAAATCTCAATCCTTAAACCCTCCATTTATTACTCCAGTTCCCGGAGACGGTTAGCGGCGC
The DNA here is from genome assembly GCF_030332945.1 of Citrobacter sp. Cpo037. Classification (NCBI taxonomy): domain Bacteria; kingdom Pseudomonadati; phylum Pseudomonadota; class Gammaproteobacteria; order Enterobacterales; family Enterobacteriaceae; genus Citrobacter; species Citrobacter sp. Cpo037. The sequence continues at coordinate 3,164 of NZ_JAOWGW010000084.1, forward strand.
GTTTCAGCCGGTCATTCGGTGCTGGCGGATTAATGATTGCATCCATAACCAGGTTCCAAGACTCCTCATTGAGGAGCAGACGACGGTGCTGGTCAATAACTTCTGCAGCGCGTTCTGAGGCGGTACTGACCATGAACTGCGAAATTGACTGGTTAGTCATTGCTGCAGCTTCTTCGATCATGTGTTTGTCGTCTTCATTTAATCTCAGGTCAATGCGCTGCTTTTTCAGTGCTGACATGGTTTCTCTCCCAGGCCACTCTTTAATCTGAGAGAGCGGACAGTTTTGTTGAGTTCGGGACTTAAGGCGATAGCATGTACGGATGTATACCGTACAATTATAATAGAGTTATGGTATGCATGTTTCAACCACTAGTTGGCTGTGGATCCGGGTACAGCACGTAAAGGTGTAGAGAAAAACTTCTCGATGTTGATCGGTCAGGCTCAAATTACCGTTGCTGTGTCTGATCGGAAGAAACCAGAATCAAACTGTACTATGTAACCTCCGTATCATGGCTCTGAGAGAAGTGCAGTTTTGACATAGTCTGTATTGAGAAATGAATAGATCAGTGCTCGCCGCAGTCCGGTGACCGGGCTTATGCCCGCGAACCGGCGAGGAAGCGCAATAGCACAGATGCTGGCAGGAGCAGGTACGCGTTGTTGCCGGTATGAAAAGGGATCATTAATGAACAGTCTGAATTACCTTGTCGGTCAGCAGGTTATCCACATATACAGTCATTCGATCCAGTAATAAGATCCTTAAAGCGATCCCTGTAAGATCCAAAGAAGATCCCGACACCTCTGAAGGCCGCGTCAGGACTGAGCCTGGAGCATGATCACATAAGCTGTAGCATGTTAATCATAAGCTGTAACTGGTAGACAATAAGCTGTATTATGCAACGGATATGCTGTAATAAGCGATTGATATAAACTACAGTGAGTATGTCACCTGAAAGTTCATCAGGGCTGTGCATAAACTGAAGCCAGTTGTCTGGCGTTTTACAGGCCATAACATGAGAACAGTGGCTGCTTTTATTCTAAAACAATCCACCGATCGGGGGGCTCTCTGGACAAGGACAATCTGGACTTAAAAAAGTTGTTTGAAGAGGTGGATAAATCCTCCGGTGAAGTCGTAAATCTCACTCCTAATGCCAGTAATACAGTGCAGCCAGTGGCACTGATGCGGCTCGGAGTGTTTGTCCCTACTCTCAAATCACTGAAAAACAGTAAAAAGAACACGCTTTCGCGTACTGATGCGACGGAAGAACTGACGCGTCTATCTCTCGCCAGAGCCGAAGGGTTTGATAAGGTGGAGATCACCGGTCCCCGCCTGGATATGGATAATGACTTCAAGACCTGGGTAGGGGTGATCCATTCCTTTGCACGCCATAAGGTTATCGGCGATAAGGTTGAACTGCCGTTTGTTGAGTTCGCCAAACTCTGTGGGATCCCCTCCAGTCAGTCATCACGCAAGCTCCGGGAGCGTATCAGCCCCTCGCTAAAACGTATCGCGGGTACCGTGATCTCGTTTTCCCGCACGACCGAAAGTCACACCAAAGAGTACATCACACACCTGGTGCAGTCGGCCTACTATGATACGGAGAAGGATATCGTCCAGTTGCAGGCCGATCCGCGCCTCTTTGAACTCTACCAGTTTGACCGGAAAGTGTTACTGCAGCTCAAGGCCATCAATGCCCTGAAACGCCGGGAGTCCGCCCAGGCCCTTTATACCTTTATAGAGAGTCTGCCCCGGGATCCGGCACCGATATCTCTGGCGCGTCTGCGGGCCCGCCTGAACCTGAAATCCCCTGTGTTCTCGCAGAACCAGACGGTGAGGCGTGCCATGGAGCAGCTCCGGGAGATTGGCTATCTGGATTACACGGAGATCCAGCGGGGACGCACTAAACTCTTCTGCATTCATTACCGGCGGCCCAAGTTAAAACCACCGCATGATGAGAGTGCTGAGAACCCTCAACTGCCAGCCGCACCGGGTGATGTGAGTCCGGAGATGGCTGAGAAATTGGCGCTTTTAGAGAAACTTGGCATCACGCTCGATGACCTGGAAAAACTCTTCAAATCCCGCTGAACATAAGCTGTAGTGAGTAACACCTCTCTGTTTACTTGCTACAGCTTATATTGCTGCCTCTGGTGAGTGTCCTGCTCACTACAGCTTATATAAGCGGTGATGAGTGCGGCTCATGTCTGAGGCCCGTGCTTCCTGAGCAACAAACTTCCACCATTGTTTTTCTGCAGTTGCCGCAGCCCTGCGGACTTATTGCATCAGGCTTCCACATATCACAATCTGCTTACTCCAGCTTATGTTGCCTGCTACAGCTTATTTCACTCACTACAGCTTATCTCCGGGAAGATTTACTCACTACAGCTTATATAAACTGTGGCGAGTGACGTTGTCACGTCAGAGGGGGAAGTGTCCGGAGGATCTGCGCGGCATCATGCCCGTCACCGGTGAACGGCACGGCTAGTGTGGCCGCCATATCCAGCGCAAACACTCTGGTATATACCTCCATCGAGCGCGGATCCTTGTGGCCGGCCAGCGCCTGAATCACTTTCCGGGGCTGGCGGTGATAGAGCATATGCATGATATAGCTGTGCCGGAAGGTATGGGGCGTTACCGGAATTGAAAAATGGACCCCGTCAGCTTCGGCCCGCTTAACGGCCTGCTTCAGCCAGTTACGCATGGTTTCATCGGTGACGGCCCACAGCGGTTCACGCCGGCGGGGACGGGTGGTGACCATCCAGCTCGCCATCTGCCTGACATAGCTTATATCGGTCAGCGGGACCAGGCGGACCTCATCTTTCGGTGGGCGCCCGCGTCGGGCCCGTACTTTTTCAGACAGTACCCGCACAAAGGGTCGCAGACCATCGAGATCAAATGACTCCGGGGTCAGCGTCCGGGCTTCTCCGATACGGATACCGGTGTTCCACATGGTGGCGAACAGCATGTGATGGCGCTGGTCGGGCATATACCAGAGGAGGGCACTCACTTCCGGCGCCAGCAGATAAGCCGGGGTGGCACCGGTGGAGGTGGCCATGCGTCGTAATGCCACGGCGGTCGCAAAATCAACGCCCGGGGCGATCGGCAACAACGAAACGCGTTCTGGTGAATTCTGCAGGGGAATGACGTTGTTCATCGGCTATTTTTCACGTAGCGCACGCACTTTTTATGGATACAGGTATTTTGCACCTGACCGGCCGATCCTGCCATGACAATAAATCGCAGCGCGCGGATCCTTTTATTGTCTTATCCCGCATTATTGCGGGTAAAACCAAATGCGTAAAGGATCCTTTTTCAACATAGATCCACGTTAAAGCCAGTCATGACGCGGCCTGAGGGCTGTTTTACGGTTTTTGGGAGAAATGGGGTAATGCCAGGACATACATGATCGGACCATAATGAGAATGGAGCAGAGAAGAAGAGGATGCGCTACGTGAATTCTGACCTGGTACACCCCTGTAACCCTGTCAGTTTTCACGTAGCGCAATGTGGTAACTGACTATTGCCAGTTGATATGACGGCCGGCATTCTGATGCTGACTTAATATACGGATAATAGGTAATGCTGCCAACTTACTGATTTAGTGTATGATGGTGATTTTAAGGTGCTTGCGTGGCTTCCATTTCCATCAGATGTCCTTCCTGCTCCGCTACTGAAGGCGTGGTGCGTAACGGCAAAAGCACTGCCGGACATCAGCGCTATCTCTGCTCTCATTGCCGTAAAACATGGCAACTACAGTTCACTTACATCGCCTCTCAGCCCGGTACGCACCAGAAAATCATTGATATGGCCATGAATGGCGTCGGATGTCGCGCCAGTGCACGCATTATGGGCGTTGGCCTCAACACGGTTTTACGTCACTTAAAAAACTCAGGCCGCAGTCGGTAACCTCGCGCATACAACCGGGCAGTGATGTGATTGGGGTCAGTTTGGATATCGAAAATTATTGTACGTTAAGCTCATTTTTTAATCATTTCTGGTTTTTTTGGAAACGTAATATTCTGGATGTTAAGACGGTCATGCGGGGACATTGAACACAGATAATCATGTCCAGGTACGAACGTCCCATATAGAGTGTGAGCATTGATCGTGCTGTATTTTCGTTTATAGTAGATAGATTCTGTATCATACAGAGCACGTGGTCAGCACTAAAGTACATTACGCTGACTTATTCTGTTCACTGAGGGCTGAGTACCTGCTTTCAAGGATTTATCTGCTGATCATGCGCATTACGCCACCCTGAGTTTTCCCTTCCTCCGCCGTACTGAGCGAGCCTCAGAACGCACGTAATAACATCCCGTCTGCGGATGTGTTTTATCGTATTTGAAACTTATGTCCTCCGGGGCTAACTACATCTAAAAACTGAGAAATTACTATGTTGCTGTCCTCGACGCGTAAGGACTGGCTGGGTAACGTCCGTGGTGACGTGCTGGCTGGTATTGTTGTCGCGCTCGCACTCATTCCAGAAGCGATCGCCTTTTCCATTATTGCCGGTGTTGACCCTCAGGTGGGGCTTTACTCCGCTTTCTGTATCCCGCTGATTATGGCCTTCTTTGGTGGTCGCCCGGCGATGATATCTTCATCAACGGGGGCAATGGCGCTCCTGATGGTGACCCTGGTGAAGGATCATGGACTACAGTACTTACTGGCTGCCTCCGTACTGACCGGCGTATTCCAGCTGATAGCCGGTTATCTTAAACTCGGCGGTCTCATGCGCTACGTCTCACGCTCCGTGGTGACCGGATTCGTTAATGCACTCGCGATCCTGATTTTCATGGCGCAGTTACCTGAGCTCACCAATGTGACCTGGCATGTTTATGCTATGACGGCAGTAGGGCTCGCCATTATCTACCTCTTCCCGTATCTGAATAAAACAATCCCCTCACCCCTTGTCTGTATCGTGGTGCTTACGGCGATTGCCATATGGCTGCATGTGGACGTGCGTACGGTCGGGGATATGGGCAAACTGCCTGACAGTCTGCCGGTCTTCCTGGTGCCGGATATCCCGCTGAATCTTGATACGCTCCTGATTATTCTCCCTTACTCCGCAGGCCTCGCCATTGTAGGGTTACTGGAATCAATGATGACAGCCACGATTGTGGACGATATGACGGATACCCCCAGTGATAAAAACAGGGAATGCAAGGCTCAGGGCATCGCTAATATCTGCACCTCATTTGTCGGGGGAATGGCGGGCTGTGCAATGATTGGTCAGTCTGTTATCAACGTGAAATCCGGCGGTCGGGGCCGTCTGTCCACCCTCACTGCCGGTGTGGTCCTGATGTGTATGGTAGTCTTTCTGAGGGACCTGGTCTCGCAAATCCCTATGGCCGCGCTTGTCGCCGTAATGATCATGGTTTCGATTGGTACCTTTTCATGGCGTTCAGTTACCGACCTTAAAAGCCATCCCATTTCTACCAGCGTGGTGATGCTGGCAACAGTGGTGGTGGTGGTGGCCACTCATAATCTGGCATTCGGGGTACTGACCGGTGTGCTTATCGCTTCCCTGAATTTTGCCACTAAAGTGGCGCGTTTTCTGGCTGTCTCTTCAGAACTCAGGGAAGAGTCCCGGCTCTATAAGGTCACCGGGCAGGTGTTCTTTGCCTCCGCCGACCGCTTTATGGCGTATTTTGATTTTCGCGAAGCTGCAGAGAAAGTTGTCATTGATGTTACGCATGCCCATTTCTGGGATATCACGTCGGTCAGCGCACTGGATAAGGTGGTTATTAAATTCCGCAGAGAAGGAACAGACGTTGAGATCCGCGGGATGAACGAAGCAACCCGTACTATCGTTGATCGCTTTGGTGTTCACGATAAACCCGAAGAAATCGAAAAACTGATGGGAGGTCATTAATGTCAGGAATTAATGCTATGGACAACACCGTTATTGCCTGCGTGGATGGATCGTCATCAACACGCGCCGTGTGTGAGTATGCAGCCTGGATTGCCGGGAAGCTTGACGTTCCTCTTGCCCTGCTGCATGTGCTTGAAAAAAATGAACAACCGGCAGTTTCTGACCTTACGGGGACTATCGGTATTGACAGCCGGGAGCAACTGACGCAGGACCTTGTCCGAATAGAAGGGGAGCGTAACCGCCTGCTGATGACTCAGGGACGCGCCATTCTTGCCGGATGCGCGGAACTGCTCAGCCAGATCGGTATCCCGGATGTTCAGCAACTTCAGAAACATGGCGCACTGGATATCATCCTGGCTGACCTGAAGGGTATTCGTATGATGGTGCTCGGTCGCCGGGGAGCACAGAACCCGGTTGGCAGCAATCTGGAGAGCATTATCCGCCTGCAGAAAAAGCCGGTAATGATTGTACCTGAAACTTTTTCTGTACCTTCAAGAGTCATGTTTGCGTTTGATGGCAGTGAGGAAAGCCGGAGAAACCTGCGTCGACTGACGCTCAGCCCTCTGCTGCAGAGCCTGGAATGTCATATCGTAATGGTTAACGGCGATGCTCATACCCTCGAAGAGGCAAAGCGTAGTCTGCAGTGCGCTGGCATCAGTGCGATATCCCGGTTAGCTGAAGGACGCTCGGTAACGGAGGCGCTTTGTCGTTACGCCGCAGACAACGGCGTGGATTTGATTGTCATGGGGGCATATGGGCACTCTTCCCTGCGACGTTTTTTCATCGGCAGTAACACAACTGCGATGCTCGAACAGACCAGAGTCCCGCTGTTAATGCTCAGATAAGTCGGAACCCGGAGGAAACTCCGGGAAAACTTAATTCCAGACTGGCATTAAAACCCTGAGTCGGGAAGAAAAGGCGACATTATGAAGAAAATCCTTATGATTGATGAAGTTCTTGCGCTTGCCCGGCTTAGCCAGGTTGCATTTGATAAACCCATAAAATATATGGATGACACGGATGCTGAACTCATCGCTCGTTTTAAAAAAACCATCACACCAGAACTTATTGAGCAGATGTGTCTCAGAATACTTGAGCTTGAAGCGAAGTTTCAGACTTTAAACGAATAAGCGTCAGGAATATGATAACTAAAGGCTGAACAGGGACTGCAGTAAGACGGCCAGCTGTCAGAGAGCAAAAAACGGACCTGAACTGACTGTGATAAGTGAGATATCAGAGTGTAAACTTTACCTGCTGTGGCGGAGCTCCGCGACAGAGATGAAGGTATACCTTCATCTCTGGGTCTGAACTTTTCATTAAAAAAGGGGCTGCCGGAAGTCCTCTACAGAGATCAGAGCTTGATATTTCAGGCAATGAACGAACAGGAATTATTTCCCTGCCTGCAGGTCAGAGCCAGCTTTCGATAATGTCTCTTGATGGTATTCCTCCGGTATGTACAACGATGTTATCAACGACAACCGCCGGGGTCGCCATCACTTTGTGTTTCATTATTTCAGACAGTGACTCCACTTTTTCAAGCTGAATAGCGACGCCTCTCTCATCAGCCACCTGCTGGATAAGGCGGATGGTTGTTTTACAACCGGAACAGCCTGTACCCAGTACTTTTACATGCTTCATTTTATAATCCTCTTCAGGGAATTAACGGGAATACAACGTTAAAAATCCAGCCAACCAGTGTGAAAGAGGTCAACAACAGCAACAGCAGGGTGCACAGTAATTGCCACTTCATCACCTGTTTGAGCAGAATGAACTCAGGAAAGCTGGCAGCCACAGTGCTCATGCAAAAAGCCAGAGTTGTCCCCACTGGCAGGCCGTTCGTGATCAGACTCTCCATCACAGGGATCACACCGGTAGCATTGGAATAGAGAGGTATGCCAACCAGCACAGCTACAGGGACAGTCCACCACTGACCGGCACCGAGATGCGACGCGATCCATCCGTCGGGCACAAATCCATGCAATGCCGCACCAAGTCCTACTCCGAGAATGACCCAGAGCCAGACACGCTTAAAAATGGTGAGAGTTTCCTCTTTAGCAAAGGCATGTCGCTTTGAGAGAGGCATATGCGGTGCCATGGTAGATTGTCGGATCTCATCAGTTTGATGTTGCTGCCCGTCTCTGAGGGCATCGGCGGCAAAATCGGCTAACCAGCGTTCGGCCTTAATCCGATCAAGAAAAGCACCGCCAGCCATACCAACAGCCATTCCGACAGCAATATAAATGAGCGTGAACTTCCATCCGAGCAGGCTGACCAGAAGCAGGACGGCGACTTCATTGATAAGGGGGGATGTGATGAGAAAGGCCATGGTAATCCCGAGGGGGATACCAGCCGAAGTAAACCCCAGAAATACCGGGATACTTGAGCAGGAACAGAACGGAGTAACGGCGCCAAAGCAGGAGCCCAGTAAATACCCCATTCCACGGTGCTTACCTGCAAGATAGTTTCTTACCCTCTCAATATCCAGCGAGGCCCGTAGTATGGCCACAAAGTAGATCATGACCAGCAAGAGAACGAAAATTTTGCTCACGTCTTCGACAAAAAAGTGGATCGCCTCCCCGAGTTTGGTTGCAGGACTCAGACTAAGGCATTCATAGACCAGCTAGGTGGCAAAATCAGTGAAAATCTGGAACATAACGGACAGGCCTCACGACGGTTGTTTTTCGGGAAGACGCTGTTTGACAGAAAAGGATGCAGTTTTTTTCGATTTATTTCATTTGCTGAGAAATGTTATTGAACAGGATTTCACTGCAATAGCTTATCGGTAACCCCAGAAGGGGAAACAGATTCTTCACTTGGGAGTGAAACAACATACCCGACCATACTCATCCAGTCTGATCTGGCAATTGCTGGAAAGTTTCCTATGCAGCCTATCCCTCGCCCGGGATAAACGCGATTTGGTTGCCGCAAGTGTCAGACCATTTCGGTCTGCAAAATCAGCCTGTTTCATCCCCTCAAGATCACAGAGCGTAAGGATAATCCGATCAGACTCTGCCATTTTATCCAGGATGCGGGGCAGACAACCAGCCAGTGAGTCGACAGTTTCAGGCGTATTATCCGGCAATGATAAATCATCGTGGAGAGGCATAAATGGACGCTGCTGGCGGCTTTTATCAATAAGCAGATGCCGGGCAACCTCAAACAGCCAGGCTCTGGCATTCACGATGGCACAGAATTTCCCATGTTGTCGTATTGCCCGGAGAAAGGTTTCCTGTATCAGATCATCAGCATCAGCCTCATTACCCACTTGTCTGAGTAACCAGCAAAGAAGTTCGTGTTCATGCTTCTTCCACGCCTTCATAAGGCAAGGCGGCGTGCCGTTCAGTTGCTCCATTTATGACTCTCTCGTTAAATACACCGCATAGCGGGAGGATATTGGTTCTGATGCTGTCGGGGATGGGGTCCGGGAACTGTCGGTGCCATGATGATGTGATGGACTGATAGCATCCGATCAGTTATCCACCTTTCGGAAACCTCTTCCTGCAACAGGGTATGCTGTCTTGTGTTCAGTATCATGCAGTAAACCGTCATGCGCAATACCATCAATTTCCGCGCATTCGGTTCCGGATAAAACGTCAAAAAAGCGGTCCGGAATCTGCCTGATAAGCCAGCTAGGGGACGTCTCAGAAAACGGAATCTATGGTCACTCCCGTTTTTGCAACACCGATTTTGACGACAAGTTGGCTTGCTTGAATCTATCCGGCGTCTGAATGGGATTTTATTCCCGCGCCTCGATGAGTTCCGCGCCTGATGAACCTCCAGAAAATATACGGCTTCAATGAGCCTTTCCGTTTTACAGGTTCCTCAACAGGCCGGTGGGCCGTTAGTATCATCAATATCAGTATTCGCAAAACCAGATCAGTAATTCTTTAAACCGGTGTATTTCTGCCGTTATGCTACATAAGTTTGCTGTCGTGCCGTTAGGGCCCAGGCTATTCTGGCCAGCTTGTTTGCCAGAGCACAAGTGACGACAAAGTTGCTTTTCCGGCACAGTAAATCCCTGACCCAATCGGCCAATTTGCCAGACTGGTGTTCCAGTTTTTGTATGAATACCCTGGCACATTGAACCAACAAAGTTCGGATCTTTTTATTACCTCGCTTACTAATTCCCAGCAATGTCGTCCTACCTCCCGTGCTGTACTG
>NZ_JAOWGW010000008.1:0-228 GCF_030332945.1 Citrobacter sp. Cpo037
AAAAAATCGGCCCAGATCCGCGAAATTTTAATCAGCGAGTCAGCTTGGGAAGAAATGACCTGCTTATTCGCACCTTCCCTGGAGAAAGCCTGTAAAGATATGGTGCATCTCTCGCCCGATTTGGTTATTTCGGTCAATATTTCGGCGGTGGAGTTTAATACCCGTGGCCTGGCGAAACGGGTAAAGGCTGCGCTGCAAAAATCGGGGCTTAAACCGTCCCGGCTGGAG
>NZ_JAOWGW010000009.1:0-215 GCF_030332945.1 Citrobacter sp. Cpo037
GGCTTGTAGCTCAGGTGGTTAGAGCGCACCCCTGATAAGGGTGAGGTCGGTGGTTCAAGTCCACTCAGGCCTACCAAATTTTTTCTGATACCGCGTTGTGAAACGACTCGCATACTTCAGTATGCTTCACCGTTCCACGCCTTGTCTCAGCAAGAATTAAGGTGAATGAGATAACTACGATGGGGCTATAGCTCAGCTGGGAGAGCGCCTGCCTT
>NZ_JAOWGW010000010.1:0-1732 GCF_030332945.1 Citrobacter sp. Cpo037
TGGCTCATGATGTCCCTCTGGGATGCGCTCCGGATGAATATGATGATCTCATATCAGGAACTTGTTCGCACCTTCCTTAGGCTTCACGCGTCATTGACTGGGAATATCTTCCACACAGTCTCACCTCTAGGTTGTACTTTGAACTATAGGTTTTAGCTCAGAAAGTGTTGGTATATTAAGTATGGATAAACGCGTAACTAGTTGAATTTTATGAAGTGGAAATATTGTGGATATACCAGCAAGAAAAGTTAAGTTATTGAAAATATTACCAATGAAATCGGTCTCGAAAACCGGAGTAGGGGCAACTCTACCGGGGGTTCAAATCCCCCTCTCTCCGCCACTATTCAAGCACTTGCACGCCTCGCTTTCAACGACAGTTCTCATGGATGTTTTTTTCTTTGAGTATCCTCACAAGTTTATCGTTGTAATGCCCGTGTGATAAAAAAATACGTTTCGTATAAATAAAAAGCCCGCTTCATATGAAGCGGGCTTGCTTGTTTTTGCGTCAATTAGAACTGGTAGACTAAACCAACCGCAACGATGTCGTCAGTTGCGATACCATTGCTTTCATAGAAGCTGTCGTCTTCGTCCAGCAGGTTGATTTTATAATCGACATAGGTGGACATGTTTTTGTTGAAATAGTACGTCATGCCCACATCAACATATTTTACCAGGTCTTTGTCGACATAACGCCAGTTACCACGACTGACTTCCTGACCACCTAAATCGCTACCTTTAGATTGCAGGTAAGCGATGGAAGGGCGCAGGCCAAAGTCGAACTGGTACTGAGCAACGGCTTCAAAGTTTTGCGTTTTGTTAGCGATACCGCCGCTAGCCTCACCGTTACCACCGCCATAGTAAGTCATATTGCGGGTTTCTGAATACATGGCTGCCAGGTAAACGTTGTTCGCATCATATTTAGCACCAACGGTCCAGGCTTCAGCTGTTTCACCGCCCGCATAGTTGTTACGTTGGTTCATTCCGCCCTGGTAACCACGCGCAACCTGTTCATCAGTACGGTCAGATGCGGAGTATGCCGCACCCAGGCTTAAACCAAAGTCGAAGTCATAGGAGGTAGACATACCGAAACCGTCACCGTTTTCTTTCGCCAGTTTACGGTTTTGGCTATTACCGGAACCCTCCTGGCCACTCCATGTACCTTCACCTTCATTATTACCCTGATACTGCAGTGCAAAGTTCAGGCCATCAACCAGACCGAAGAAGCCGTTATTACGGTAGGTGGCCACGCCGTTGGTACGACCGGTCATATACACGTCGGTCTGGGTGTAGGTATCACCGCCAAATTCCGGCAGCATATCGGTCCAGGCTTCTACGTCGTAGACCACGCCATAGTTACGACCGTAGTCGAAGGTACCGTTCTGGCCAAAACCTAAGCCGGCAAAGCCCAGACGAGTCCAGGAATCGCCTTTGTCACCTTCGGTGCCGTTGGCCTGAATGTTATATTCCCACTGACCGTAACCGGTCAGCATCTCGTTGATCTGTGTTTCACCCTTGAAACCTACACGCGCATAGGTCTGATCGCCATCGTTGCCCGCATCGTCAGAGAAATAACGCAGACCATCGACTTTACCGTACAGATCCAGTTTATTGCCGTTCTTATTATAGATTTCAGCCGCATTTGCTGCGCCTGCAGCTAAGGAAGGTGCGAACAAGTTCCTGATATGAGATCATCATATTCATCCGGAGCGCATCCCAGAGGGACATCATGAGC
>NZ_JAOWGW010000011.1:0-4004 GCF_030332945.1 Citrobacter sp. Cpo037
GCTCATGATGTCCCTCTGGGATGCGCTCCGGATGAATATGATGATCTCATATCAGGAACTTGTTCGCACCTTCCTTAGCTACGTCCGCTTCACGCTGTGAGTTCAATAATTGTGTTGCGTCCATCAGTTGAAATCACAGCTCAAAGTAGACGCTCATTCTCACTGGAATGCTTTGCTTTCACCTTGCCAGAGGACAAATCCTTTGTCCCGCAACTATGGTTTTTTATTAGGATTTTCGCCACTGAATAAATTATAATAAATTGATTTTATAAGATATTCGTCATGGGCTATATGACCAGTACGAGTTGCATGCTCTAATGTTTCAGATGCCAGTATATGTGCGGCTTCAGCAAACATCCCAGGCCAACCCTTACTCAGCATAGACAGTCCTTTAAGGACTCTTATCTGAATCTCCCTCATACTCGCACCATCACGTGCAACAGGTAAGAAAAAGTCTTCCAGTAGGTCTTTGATCTGAAGTGGCGCAACATGTACTGAAGGATATATCACTTCAGTTTCATCTATTTTATTCTGCGCGTAAGCGGAGAGTATTCGAACACCTCTGCCAATGACATCAATCGCAGTACCGGGATCGTTTACTGCGGGCGAAAGGGCCCTGCAGGCTATTTCGGCCATGACGCTGAGACAGAATCGGGGATCCTGAGCAAATGAACGCACATCCGAGACAATGATCGTTTCAAGTAAATCGGTACAGATTGATGACTCCTGACCAGAACTCAGGTACAAAACTGGCATCGATGGATGTATGAAACTGCCTGGCTGCGCCACAAGATATACATGACGAGGATCATTGCTCAGCAGACTGCCGAGCTTGACCATGTCAATATATTCAACATAGCCAATTTTCTCCGGATATACGGCAACAGTTCCTTTTGGTTGTTCATTGTTCTCAAGCCATGGATATCCGCCAAGACATGGACTTTTTGCTCTCGCAATAAATGTCTCGATCGCCGCCTGTTCTACTTTTGCTGTTGTCTCACCTACCCTGCCCAGAGAGGTCAAATGCTGTATCCAGCGAAGCAATGTGATGATTATTAAGGCAATGACAACCAGTGTTACAATGAATAAAATGACTCTACCCCTTTCTCCGTAGGCTCCCATATTGAGGGCAATAATCCCTACCAGGCTGAAGAGAAAAGAACCGATAAAAGTGGCCAGTACATTTTGTGTGGTTACGTCTTCTACAACTAAACGCGTGGCTCTGGGCGTCACATTAGTAGTGGCTGAACCGTAAGCGGTGACCATGATACTCAGTGAAAATGTGGTCACCGCCAGCATACTCGATGCCAGTATGTTCAGAATATTATCAACTGCTTCCGCACCAACCTTCACTGATACTGACTCTGGGATCATTGATCTAAAAAGAATAGATAAAAGGGCCGTTATTATTGCTACCATTGCAAATAACGTTGCCCTGAACCATAGCTTTTTAAGTGTCTGCCTGAGAATCCATTGCCAGCGTAAAATCATTCAGCATATCCTTGTATTAAGTTCGGGAAAATAAATGCCGCCCGGCAGGACGGCATTTTTGTATTAACGAACGAGGTGCAGGAAGTGCAGGTGTTTTTCGTACTGGTCCAGTATGTCATTAATCAGCTGTTCCTGATTCCAGCCCATCACATCATAGTTTTGACCGCCTTCTTTCAGATAGACCTCAGCGCGATAATATCGATGTTGCTCAACCTGCTGCTCGTCATTGTCCATTGCAGCCATGGCGAAAGCCGGTGAGTTATAGCCACGAAGTCTCACTTCATAAATAAAGTTCAGCTCATTGCCCAAATCGACTTCAAGCCGAATTCGTTCGTCATCAGTATCACTTATATGGCTTATCGTTCCCTGTTTATTCAGTTCTTCCTGAACCAGCGTCATGGCGGGCTGGATAACGTCGCCCATAAAGCGTTTCACAAGAGAGCGCTTTGGCAGATAAGCGATATTGCGCAAGCGTCTCTGCCATGGAATCGGGTTACGCGCTGCAGTCGGAGCAATAGTCGCCATGCTCAGGCTTTCACGCTTGGTCAAATCCCGACGCAGGGCTTTTAATAATCCGTATATGGATATCAGTAAAATCACTGAGAAAGGTAATGCGCTCGCTATTGTCACGGTTTGCAGCGCGCTCAGTCCCCCCGCAATCAGCAGTGCGATTGCCACAATCCCTATGAGCGAGGCCCAGAAAATTCGCTGCCATACAGGCGTGTTAGCGACGCCACCCGATGCCAGCGTATCAACAACCATTGCCCCGGAGTCAGCCGAGGTGACAAAGAAGACAATGACCATCGCCATTGCAATAAATGACAGCACGGAAGAAAACGGGAAATGCTCCAGGAAATTAAACAGGGCCAGCGCGACATCCTGCTGAACGGTATTGGCGAGATCAGCCGCCCCCTGGTGCATAATGAGATAGATTGCGCTGTTACCAAACACCGTCATCCACATGAGCGTGAAGCCGGCGGGAACAAACAGCACGCCGGTGACAAACTCGCGAATGGTTCGACCGCGCGAGACTCTTGCGATGAACATCCCCACAAACGGCGACCATGAAAGCCACCATCCCCAGTACAGTAATGTCCAGCCCCCCAGCCAGTTGCTCGACTTAGGTTCATACGCATAAAGGTTAAAAGTTTTACTCACCAGTTCAGAAAGATAACCGCCCGTATTTTCCACAAATGACTTCAGCAGAAGCACGGTTGGTCCCAGACACAGGACCAGCGCCAGCAGCAGCACTGCCAGGCCCAGGTTGAGCTCAGACAGTATACGTATTCCCTTGTCCAGGCCGGACACCACCGAAATCGTCGCTAAACCAGTGATGACAACGATTAGAATCACCTGCACCGTTTCATTAATAGGCACCCCGAAAAGATGATTCAAACCAGCATTCACCTGCAAAACACCGTACCCCAGCGATGTCGCAACGCCAAAGACGGTGCCAATAACGGCGAAAATATCAACCGCATGGCCTACAGGTCCGTATATGCGCTCGCCAATAATGGGATAAAGTGCGGAACGCAGCGTTAAAGGCAGACCGTGACGGTAACTGAAAAAGGCCAGGATCAGTGCCACAATGGCATAGATTGCCCATGCGTGCAGGCCCCAGTGGAAGAACGTCAGGCGCATTGCTTCCTTCGCTGCCGCAACGGTCTCTGGAGTGCCGACAGGAGGTGAAAGATAATGCATCACAGGTTCAGCAACGCCAAAGAACATCAGGCCGATCCCCATCCCTGCCGAGAAAAGCATCGCAAACCAGGAGTGATAGCTAAAATCAGGCTGCGCATGGTCCGGACCCAGTTTGATATCACCGTAGCGTGAGAGTCCCAGGAACGAGACACTCAGTAGAATCAGGGCCACTGCAAGGATGTAGAACCAGCTGGCATTCGTGAAGATTTGTTGCTGAAGTAGTTTAAAATTTTTGTCGGCGACATCCGGGAATACAGCGGCAAAGGCGACAAGAAGGAAAATTAACAAAGCAGATGTAAAGAATACCGCTTTGTTAATCTGGCTTTTAGACTTCTTTTGGATTGTATCATTTTCACTCATAATCATTTATTCCATTAATTAAAATCCGCACTGTATAGAGGGTACTACATCTCAAAGATTAGCAAACTTCAACTTACGATGCGGCGTCAATCGGAATGCAGAGTGCAAGAGTGGCCATACAGATATCCTGTTGATAGTCTGCCAGCCGTCTTCTGGAGCATTTGATTTGCATAAATTGCATCAGATCTGGGGATTCACTTTGATTAGAGCAATATTGAGAATGACTTACTAACGTCTGATGTTGCGTAAAGCGGGCTTTAAGGATGGTCGCAATGTCAGAGGTAAGGACAGACGTTCAGGATGCAAATAATCAGTGCCGGTTCGTCGCTGATTTTCCTTCAGGCTGACTTGTCCAAAACGAGTAACAATCGCCGGTGATGCTGCCAACTTACTGATTTAGTGTATGATGGTGTTTTTGAGGTGCTCCAGTGGCTTCTGTTTCTATCAGCTGT
>NZ_JAOWGW010000012.1:0-211 GCF_030332945.1 Citrobacter sp. Cpo037
TAATAAGTGGCGGAACGGACGGGACTCGAACCCGCGACCCCCTGCGTGACAGGCAGGTATTCTAACCAACTGAACTACCGCTCCACCGAATTTCTTTGTCACCACCCGGACTCTTCATCCCGGTTTACTGCAATTTGATGCCTGGCAGTTCCCTACTCTCGCATGGGGAGACCCCACACTACCATCGGCGCTACGGCGTTTCACTTCTGAG
>NZ_JAOWGW010000002.1:0-267 GCF_030332945.1 Citrobacter sp. Cpo037
GTAAATGTTCGTCTCATTCAAAAAACCTCCGCAACCCCATGTTTTCACATAACTGTTGCGTTGACCAATTGAATCTACAGCGGCTTTTTTTAATATGTCCCGTTCGTCGGTAACCCGTTTCAGCTCTTTCTGGAGACGGCGGATCTCGGCCTGAGCATCTGACTGTTCTTTATTAGTGGAAGAATCCGGACCGTACTTCTTTATCCAGGCGTAAAGGCTGTGGGTGGTGATATCGAGACGTGTTGCAACGCTGGCAACAGAATAACC
>NZ_JAOWGW010000013.1:0-281 GCF_030332945.1 Citrobacter sp. Cpo037
CTCAGAAGTGAAACGCCGTAGCGCCGATGGTAGTGTGGGGTCTCCCCATGCGAGAGTAGGGAACTGCCAGGCATCAAATTTAGTGTGCTGATATGGCTCAGTTGGTAGAGCGCACCCTTGGTAAGGGTGAGGTCCCCAGTTCGACTCTGGGTATCAGCACCAGTTTTTCGGTTAAAGTTCGGCACTTAGAAAAGAATTTGTCTGGCGGCTGTAGCGCGGTGGTCCCACCTGACCCCATGCCGAACTCAGAAGTGAAACGCCGTAGCGCCGATGGTAGTGTG
>NZ_JAOWGW010000014.1:0-19790 GCF_030332945.1 Citrobacter sp. Cpo037
GCTCATGATGTCCCTCTGGGATGCGCTCCGGATGAATATGATGATCTCATATCAGGAACTTGTTCGCACCTTCCCTAAGTACTGCAGCATCGAGAGCAAACGTATTGATCGACAACTCAAAGATCGTTTTGATGCTTCATTGACGCGTCTTGCAAGGACGAATATCAGTTTCATAAAGCAAATACCCGGTACAGACGATCACATTACGATAAACATGCACCTGGTAGAATCAACGTATTTGGGGTCCGCCTGGAAACGGAAATTATCCCACGTTAAGCCTGTTTTTTGTACAGAAAAATTTAGCCGTGAATAACAATTAGATGGCACCATACTAAAAAACTACAGAAAGAGAATACTAAGGAAGATCACAGGAAGAGGAAAAAGTTAAAAAATCCCCGGCATAAATGCGGGGGATTTGTGTATAAGAGGCAGTCCTGTGGGAGAGGGCTAGGGTGAAGTCAACTCAGCCTGTTCCTGTAATATCTGCATTGCCTTCTGATAGCTCATTTCCTTACGGAACAACCCGGCGGTACCCAGGATAAACATATCCACATCCGCGGCCAGCTCTCTGACAATTGCGGGTGAGATAGCGCCATCGATGGCGATTTTTGCTTCGCTGTATTGTTCCCTCAGCATCTTGCGCAGCCTACGGGTCTTATCGATCGTGTTGTGAATAAACGGCTGGCCGGCAAAGCCAGGATTGACCGACATCACTAACACGACATCAACCACATCCAGTACCTCACTCAGGCTGCTCAAAGGCGTCCCAGGATTGATGGCCACGCCAGCCTTGACGCCACGCTGGCGAATATTGCTCAAGGTACGGTGCAGGTGTGTCGGGGCTTCAGCGTGCACATAGATAATGTTACAACCCAGATCGGCAAACTTGTCGATATACGCGTCCGGGTTGCTCATCATCAGATGGGCGTCATAAGGGATCTTCGCCAGCTTAGCGACGGCCTTAATATCCTCCGGCCCCAGCGCCAGATTAGGGACAAAATGGCCGTCCATAATGTCGATATGGAACATGGCTGCTCCAGCCGCTTCCAGTTCGGCCAGCTCTTCGCCAAGGCGGGAGAAGTCAACGCACATCAATGAGGGGCAGAATGCATTGTTCATGGAAGAGTCTCCAGAACGGCTATCATTTCAACACGTTTCTGGTGGCGATCCCCTTCGAACTCAGCGTTAAGCCACTCATCGACGATCATCTTCGCCAGCTCGGCACCGATGACCCTGGAGCCGAAGGCCAGAATATTGGTGTTATTGTGCAGACGGGACAGCTTGGCCGAGTAAGGCTCGCTGCATACCACTGCGCGGATGCCGTTGACCTTGTTGGCAGCAATCGAAATACCGATGCCCGAACCACAGATGAGGATGCCAAGATCGGCCTCTTGCGAGACTACTGCGTCGGCAACGGCTTTGGCATACAGCGGATAGTCGGTACGCTGCTCTCCATGAGCGCCTTTATCGATCACGGTGATCCCTTTCGCCTCCAGGTGTTCGGCAATGGTGGGTTTTAAAATGATCCCTACATGGTCACAGCCAATGGCAATTTTCATCGTTTATCCTCTGTTGTCGCTGCCGGTCTGGCAGCAACAAATTCACAGTAATGCGTTGGTAATGGGATGTTGGTTTACTAAGCGTCTTGCAGACAGTCTTCCAGATTGGATTTAATCAACGTGACTTGCGGGCCATAAATCACCTGGATGCCTTTGCCCCGGCGGATCACACCGCGTGCCCCTGAGCTTTTAAGCAGGCTATCGTCCACCAGATTTTCATCGGCGACGGTGATCCGCAGCCGCGTGGCGCAGCAGTCGATATTAGTGATGTTGGCTTTGCCACCCAGACCGGCAACAATCAAATCGGAAACCTGATCGCCTTGCTGGCCGTTGGCTTTGGCAGCCTCAACGTCTTTACGGGTATAGAGCTTGGTTTCCTGGCCTTCGTCTTCACGCCCTGGTGTTTTGAAGTTGAGGTGCAGGATCAGGAAGCGGAAGCTGAAGTAGTAAATCGGGAACAGTGGAATACCGATCAGGATGGCATTCAGCCAATGGGTCTTGACATTGCCTTGCAGTACGCCGAACAACACGAAGTCAATCAGGCTTCCGGAGAAGGTTTGCCCAACACCGACGTTGAAGATGTGACAGAGCATGAACGACAGACCCGCCAGCACGCAGTGCAGTACATACAGCAACGGTGCAGCGAACAGGAATGAAAACTCGATAGGTTCGGTGATCCCGGTCAACACGGCGGTCAGGGTGGCCGACAGCAGCAGGCCAAGCACCAGTTTACGGTGTTCCAGTTTGGCACAATGGTAGATAGCCAGTGCGGCCCCAGGGATGCCGAATAGATAGAACGGGAACTTACCGGCCATAAAACGGGTAGCTTCTACCGAGAACTCTTTGGTGTTCGGGCTAGCCAATTCGGCAAAGAAGATATTTTGTGCACCAGAGACCGAGATACCGTCGATGATTTCGGTTCCGCCCAGCCCGGTTTGCCAGAATGGCATGTAGAACACGTGGTGCAGGCCGAAGGGGATCAGTGCCCGTTCGATAAAGCCGTAGATAAAGGTACCGGCATAGCCTGCCCGGTTAACCAACGCGCCGAGATGCATGATCCCTTCCTGTATCGTTGGCCAGATATAGAACATCAGGATGCCCACACCCACATAGGTCAATGCGGTAACGATAGGTACAAACCGAGTGCCACCGAAAAATGAGAACGTTGCTGGCAGCTCGATTCGATAAAAACGGTTGTGCAGCGCGGCAACACCCAGGCCAACCAGAACTCCGCCGAACACGCCCATCTGTAGAGACTTGATCCCCACGCTCATGCCCAGCGAACCATCAGGTAACGCGCCAGGGGCCAATAACTCGTTGAGTTGCAGCATGGCATTAATGGTAGCGTGCATGGCAAAGAAGCCGACTGCACCGGAGATGGCGGCGACCTGTTTCTCTTTGGTAGCCATACCCATCGCGACGCCGATGGCAAACAGCATCGGCAGATTGGAGAAGACGACGCTACCGGCACTTTTCATTACGGTGAGTAATGCGTGAAGTACCGTGCCGTCACCCAACAGGGATTGCAGGCCATAGGATTCGATGGTGGTGGCGTTGGTGAATGATGCGCCAATGCCCAACAGCAACCCGGCGACGGGGAGCAGAGCGATGGGCAGCATAAAAGAGTGCCCAATACGCTGAAGAATACCGAAGAATGACGATTTCATAGTTTTCCCTTAAATCAGATCGGGTATTGCATAGTGGTTTTTTCCCGGAGCAATCGAGGCTTCATCCTGAATCAGAATGACATAGACTTCACAGTACGAATTATTAATGTGAAGTATATGTCATTGCAATAGACCGAAGAGATCGACTTCACATAAATTAAAACATTTGTGAACAAAAGATTATTCCCATCACTGGTGTGTAGTACTTGATGGATTGGGGGCTGGATAAAGCGAGTGATCGACAATGCTGATATCTTTATCGGATGTCAGGATTTTACAATATGGATAATGATTGTGAATTTATTGCTTTGAATGGCCAGATAGGGATTCATGTCCCGCTGGGGGCTGTG
Organism: Citrobacter sp. Cpo037; assembly: GCF_030332945.1. Lineage (NCBI taxonomy): Bacteria > Pseudomonadati > Pseudomonadota > Gammaproteobacteria > Enterobacterales > Enterobacteriaceae > Citrobacter > Citrobacter sp. Cpo037. The sequence continues at coordinate 3,577 of NZ_JAOWGW010000014.1, forward strand.
GTAAACTACTGGCGAACATCGACATAAACTGCGGGGGGATAAATGGCAAATCAGCGCGAAGTGTTACCGGATACCGAAAATGCACTGGCCATCGGGGCCAAGATCAAGATGTCGCTCTCTTCGCTGAATCCGACTGAGCGCAGTATCGTTGAGTGGTTGATCACCAAAGGAAACATCACAAAAAATACCGGACTGCGTGAAGTTGCGGGGTGTCTTGATGTTTCTGAACCCTTGATCGTCAAGGTTGCCAAAAAAATCGGTTATTCCGGTTTTCGCGAGTTGCGCGGCGCGTTGGTGAGTTATTTCAACTTTCTGCCCTATGAGAAAGAGGAAGAGATCACGGCCGACGATAATCTGGATACCGTGCTGGATAAGGTATTCAGTAACAGCATTCAGGTGCTGAAGGAGGCGCAATCGGTGGCAGATACCCAGGTGATTGGGCAGGCAGCCGGCCTGATTTATCGCGCCAGACGGGTGATGATACTGGGGGTAGGTGGTTCGGCATCGGTATGCCTGGATTTTGAGCATAAGCTCCTGCGTATCGGCATCATCAGCCACAGCTATAGCGATTTCCACCTGATGTTGATGGTCGCCAGTCAGCTGGACGAGCAGGATGTGGTGATCGTGATTTCTCAATCAGGGGAGACAAGGGAACTGCTGAATGCGGTAGAGATTGCCAATGAGCGGCAGGCCAAGGTGATTTGCATTACCAACGATAATGCCTCGCCGCTGTCGCAGAATTCGGATTTGTCGATCTTTAGTCCGGCCATGAGTGGGCCGCTGTTGGGGCAAAATGCGGTGGCGCGGATCATTCAGCTCAACCTGCTGGATACACTGTTTATCGCGATCTTGTTGCAGGACTATCAAGGGAACAAGCAGCGATTGGAGCGTGGCATTCAGGTCGTGGAACCGTTGCACGGCAAGAAAAGTTAGCTGACCCCTGTCATCATTTCATTTCATTCCCGCCCCTGGACGATCGACTACCGCAAACCGGGCTACCAGCGCCGGCTCGAAAGCCATTCACTTGCTGTTCCTGAGGTTCAGCAGCTGATTAGAAAAGAAAATATCCCTCATTTTTCATGCGACATCACAGATATTCGGGGGATTTCGGCCTCGAAATCTATGGATCATGATCTCCGGGACATCGATGAGTTTCCTGTACTGAGATGCCGTGAGCTGGCTGAACCTGTGACTGAAGAGCACCTGCGAAAAAATATGCGTCACTGGGAATTACGGCTCGACCGGATGCTGTTTGCTGAATATCCGTGGGCAGAGCGGAGACTTTACTGGCTGAACGACGGTGGCTCACACCATTTTGGCGCTGCCCGCTATCAGGCACGCCGCCTGGGCATTGCGGTTCCGCTTACCGGCAGACTCTGTCGCTACGGTGTAAATGTGCCGATGATCTCCGCTATACGTCAGCAATGGCATCTGTTTGCTATTCCGGCAGATGAACTCTTCGGCTGCTTTTTCGACGCCATGAATGCCTTTGAATGCCCGTTTGGTAATTCCGGTTTGCCGCGTCACATGCATGATACGGATAAGTCAGGCGTTGATCTCAAACTGGTCTGGCTTGAACGTTGCCATCCCAGAGCCAGTGCTGTTGCTGATGTACTTTCAGCCGCAGGCTTTCCTGATTTCGGGAAGCAGCTCCAGCAACTGGCCAAAGAACCTTCGCCACGTTGAATAAGCCTGATTTATTTTCACTGACTTATGTGATTAATGCTAATGTACGCATACATTAGCATTAATCATGCATTTAATCCCCTGCGCCTTTCTGTCTGTTCTGATTTTTCCGGTAGTCCTGCTTCAATCTCCCGATATTCTTCATGACTGTCTGCCAGTGGTCGTCTGCCTGCTGCCGGTAGCGTTCGGCAACGGCAGCAATAATGTCAGGATCACTGTCATGGCTGCGGTGCATGCGTCCCTTCTGGCCAAAGATATCAACAATAATATTCTGGCTGCCCTGCCTGTCGAAAAGATGAGCGCACAGGCGCTTTACAACCAGCGGAGTATAGTCCAGCCCGGCCTCATCAGCGATCTGGAAGAAGAAGTACAGCATCTCATACGTTTTGTAGCGCTTGACGGCCGCACTGAGTCTGGCGGCCCGTTGTGGTGCTTCCCAGGTGTCATCCCTGTAGTTACGCAGTTCTGCCCTGCAGGATGCACTGAGTAAGGAACAGGCACAACACAAAGCCACACGGGAAGACCTGCAGAAACGACTGGAGCAAATTTCTGCCGAAGCTAATGCGCGTACAGAAGAACTGAAGTCTGAACGCGATAAAGTCAATTCTCTCCTTACCCGTCTTGAATCGCAGGAAAATGCGCTGGCCGCAGAACGTCAGCAGCATCAGGCCACCCGCGAGACACTGCAGCAGCGCCTCGAGCAGGCCGTCGCTGATGCACAGGCGCGCGCCGGGGAGCTTGCGCTTGAGCGTGACAGAGTCAGCAGCCTCACCGCAAGGCTGGAATCGCAGGAAAAAGCCTCCTCGGAGCAACTGGTGCGAATGGGCAGTGAAATAGCCAGTCTGACAGATCGCTGCACGCAGCTGGAAAACCAGCGTGATGATGCCCGTCTGGAGACGATGGGGGAGAAAGAAACGGTCGCGGCACTGCGCGGTGAGGCTGAAGCCCTGAAGCGTCAGAACCAGTCACTGATGGCGGCGCTTTCAGGCAATAAACAGACCGGTGACCAGAATGCGTGATGATGACAATTCAGACGCCTGTGATGAAGCGCCCCGGGCGGAGGAAAAATGCTACACCAGAGGGCGGCTTCGGGATGAGTTCAGGATGAAGCCAGCCCCCGGTGTGGAACCGGTCAGAATGTACAAAAGTCCTTACGGCGGGAAATACGGCGTATGGCGGCTGGCTGACTGCGTCCCGATGCGGGCGAAACGCCCTCAGACAGAAAAACAGCGGCAGGCCAGCGCACGTCTGGGCCTGCAGGCCCGGATGAAGAGTGAGTGTGGCAGGTTCGCCATGCTGGCACATACCTGGTTAGCGCTGGACCCCGTCTTCCTCGATACCGAAACAACCGGACTTGATGCCGGCGCGCAGGCGCTGGAAATCGGTCTGGTGAATGCCCGCGGTGAGAGGATATTTGAGACCCGCCTTAAACCCACTGTCGGCATCGATCCGGCAGCAGCTGCAGTACACGGTATCAGTGACGATGATCTGGTCAGTGCGCCATCGTGGCCCGATATTGCGCAGCAGCTGCAGCACCATATCGGCCGGCGCCCGCTGGTTATTTTCAATGCTGAGTTTGATACGCGCATTCTGAAGCAGACAGCGGCAGCGCATAACGACCGTGCCAGCTGGCTGGACTCTCTGACGGTGTACTGCGCCATGCGACTTGCAGCGGGGTATTACGGCCCCACCAATCGCTACGGTACCATATCGCTTTCCGGCGCTGTCAGTCAGGCTGGGCTGAGCTGGGCCGGGGAGGCACACTCCGCCGTCACTGACGCAGTTATGACGGCTCGGGTGGTAAACAATATTGCCGGATACTGGCGTGAGATCCAGTGTGAAATGAATGATGGCGCAGGGAGATAACGCTGCTCTCTGGCTGGTCAGACAGCTGCAGGTATTAATTCAGGAGTCTGGAATGGAAAATATGATGAAAACTATGCGTGAGCATTTTCCCACGAGAACAGTGGTGATCGAGCAGTCTCTGGATATGTTTGGCGTCAAACGAAATGAGGACGGGACGTTACTCTTCCCCCGTCACTCCGATAAACGTTTTCCCATTGCACGTATCCGTAAGCGACTGGCGGCTTATGGCTGGCGAGGCGAACGTCTGAATAAGGAGGTAGCGCGTATCGTCGCGGGCCCTGATATTTACGCTGAGAGAAATGAATACAGCATTATTTTCCCTTACGGATGGGAGAAGAAGCAGCTGACGCGTGAGATGCGGCGAATGTTTCCCCGTAAGACGGGCCGACGTGTGCTGATTATGCTGGATGAATTACATCATTTTTCTGACTTGCGGGAGAAGCCGTGACGCTGACAGAAAAATCGGGCCATCTGGCATGGTGTGCCCTGGTGGCGCTTGCGCTGGCCAGGCAGGAGGGTGGCGTTCTCTCGCCGGCACAGGAAAATCTCTTTCTCATCCGCTGGCTGGCGACTGCGCTGAAGCAACGGCGTTTCCCCCGGGAGATAAATCCGGACATCGAGTGGCTGTTGAAACAGAGGCGCCAGCTGGGCGTCAGCGCGAAGCTGGCCAGCAAGCTGAATTACCTCTGGCGTTCCTGCACCGGCGAGTTGTCCGAGCAGAACGACCTGTTCCGGCTGACGTATGCTCTGGAAACAGCGAAAGATATGCACTGGAACTACCGTCTGCTGAGCGATCGGGAATGGTCAGGCCGAAATGCTGTGGCGCTCAGTGCGGGCGTGAACGGCATTTATCTCTCACGGGCCAACCTCGATGTCGCTTTTGACGACAGCGGCCGACAGATAAATCCGCTTACAGCACGTCTGACGGGTAACGTAGTGGGGGTGATGAAGGTGTTTAATCGCTGTGGCTGGCAGGCAGAGCCTGAGTCTGGTGCCTCCCTGCCCCACCAGTATTCTCTGATGGCCGGACAGGGAGTGCCAGGAAAGGGGGATTAGTGGCGGATCTGCGCTAGTTCGTCTTCAGTCAGACCGGTCATTTTCATGACGGTATTGCGGTCAATTCCGTTCTGCAGCATGGTTCGTGCAATTTTAAGGGTGGCTTCGCGCTCGCCTTTTTCAATACCGCGTTGTTCACCTAACTGCAGGCCCTGCTGCAGACCCTGCTGCAGGCCCTTCTCGATGCCAATCTGTTCAAGCTGTTGTGCGATGGTCATCAGTTCATCCTCGTGTTGCGGCAGACGCTCTGCCAGCGCCCGCATAAATTCAGGTGCAGGCGCTTCACCTGCATTTACCATGTAGTTTATCAGAACGCGCACCTGTTCGGGGGAAATCCATTCCACCATTACCCGGGGTAGCCTGTCCAGCAGTTCCATCATGTCCCGCTGGCGGATATGTTTCATCAGCAGGGTCAGTGCGGCCATCCGTCTGTGGTTCATTATCTCATCATCATCGATGACGGTGACATCAACCAGCGGGAATCCTGTCGTGTATACTTTTCCGGCCTGTTCCGGGTTACTGAAACAATCCAGCCAGTTCGTGGAGAACGGGTACGGACTCCGGCTGCCGTGGTAAAACAGAACCGGGATGACCAGCGGCAGTTTTTTATGACCCGCTTCAAGATGACGTTGCATGGCGGCGACAGCATATCTGAGCTGACGAAAGGCCATATTTTTATCCGCCGAACTCTGGTGTTCCAGAAGCAGATGGATGTACCCGTCATCGCCGGTGGTGGTTTTCATGCTCCAGAGAATGTCGCTGGCGTACTGACGTAAGTCGTCCTCAACGAAGGTACCGGACTCCAGCTTCAGCGTGGTCAAATCGCACAGCGCGCGTAATTCAGCCGGGAGATGTAACATCATGAAGTCACGGGCGACATCGGGATTCGCCAGGAACTGGCGAAATGTCGCGTCATGGGGTGTGGGTGTACCTGGTTTCTTCTTCATCAGTCCTGGGCTCTGAAAAATGACCCGGAGATGTTATCACAGCCCGGGAAAAGCTAATATTGGCGGTGAACGGAATTGCCATTCCTTCAGGGGACCGTTCCGGGGTGGTTCGGTCCCCTTCCTAAACCATCTTTACTCATCATCAATTACTGCCTTAGCAACTTTCTTCCCTCTCTCAGATATTCTAAAGCCTCTTCTCTCCGTCCTTCTGTGGCAGCTGTATATAATGTCGCGATACCGCTGACAGCCTGATGGTGGGTTATACTGCCTTTACTGAAATCATCCAGAACAGTACAAAGGAATTCCTCCAACAACTCCTGTTCTCTTTGAGATATTCTTTCAGCCATATTCGCTCCATAAGCTTAATTGTTTGTTCTGAACCTAACGTGAATAAGTATCGTCAATCAGTATCCTGCTTATGATTGCCGTTACAGACCCTGATTACTGTCATCTTTGATACGCCAGCCAGGCGGGCTGTTTCACGCAGTGATTTTCCGTGGGCCAGACGCAGAGTACGTATCAGTTCATGTTTCTGTGCATCGGCCACCCTGCCCCGGTATTTTCCTTCAGTTTTCGCTTTACAGATTCCCTCTGCCTGGCGACGTCGACGGTCTTCGTAGTCTTTTCTGGCAATAGCGGCGAGCATATCCAGCATCATGCCATTTACGGCCTTCAGCATGCTTCGGGTGAAGTCATCACTTACTGTGCTGGATAGCGCCAGATGGCTGGTTGGTAAATCAAGACTGACGATGGCCAGCTGCTTGTCGGTGATTTGCTTTCTGAGTGTCTCCCAGCCTGTATCATCCAGTCGAGTAAGCCTGTCGACCTGTTCAATGAGAATCACATCACCAGGTTCCGCATCACCAAGAAGCCTGATCAGTTCAGGACGGTTCATTGTCGTACCGGAGACATTGTCGATATACCAGCCAGCAATACGGTGGCCATTTTGGTTTGCAAATGCCTTCAGTGCATTTTTTGCCCGGCTGGCATTCTGCTCTGAAGTGGATGCCCGGAGGTAACCAAAAACGAACATATTTTGTCCTTCTGGTAACTTTTAAGTGGTCTTGCTTATGATGGTATCACTTATGTGGTAACAATAATATTCGCCGGTATTTTTTCGGGTGGTATATATAGAGCATACCCCAATGTGACAGGCTGACGCGCCCACGGAGCTTGTCCAACCCCTCGCCTGCTCAGATGCAAGCTCTGAACAGACTCACGGTTTTTTCTTTGAGTACAGCCTCAGTTGTCTTTTTGAGCTACGTGATAGGTAGGTATTAACGTACAATAATTTAATGTCGTATCATTATATGTTGTACGTTATTATTTATTGTGTACAATGGCGTGAGCTTCTACGCCATCAATGTGCAAGGATTCCATCTTTAGGGGACAAAAATGAAACGCGATTACGGTAGTGTGGGTACCATAGCTCTTAGAGCAAGCGCTTTACTTCAGGCTATGAGTAGGGATATTGAGGAACAAAGGAAAGAATTTAATCTGACAGATTATCATCAGACATATACTCGTAACGCTGTCGCAAAACTACCAAAGCTGAGCCGGCGTATCGTAGAACTGGCCATGAAAGAAATGGAAGAAGACGGCTATATATTTAATAAAAAGCAGATTGGTAACGTCGAACAATATGCTCTGACGATAAAGAATGTTATCGATATCTACGCCCACCGACAGATACCTAAATATCGCGATATCCATAAAGAACCCTACGTTATTTTCGTTGTAAACCTTAAAGGTGGTGTATCAAAAACAGTCAGTACAGTTACTCTTGCACATGCGTTGCGTGTACATCAGGACCTGCTGCGGCATGATCTTCGCATCCTTGTAATAGACCTCGACCCACAGGCCTCCAGTACTATGTTCCTGGATCACACCCATAGCATTGGTACAGTCCTTGAAACAGCTGCTCAGGCAATGCTGAATGATCTCGATGTTGAAACATTGCGAGAAGCAGTTATTCGCCCCACCATTATTCCTGGTGTTGATGTCATCCCTGCTTCTATTGATGACGGCTTTGTGGCGAGCCAGTGGGAGTCTTTAGTAGCAGAACATTTACCAGGACTTAAACCTTCTGAAGTCCTCAGGAAAACAATTATTGACCGTATCGCTGGTGACTATGATTTTGTCTTCATAGATACTGGCCCCCATCTTGATCCGTTCCTTCTGAATGGTCTGGCAGCGAGTGATTTGCTTCTGACCCCTACTCCACCGGCACAGGTTGATTTCCATTCAACCCTTAAATATCTGACACGTTTGCCTGAAATGCTGGAGCGTCTTGAAGACGAAGGTGTGGAACCACGCCTGAGCGCGAGTATCGGTTTCATGTCAAAAATGACTAATAAGCGTGATCACGAAACTTCGCATAGCCTGGCCCGCGAAGTGTATGCAAGTAATATTCTGGACTCGTCACTGCCACGTTTGGATGGATTCGAACGATGTGGTGAATCTTTTGACACTATTATTAGTGCTAACCCTGTTTCATACCCTGGTAGTGCTGAAGCGTTGAAAAAGGCACGTACTGAAGCAGAACGGTTTACGAAAGCAGTTTTTGACCGCATTGAATACATCCGGGGAGAGTCTAAATGAAAAAGGTTTTAGCTCGTGGGCGAGTTCTCGGTAATAGCAATTCAGAGTTTGCCCGTATGCTTGAAGGTGACGGAGATGTCAAAACGTTTACTCTTAAATCCGGCAAGCAGGCCAAATTTGTCAAAACGGTTGTATTAAGCGGAGAGATTGAATCAAAGACGTTCGTTGATGCATCGGTCAATGGACGAGATCAGGCTATGCTTACGCGTGAGTCCGTTAGTGATATTTCCCGGACGATAAAGCTGCAGCAATTCTTCCCGGCTATTGGACGGGAGGTTAATGGACGAATTGAGATATTAGATGGGACCCGACGCCGTGCCGCCTGCATATTTAATAACGTTAAATTCGAAATCCTAGTAACTAAAGATGATATATCACTCGCCGATGCACGGCAGTTAGCGCAAGATATCCAGACAGCTAGAGAACATAGCCTTCGAGAGTTGGGGAAACGACTTGAAGTCACCTATGGAACTAGCATGACGAAAGAAGAGATTGCGTTGAAAGAGAATCTCTCTCCGGCGAAAGTGACTCGCGCGTTTCAGGCCGCAGCAGTGCCAGATGAAATGGTTGCAGTATTCCCGGTGATAAATGATATTTCTTTGTCGGATTATCAGTTTTTGCTAAAACTGGCTGAAGAAGCAAACAACAAGCAAACATCCGTAACAGAACTGATGGAAAAAGTTCAACATCGGTTGAAGACCATGCCAGATTATCCGGCAATTGATAAAAGCAAAATTCTGGCGGCTATCAGGGTTGAGAGCAAATCGTTGACAACCCGCCCTACCAGAACGGTTCAAACTGAGAAGCTGAGAGAATTTTCAGATCGCAATCAGTTTGCCAGAAAGAAAACTGATTCAAAGAAGCGACTGGTTGTTTATGAGTTTTCCCGCATTTCCGCTGAGGCACAGTCGGAGATTGATGATGCAATAAAACGTATTCTGAAAAGACTTCCTGAGTCAAGTGAGTAAGGGAAAAGGATGCCGGAGAGCATCCTTTTTTTATGTTTTTCACCATGCCGATTTCAATGTTATTATTATGATTGTAAAGGAAAATTTTAAATTCTTTCACACTGAAATCACCAAGTTTTTCAACCTTTTCGTGACTCATAATTTCGCTACTGGCAGTTCAGACCAGCGAGTTGTATAGGCCGGTGAAAGCATCTCCCGTTTCATTTGCCACTCAGGTGCGATACCTCGTCCCGCAAACCATACTTTCCCCAGACCGGAATGGTTAATACCGTCCATGACTTTCATCAGCTGATTACTGTTGCTTCGGGGCTGAGTATCATCGAACAGGTTCAACTGCGAAACCCCGGTAGGAGTGAAATCATTGAGCATGCAACCCGCTTTTGCATATCGATGGCCATTCACCCAGATCCGATCCAGTGCTTTCACCGCTGCGGCTATGATGTCCCTGGTATCCTGCGTGGGAGTCATCAACTTCTCACTGGCCACATTCCCGTAATACGGTTCGTTCACCGCGAACGGTGACGTCTTCACAAATACAGCAATGTGCCTGCAGAACTGTCGCTCGCCGCGCAGTTTTTCAGCTGCACGCTCAGCATACTGACAAACTGCCTGGCGCATGGCTTCATACGTCGTGACACGCTCCCCAAAGGACCGGCTGCAGACAATCTGCTGTTTTGGCGGCGGCGCTTCTTCAAGCGAAATACAGCTTTCTCCGTTGAGTTCACGGACGGTTCTCTCCAGCACAACGCTGAAATTCTTCCTGATAAATACAGGGTTCGCGCGCGCCAGCTGCAGTGCCGTAGTGATGCCCATCGTATTAAGCGTTTTTGAGATCCTGCGACCTACTCCCCAGATTTCTTCCACCGGCTGTCGTGAGAGCAGTTTATCCGTTCGCTTTGGATTGCCTGAAGTCAGAGCAAGCACGCCCCCAAACTGCCGCCATTCCTTAGACGCCCATTGTGCGCTTTTAGCCAGCGTTTTGGTCGGCCCCATCCCGACGCCGATTGTCAGCCCCGTACCGGAGCGCACGTGCTCGCGCAGCTGCCGGCCGAAGTCCTCATAATTGATGCAGCTGTCTATACCGCGGATATCCAGAAACATCTCGTCGATGCTGTACTGCTCCACGCGCGGCGCCAGTTCTTCGAGATGAGACATAACTCTGTTCGACATAGACGCATAGAGCTCGTAATTGCACGAGAACGTGATGACCGGCTCCGGGAATTGTGCCGTCTTCAGCTGGAACCAGGGGACGCCCATTTTAATACCCAGCCGTTTCGCTTCGGCACTGCGCGCGATGACGCAGCCATCATTGTTACTGAGCACCACAACGGGCCTGTTACGCAGGTCCGGACGAAATACTTTCTCACAGCTGGCGTAGAAGCTGTTGACGTCAGCCAAAGCGAACATCAATTCGTACCCCGCGTCTTATGTATGAATGCCATCACCACGCCGAATATCTGCAGTTCTTCCGGATAAAGAGTGGGGTAGGCGGGATTCATCGGCAGCAGGGCGATACGGGGTTTAAGCTGCAGGCGCTTAACGGTGAATTCGCCATCTGTTTCCGCGATGACAATATCCCCCTGCATGGGTTTTTCAGCTTTGTCGACAACCATGAGATCGCCGGAGTGCAGGCCCATATCTTTCATCGAATCGCCAATGGCCCGGACAAAGTAGGTCGCGCTGGGGCGACGGATACAGTAGGCGTTCAGATCCAGTTCGTCTTCGGTATAGTCCGCGGCCGGTGACGGAAAACCAGCCGGACAGCGCTCTGTGAAAAGTGGTGCGGTGGACAGTGCTGGCTCTGATGCGGGAGTGACAAAAAGGATCATGGCATACCTCTTAAAATACCTGTTTTTACATACAGTGTTATTTAAGATATTTCCCGTCCTGCAAGGAGAATTTTTCCTGTTCCTGCCAGGTTATTGTTCTGGCAGATAAAACAGGCAGTGGGTTATCCACAGAAACGGTGCATAACCCTGTGAGTCGATGCCGGGTATCTCACCGTCTGCTAAGTCAGTGGCTCTATAAGTTCCCGGCCCTGGTTCCCGGGATTGCCAACAGCCCGGCTGACGGGGTGCCATGTGAAATCTTCGGCGGGAAGACTGCCCTCACGGGCAATGTCTTCCGCCTCTTTACCGGTTGTGTTTTCGCTGAGCCATTTACGTGCGGCATCCGGTGAGTACACGAGTGGTCGCCGGTCGTGAATGTCCAGCAGTTCCTCATCCGCAGCGGCCGTGACGATCAGGAATCCTTCCTGGTCATTGCCGTTCTCAAAAGGTGGTTTCCCGATGGCAGCGAGCAGGAGCGGATTTCCGTCCTTACGGTAAATGAAAAACGGCTGTTTCACGCCGTTTTGCTGTTTCCACTCAAACCAGCCGTCAGCAAAAACAATGGCCCGTCCGTGCTCCCAGAGTGGCCTGAACATCCGGCTGCCGGCCGCAGTTTCACTTCTGGCGTTGATGAGAGCGGGCTTGTTCCACCACTCCGGCGCATAACCCCAGTGAACAGGATCAAGATGCAGCTGCGAGCGGCGTTCACTCAGCAGTAATACACGGGTTCCGGGCGCAACGTTGTAGCGGCCGACGGGCTCCGGATCATACGGGATGTCCCGTTCTGCTTCTTCTCCGAGAAAGGCCAGGTACTCCTCGCGGGAGTTGTACTGCGTAAACCGACCGCACATTATCGTTTCTCCGGTGTAGATTTCGCATGCGAAATCTGTGTTTTCATCAGTTCAGAAAATAGGCCGTTTTTCAGGTTCCTGCCATCGTGTGGCCGCCGTGCCGCTACTGTAGCCGAGCCGCTTCGAATGCAAGGGTTCGCTCTGCCGGTGTCCTCACCCGGTCGCAGTTTATTTCAAAGGCTTTACCCGCTGTCTTCCCGTCGTTTTCCGTCTCAATTTTCGCCGTCAAACCGTCCAGCCAGCGTGGGCTTTTTCACTGCGCTGCGGCTTGCGGCACCGCCCCTGCATTCTCCACTTTTCGCCCGGCTGTCGTATCGGCACGGCGTAACTGGCGCCGCTTTGAGAAAGGAGAACTACTATGTCCCGATTTATCCAGGGTAATTGCGTCCATATCATGTCCGGCTTTCCGGATAATGCTGTCGATTTCATTCTCACCGACCCGCCATATCTCGTCGGTTTTCGTGACCGTCAGGGGCGTACCATCGCCGGCGATAAAACTGATGAATGGCTGCAACCCGCCTGCCATGAGATGTATCGCGTGCTGAAAAAAGACGCGCTGATGGTGAGCTTCTACGGCTGGAACCGCGTCGATCGCTTTATGGCCGCCTGGAAAAATGCGGGATTCAGCGTTGTCGGCCACCTGGTGTTTACCAAAACCTACACATCGAAGGCCGCATATGTGGGCTATCGCCACGAATGCGCCTACATCCTTGCAAAAGGCCGTCCGCCCCTGCCGCAAAACCCGTTGAATGACGTAATTGCGTGGAAATATTCAGGCAACCGGCACCACCCGACCGAAAAACCCGTAACCAGCCTGCAACCGTTGATTGAGTCCTTCACACATCCCGGCGCGATTGTGCTCGACCCCTTTGCCGGCAGTGGCTCCACCTGCGTGGCCGCCCTCCAGGCTGGCCGTCGTTACATCGGTATTGAATTGCTTGAGCAGTATCACCGGGCCGGACAGCAGCGTCTGGCCGCCGTCCGGCGCGCCATGCAGTACCCGGCCGCTAACGACGAGTTCCCGGAGGCCGCGTAATGAACTATGCAGGACACGAAAAACTCCGCGCAGAAGTGGCGGAAGTCGCCAACAGCATGTGTGACCTGCGGGCGACGCTGAACGGGATGGAGCACCGCTATCGCTTTGACTCTGATGTGCTGGCCGAACGCCTGACCCGTCAGACCCTTTTTCGCATCAATGCCCTGTTTATGGCGGCATACAACGAAATGCTTGAGCTGGATGCCTGCTTTAAGGACTAAGGAGAAAAACATGTACGGAACCTGTGAAACCCTCTGCCGCTTGTTGCGTGAGCAGTATCCCGCAGAAACCCCTTTGAACCTCATTGTCTGGTCCCCGGCGGATATCGAAGCACTGGCCGACGGAATGGAATATGCCGTTTCGGAGCAGGACACAAGGGCGGTACTGGCGCGTATGGACGCCATTCCGGAGGAACAACGGCTTGAGTCGGGCGTGTCTGCCGGTGCGGTGATGGATCTGATTGAACAGGTGAAAGAGGCCGTTCCGGCGGTGATGGTGCCGGCGGACCTGCTTGAAACCCTGCTGACCACTGCCGAACAGGCGTTATGGCACAGAGAATGGACCGCCCGTGACTGCAATCATCCGGTCCCGGAAAGCGTTACCCGTCGCCTGGCTGATGCGGCGAAAGTTCGCGCCTTACTGAAAAAATGAAATCAACACGCCGCCCGGGCGGCGTGTACTGACCCCGTTCAGAGGAACCCATTATGCAGGAAACCACCACGTTAAACGCCCTTGTTATGCGCCGTGCGCGCGATTTGATTGCTGATTATGGATGGCCTGACCATACCGATGTTGATCAGCGTGATCCGGTCAATAAACCGGGCTGGATAAGCATTTATGTCCGTCTGGATGCGGCAAATATTGTTCATCTGCTGCCTTTGCTTTGTACCGGTGACGTACCCGCAGATCTGCAAAGTGCCATGACAAAAATATCCGGGACGCCAGCGCAGATTATTTTATCCGGCAGCCGCTATGCCGACGCGCCGCAGCTTCCGGAGGACGGAACACAGATAGCTTTCCCCTGGGCCGGGGAATGGCTGACGGAGCCGGAGATTCAGGCTGTAACGGATTGCCTGTCCCGCGCCGTGCGGGATGTATCCCGGCAGGTATGGGAGGATGCGCGCCGGATAAAGGCGGCACTGAACACGCGCGGGGAAACGCTGTTTTATCGCCAGACCCGAAACTTCCGTCTGGTTGTGAAGGAAAATGATATGCCCTGCTGGCTGGACGATGATGACAATTTGCCGGTGGTGCTCGATGCCATCCTGAACAAAGGGGCACGCTACAGTAGCGTCGAGTTCTTTGTTATCAGCGACAAAGTGGATCAAATCCTGGCATGTGGCCAGATGTGCGATGTGCTGCGTATTCCGGGCGAGCCTCCGCGCCGGTGGATGGATTTAACCCTGTTACATGAGGTCATGGCAGAAGCGCGTGCAGAAATCAGTCTTGTCCGCAATGCCCTGTCAGCAATCCGGCCAGTTTAGCGAACAGCAGGGGGCGGCGGCCCCCTGAATCTGGCACGAAGGATAAGGATGTCGCCGGCTCCGCTTTTACGGCTCTTCCTCCACGTTGTTCCGGCTTCGCGTTGAGTAACGTCCCGTGCGGCCTGCGGCAAACGCCGTGCCTCTACTATAGCCGGGCCGCGGCTGATGCAAGGGAAGCGTAAACGCCGTCACCTTCACCCGGTCGCAGTTTATTTCATACGTTATCCGCCGTCTTCCCGTCGTTTTCCGGCTCAATTTTCGCCGTCAAACCGTCCAGCCAGCTCCTGCTTTTTTACTGCGCTGCGGCTTCGGTGACGCCCTTGCATCCTCCGCTTTTCGCCCGGCTGTCGTGTCGGCACGGCGTAAGCCGGAACTCAGACGACATCGACTATGGAGGATTTTTTATGCGCACTACAACCACCACACCGGCTGTTTACGTGGGCACGTATCACAAATACAACTGCGGCAGCATTTTCGGCAAATGGTTTGATCTGACGGAGTTTAACGGCAGGGAAGATTTTTACGAGGCCTGTCAGGCACTGCATGCCGATGAATGGGATGCCGAGTTTATGTTCCAGGACTGGGAGGGCATTCCGTCGCAGTTCGTCTCTGAATGCTCCATTGACTGGGATTTTATCGCCGCTTACAAACGCGCCGAAGAAGAGGGCAGGGAAGCCGCTTTTATCGCCTGGGCGGAGTATACCGGCGAATGTGACTATGACGCGTTTGATGATGCGTACCGCGGCGAGGCGGAAAGCGAGGAAGACTATGCGCGGGAGATGGTGGAGGACAACGGCCTGTTAAATGAGGTGCCGGAGCCGTTGCGCAGCTATTTCGATTTTGAAGCCTGGGCGCGTGACCTGTTCAGCAGCGGTTATGTGTTCCATGACGGCTATGTCTTCAGCAACTGATTAATGTCCGGCGGGGAAACCCGCCGGTTAAGGAGAAAACGTATGAAACTTGCACCGGAAACCCGCGAGATCCTGCGACAGTACAAAGCCCTGATTAATGCCCGCCGACGTGATGCCGGTCAGCGGGAACTGACCACCGCGCAGGTGATGGATGAAATCTGCGAATACATGACCTGTCAGTGTGCCGTGTACATCGGCGGTCATTTCATCTTACAGGGTGGAAAAGGCCAGTAAGTATGATGGCAGGCGTCCGGGCCGGAGGGCGCCTGTCAGCCCGCGCGAAAAACCGGGCAGGCTGCGCCTGCCGGAGAGAAACTTCGCCGCGCCTCCGGCGCCGCGCACTCTCCTCTCCGTTGTCAGTCGCTGTTGCCCGGGAATGCGCGTATTATCAGGGATATCTTCCTGTAAAGCAGACCGGTGAAGCATATGTCGAAGTGGAATATCGCCTCTTTCTCAAAAGATGATCAGGATAAGGTCTCAGTCGATAAAGCCGCCGCTGCCGTTGCCTGGCAGGAAAGGATGAACAAGCCTGTTGTGCCTGAGCTTGTTGAACGGGAACAGCCTGAACATCTTCGCCAGTATTTTCGTGAACGGCTTGACGTTCATCGGCAGAACAGTCAGCAGCTGCCGCGCGCAAATGCGCCCGAATATAATAAACCCGGAGATGAGCAGCAGAAGTGATTCTTATAGTCAGTGTGTCCAGGGAGGAAATTTTATGCGTATGTCTCTGATGTTTGCGGCCGTGACTCTTTTAACCGGTATTAACCTGTTGTTTATTCCGTTTCAGCCTGTACCGGCTCTATGGGGGGGAATCTTGGCCGTTGCTTTTATCCTGATTAATGTCGCGGCGGATAAACTGCGTCTCTGGAGTGGCGTTGCATGGATTATCGTTGCCGGCATCGGTGATGCTGCCAACTTACTGATTTAGTGTATGATGGTGTTTTTGAGGTGCTCCAGTGGCTTCTGTTTCTATCAGCTG
>NZ_JAOWGW010000003.1:0-757 GCF_030332945.1 Citrobacter sp. Cpo037
GTCACTCCCTCCTTCCCGGTACTATGCTGAGGACAGGCTTTCATTCGGAGAACTATCATGGAAAACATTGCGCTCATTGGTATCGATCTGGGTAAAAACTCTTTCCATATTCATTGCCAGGATCGTCGCGGGAAGGCTGTTTACCGTAAAAAATTTACCCGGCCAAAGTTGATCGAATTTTTGGCGACATGCCCCGCTACAACCATCGCAATGGAAGCCTGTGGCGGTTCTCACTTTATGGCACGCAAGTTGGAAGAGTTGGGGCATTCCCCAAAGCTGATATCACCACAATTTGTCCGCCCGTTCGTTAAAAGCAATAAAAACGACTTTGTCGACGCCGAAGCTATTTGTGAAGCTGCATCGCGTCCGTCTATGCGTTTTGTGCAGCCCAGAACGGAATCTCAGCAGGCAATGCGGGCTCTGCATCGTGTCCGTGAATCCCTGGTTCAGGATAAGGTAAAAACAACCAATCAAATGCATGCTTTTCTGCTGGAATTTGGCATTAGCGTTCCCCGAGGAGCTGCCGTTATTAGCCGACTGAGTACCATTCTTGAGGATAATAGTTTGCCTCTTTACCTCAGCCAGTTATTGCTGAAATTACAACAGCATTATCACTATCTTGTTGAGCAGATTAAAGATTTGGAATCCCAGTTGAAACGAAAGTTGGACGAAGATGAGGTTGGACAGCGCTTGCTGAGCATTCCCTGCGTCGGAACACTGACAGCCAGTACTATTTCAACTGAGATTGGCGACGGGA
>NZ_JAOWGW010000015.1:0-213 GCF_030332945.1 Citrobacter sp. Cpo037
TGAACCAACAAAGTTCGGATCTTTTTATTACCTCGCTTACTAATTCCCAGCAATGTCGTCCTACCTCCCGTGCTGTACTGCCGAGGTACAAGCCCTGTTGCCGCCGCAAAGTCACGGCTGCTGGCGTACTGCTTCCCGTCGCCAATCTCAGTTGAAATAGTACTGGCTGTCAGTGTTCCGACGCAGGGAATGCTCAGCAAGCGCTGTCCAACC
>NZ_JAOWGW010000016.1:0-2225 GCF_030332945.1 Citrobacter sp. Cpo037
TCTAGGTGAAGATCCTTTTTGATAATCTCATGACCAAAATCCCTTAACGTGAGTTTTCGTTCCACTGAGCGTCAGACCCCGTATAGTGTTTTGCAGTTTAGAGGAGATATCGCGATGCATACGCGGAAGGCAATAACGGAGGCGCTTCAAAAACTCGGAGTCCAAACCGGTGACCTCTTGATGGTGCATGCCTCACTTAAAGCGATTGGTCCGGTCGAAGGAGGAGCGGAGACGGTCGTTGCCGCGTTACGCTCCGCGGTTGGGCCGACTGGCACTGTGATGGGATACGCGTCGTGGGACCGATCACCCTACGAGGAGACTCTGAATGGCGCTCGGCTGGATGACGAAGCCCGCCGTACCTGGCTGCCGTTCGATCCCGCAACAGCCGGGACTTACCGTGGGTTCGGCCTGCTGAATCAATTTCTGGTTCAAGCCCCCGGCGCGCGGCGCAGCGCGCACCCCGATGCATCGATGGTCGCGGTTGGTCCGCTGGCTGAAACGCTGACGGAGCCTCACGAACTCGGTCACGCCTTGGGGGAAGGATCGCCCGTCGAGCGGTTCGTTCGCCTTGGCGGGAAGGCCCTGCTGTTGGGTGCGCCGCTAAACTCCGTTACCGCATTGCACTACGCCGAGGCGGTTGCCGATATCCCCAACAAACGGTGGGTGACGTATGAGATGCCGATGCTTGGAAGAGACGGTGAAGTCGCCTGGAAAACGGCATCGGATTACGATTCAAACGGCATTCTCGATTGCTTTGCTATCGAAGGAAAGCCGGATGCGGTTGAAACTATAGCAAATGCTTACGTGAAGCTCGGTCGCCATCGAGAAGGTGTCGTGGGCTTTGCTCAGTGCTACCTGTTCGACGCGCAGGACATCGTGACGTTCGGCGTCACCTATCTTGAGAAGCATTTCGGAACCACTCCGATCGTGCCTCCGCACGAGGCCGTCGAGCGCTCTTGCGAGCCTTCAGGTTAGAGGCCGTCGACAATGATAATCTGGATCAACGGACCTTTCGGCGCCGGAAAGACGACGCTCGCTAAGCGGCTGCGCGATCGGCGTTCCAAATCGCTGATCTTTGACCCCGAGGAAATCGGGTTCGTGGTGAAAGAAACGGTCCCCATGCCAGCGAGCGGAGACTATCAGGATCTCCCCTTGTGGAGGGGACTTACGATCGCGGCGGTCAGGGAGATTCGAAGGAATTACTCGCAGGACATCATCATCCCAATGACGCTCGTGCACCCGGACTATCTGACTGAGATACTCGACGGGGTAAGGCGGATCGACGATCAGCTGCTGCACATCTTTCTGACGCTCAACGAGGACCTATTGCGTCACCGGATCGCGAACCAGACCATGCATCCTGACCCGAATCGAAATGCGGAGATTCGAGAGTGGCGATTAGCGAATGTCGCCCGATGCTTGGCCGCAAGGGAACGGCTTCCATGCACAACCCGTGTTCTCGATAGTGGTGCACACACCAGCGATGAACTCGCAGCGATGGTGCTCGACGGAATCGATGGGCGCACCTGATCGCCTTCGACGCCTGCGCAAAGCGTAGCGCGAGGGTGGCGGGCTCACGACCAAACGCCCAGAGGTCGATCATCGCAGGGATGTTTGGCTTTGTGGTGCGGACGACGGGACTCGAACCCGTACTCTCACAGAGAAGCAGATTTTCGTACCACCTCGACTTTCGCCGCCGTCTGATGACGTTCGTGGTCTGGACTGTCCCTTCGCCATTGCCCGAAGGCTTTAGGCGCCGCCCGTCCAGTCTCTACACCTTCCCCCGAAGGGGCTTGGCTCGGGATTGGCTTAGGGTATTGCCCGTTAGCGTTCCCCGACTTTGAGCGGTTCTACTCCGCGGATTTCCCCGCGGGCACTCCAATTTTAAAGTCTGCTGCGTCTACCGATTTCGCCACGTCCGCCTTTTTTCGCCGTTCCTAGCGCTCGTGCGATGCACCTATGTTGCACCTAGCGCCGAATCGTTCTTCGTCATCCTGAAAAACCACGTCTCCTAAAGCCTTGCATAGCTTATCTTTTCTCCACCACGAACTTTTTTGTGGGATGGTAGAAAAAAAGACTTTTTAAGTCCGCTGGCTTGCCAGGCCTTGTTAGCTTGTACGGTCATGGTTATCGGGTAAAGAATATGGCACTGTTGCAAATAGTCGGTGGTGATAAACTTATCATCCCCTTTTGCTGATGGAGCTGCACATGAACCCATTCAAAGG
>NZ_JAOWGW010000017.1:0-268 GCF_030332945.1 Citrobacter sp. Cpo037
GGATAGATTCAAGCAAGCCAACTTGTCGTCAAAATCGGTGTTGCAAAAACGGGAGTGACCATAGATTCCGTTTTCTGAGGTGCCCCCTAATAGTGTTCTTCCATTTCGGTAAAAATCCCTACCATGGATTCCCACTCGTCCGGGGGGTAATGACTCCAACTTATTGATAGTGTTTTATGTTCAGATAAGGGGTCTGACGCTCAGTGGAACGAAAACTCACGTTAAGGGATTTTGGTCATGAGATTATCAAAAAGGATCTTCACCTAGA
>NZ_JAOWGW010000018.1:0-913 GCF_030332945.1 Citrobacter sp. Cpo037
CGCCCGCATGAATCACTGAACAATATGACGCCGGAGGAATATCGGCAACACAATCATTTGGCCGGGATCTCAAAAAATGCTTGGAACTAAAACGGGTCTATTTACAATATGTTTGCGGATAAAGTCTTTCAATACTGTGTCCGGGTCGTTGACTGAATGCACGACATCAGTAACGGTACAGGCTTCCCGGCCTAAGCATGTTTAGCATCTGAATAGCGCTTTATCGTGAGGCTGCATGGACCTACCCTTTGCAGTTTCTCGTGGTAAAAACGCGGCTTCCTTTTCATGTATTGCCAGTAATTCATCAAAACCTTAAAGTGTTGCGTGTCCCAGAGCCATTTCTGCGTGCAGCTTTTTTATTTCCTTTGTCACCATGCGAATCGTTATAGAAATATTTGTATAATCGCGTGACGTTATTTTTTTGACTAACCAATCCTGAAAATGCTGATATCTCATGTCATTAAGTAAAGGCATTGGATTCAAATGTCCAAAAAAACATATTTTTTGAGATGGCGGCTTCCCCTTCCTCTGATTGATATCAATGTACTGATTCTGCTCATCAAATACAGTTCTCAGATATTAGTAATATTTTGGAAGAAAAATGAAAAAGATAATCATGGTCTCAGTCATCTTATGTTTATGCGGGTGCGCCGATAAGAGTTCCCCTGAACGCCATTCACTGTATTTTGCTCGTCATGATCCAACAATGGTTGGAGGAAACTATCGAGCAGATCCTATGGCGACAGCCGAACTTAATTTACATATTTACCAGGATATCTATAAGCAAGGGCAAGATGCAAAATCTAAAGGCGTGACTCCAGTCCAGGCTCATGAGCTAGGGAAGGTGCGAATAAGCAGGTCATTTCTTCCCAAGCTGACTCGCTGATTAAAATTTCGCGGATCTGGGCCGATT
>NZ_JAOWGW010000019.1:0-1391 GCF_030332945.1 Citrobacter sp. Cpo037
TTCAATTGGGAGAAGCGGCAAAAGTAAGCCTCGGAGTTGATCAGACATGGCAAGACATGACATCAAGTAGAAGTATTGGAGTGGTGTACACAAACACAACAGGAAAACCAATTCAGTTATTGCTTGATTTTGTCCGACCATCAGCAAGCTGGTCAGTGAATGTCAGAATAAATGGTGTGGCAATAAATGGCGCAGGAGGTTATTGCCCCGTGATTCCCAATAATGCCACCTACCAGGTTATTACCACTGGTATCTCAAGTGTAAGCTGGAGGGAGCTAAGATGAAGTATTTTATCGATGATGCAGATATAATTTATGCCTATGAGGATGACGGTTCACAAGATAAGTTTATTGGTAATAAAAAAGAAATTACGGAAGATGAGGTTAATTCAATATTAAATCATCCACCGTCGCAGGCGGAATTGATCGAGCAAGCCGAAGCTAATAAGTTGCAATTACGAGCCATTGCTGATGCCGAGATAGCCTGGCGGCAGGATGCTGTTGATGCAGATATCGCGACGACAGAGGAAATCGCCGCATTATCTGAATGGAAAAAATACCGTGTGATGCTGATGCGTGTTGATACAGCGAAACCCTTATGGCCTATGCCTCCGGGAGGGCAGGCCAGTTAACATTCTTCGGGTCAGTTATCACATCGACCGCTTTAACCTCGTTTTTATAGGCCAGCCACGCCGATAGTTTCGCTCTGTTGGCGTCGTTAATTTCAGCCAGTATCAACTCGGTTCGCCAGTCCAGCATAACAGCATCTGCATGGGCCAGTAGTTGCTTGCGAACCTGCTCAGCGGAAGATATCAACTCTTCCTGAGTTGGTGGCGGAATATCTACCCATGCTGGCATTCCTTCTATTACATTTCTGTATTTGCCTTCAGGTGGCTCCCGCATGAATTCAGTTGCAACAGAGTCTTCTATTTCTATTCCATCATTTGGCCACTCTCCTGCCTTTTGATAGACCGACTTTAGCTCTACAGGAAAGAAAGCATTTTTCTTGGCACTGAATACATATTTTTGCATGTTAACGTCCTATAGAAATATAACTAAATCGGTATTGCTGAGAATTGTCACTCGTTGATACACGCCATGACGAATTGCTGATATGTTCAAAATTTACAGAAAGTACAGGCGTAAACGGTCCAGAAGGATTTGACTGGACGGCATCAGACATGACGCTGATAGAAATCAAGGGTTGAGTCGGAAACGGTATAGGGAAGTTACCGCTGATAAAACGAGTCGTGTTTCCTGAATATGTACCAAACTGCACAATGTGCCCGCCTGGTAATTTGAACCACCCTGTGCCAGATGCAAAAGCGCCCATATCCGGTATCTGATTTGTACCTGTCCCCACATCTCTTTTTGCCGCTTCTTTCAAACCAA
>NZ_JAOWGW010000020.1:0-4126 GCF_030332945.1 Citrobacter sp. Cpo037
CTTTGAATGGGTTCATGTGCAGCTCCATCAGCAAAAGGGGATGATAAGTTTATCACCACCGACTATTTGCAACAGTGCCGAGAAAACTGGTTAAGATCGGCTTCGGTTTTAAGGCCCTTAGCCAGTTCAGCCGCCAGCGCTTTGAGTTTCTTTTCGTCCATAATTTGCCTGTCTCCGTTGTTGGAATGAACATATCAAAAACAGGCAGATACACAATTTAAATTACAGTCTCAAAGTAACTCATCCACAACGGTCTCTTTGAATTGACTTAACTCGACTTTGATTTGAACCATTAGCTCCAGAGCATCATCAAAATGATAACTTGATACTGCTTCAGACAGAGCGTAGCTCAGTTCCGGATTAAGCTTTTCAAAACAGGACTTATACTTGGAATAATAAAATTCAGACTCTAAGTCGCACTCTTCTAGCAATGCTGTCAGGTGGCTCACTTTAGACTCAAACTCCTCGACTGATTTGATATCACACTCGTGTTGAAGATGAGTGGTATCAACGAGCGCAGATTCTGGAAGGTCTTTGTACTTAGGAATTACTGATACTCCGAAGTGGTCAATATCGAGTTTGATGGTAAACCAGAAATTGCTTCCTTTATCTAGCTCACTGTCGACACCAACATGACCGCCCATTAACTCTGTAATGCGCTTAGAAATCGCAAGGCCAAGGCCAGTACCTCCGTATTTTCGGGTCGTTGAGGCGTCTACCTGCTGATAGCTGTCAAATACGACGGTCTGGTCGTGTTCAGACAAACCAATCCCCGTATCCATGACACTAAATAGCAGGTCAATATGTTTTTCGCTTCTTTGCACGACACTGACTGCGATGGTTACATCTCCTCCTCTAGAAAACTTGATGGCGTTACTCACATAGTTCAGGAGGATTTGCTTAATACGAAGTTGATCGCCAACGACCTGAGGAATGGACTGATCAACTTCAGTCATAAGATGAACATCGTTTTTTCTGGATTGGTGCTCAAAAATGTCGTACACATCCTGAATTGTCGCTCGAATATCGAATGGTGCCTTCTCAATATCAACCTTATTTGCTTCAAGTTTAGAAAGGTCCAGAATGTTGTTAATCAGTGTCAGCAAATGCTTGCCTGATCTATCGATTTTCAACAGGTTATTTTTCTGCTCAGACGTGAGGTCTGAATTTAACAGTATGTAAGATAACCCGAGAATCGAATTCAACGGCGTACGTATTTCATGGCTGACATTTGAAATAAACTTGCTCTTGGTTAGGTTAGCATGTTCAGCCGATAATTTTGCCTCATTCAGTTCGGAGGTAAGCCTATCCAACTTGCCACCCATGTTGATGATCGCGTTTGCTGTTTCGTTGAGCTCTTTTAAACGGAAGCCTTCATGAGCTAAGTTAAAATCACCCAGCCCGACTCGATTGACCATGCTCTGGAACTGAGTTAATGGCTTAGCAATAAATTCACTCGTCTTCTTGGACGAACGCCAGATGAGGATAAAGAACAAGATGTAGAATACCACTAAACAGAAGATCAGAATGTAACCAATTTTTTGGTATTTTTGTTCTAGCGCATGAGAAGTCGCATACATTTCCTTCTCACCAACAATCATCAGTAAGCGCCACTGAGTTTCTGGTATGGTCGACCATGATAGCAGTTTATTTTCACCATTCAGTTTGAGCTGCATAACCCCATTGGTGTTCTTGAGTAAACGCATGCTCAAGTCAGCGGTGCCATCACGTTTATACAGGTTAAATGCCTCAGGCTTAAAAATCTCTTTGGTGATTGCTTGCTGGTAGCTGTGCTTAGTGAGTTCTTTCAAGCCAAAATCGTGTTCTCCTTGTGGTGGCAAAGCCATAATTGTGCCGTTACTACTCACTAAAACAGCGTAGCCGCCCCAAGGAATGGCTAGATTTTGAATGCTTTCTATAATGTCACTGACTTTGATATCAAGCCCGACAACACCCTCGAGAAAACCTTGGTTGTAGACCGGCGCGATAACCGATGCCATCCAGCCGTGGCCCGCAGGATCAATGTAAACATCTGTCCAAATTGTCTTCTGGTCAGGATTGTTTTCAGCGTTTGCCAGGTAGTAAAAGTTGTACTCCGGAATGTCCATTTTGGGAGGGTACTGAGCGACGGTGTTGAACCACGGGTAGATTCGGTTGTATGAATCCCAGGTATTAAAGTAAATCGACGCAACCAAATCGCTATTATTTTTGATTTGTTTCATCAGTGGGTCAAGGTGAGCGAGTTTATACACCTTCTCCCAATCTTTTTCGGCGGTAAGACCAGAGTAGAAAGAAGCCGAGCCCCCTAAATCTTGTTTAGAATACAAGACGCCATCTTCGCTCACGGCAAGGTTATCTTTTTCAGATCGGTCAATGGTGTGTTCTTCTGATAAAACACGTTCTGTTTCGTTTTGGTATACGGCCGTTAAGGTTTCTATTGAGAGCAGCTTCTCTCTAATGATTGCTGCTTCTCTCTCCGATGAGATCTTCAACTCTTCATTTACTTTTGTGTAAATGTATTCCATGTTGTCGGAACTGATAAAACGGTTACTTATTAGGTAAACGGCAATAAGAACCGATTCCACCAGAATGAGGGGAATGATTCCGGTTTTGACCATTGAACGCCACACCCACGATTGTGTGGTGATTTTCTTGTCTTTCATGTTTGTCTCAGAAACGGCTATAAGTACTTGTCTTATCTAGTTAGTGTATTCTTGAGCAATGGCATCGAGTTCATCTGTAATTTCAGCGAAGGCATCGATGATAGTAGGGTCAAATTGAGTGCCTTTGCCTGACACAATGATATTTACTGCGTCTGAATGTGAAAACGCAGGTTTATAAACTCGCTTGCTGATGAGCGCATCATAGACGTCTGCTATAGCCATGAGTCGGGCGGACAACGGAATTTGCTCTCCAGCAAGACCTAATGGGTATCCTTCACCATCCCAGCGTTCGTGATGTGAGTAGGCGATCTCTTTTGCGACAATCAAGAACTTCATAGGCTGGCCGCATACTTTCTCAGCATTTTTAATCGCTTCATAACCGATGGTGGTATGAGTTTTCATCACTCGAAATTCATCGTCGGTCAGGGAGCCTTCTTTCCGCAAGATGTTGTCTGGAATGCCTATTTTCCCGATATCGTGCAGAGGCGCTGATTTATATAACAGGGCAATAAAGTCATCGGTCAGTTCTGAAACATAACGCGAGTTTTGGCGTAATTGCTCTGCTAAACGTTTTATGTAAGCTTGGGTACGTTTAATGTGGTTACCCGTTTCGTTATCGCGGGATTCGGCTAACGAAATCATGGCATAAATGGAAACATCTTGAATTGCGTGAAGCTCTTCTTTTTGCCGCAAAGCTTCGTTGGTTCGTCTTTCGACCTCTTGCTCTAGCACTTGATTCTTGTCTTTTAAGATATCGGAAGCCACTTTGAGAGATACATGTGTTTTAACACGTGCCTTCACGACCTCTGGGTTAATTGGTTTGGTTATGTAGTCAACGGCACCCAATTTTAGCCCTTTATGTTCATCGATTCTTTCAGCTTTAGCTGTGAGGAATATTATCGGGATATCACTGGTTGCTGGGTTTGATTTAAGCTGCTGGCATACTTGATAACCATCTATTTCCGGCATCATGATATCGAGCAAGATCAAATCTGGATTAGCAGTTTCGGCAAGTGTAAGCCCGCGCTCACCGCCGTTTGCCCCTTTTACCTTATAATCATCTTTAAGTAGCTGATACATCAGCGTGAGGTTTTCTGGAGTATCGTCGATAACCAATACAGTTGGCTTCGATGAAGAAAAATCGAACATACTTCCTCCTTTTGGCAGCAATACGGCAAATTGCGATTTAGTGCATAATATTTATGTCAATAATCACTTAATGATCTTGAACTCTTTACTAAAATAAAGATGAAATAGGCTAGAATCGGTATCATCACGAACGTCGCGAAATAAAGTATCGAAATAGCCACAAATACAAATAACTTAAACCGATCTTCCAGCAAACAACCATTCCACAACCTTTTGATTGATTCTATCATCGAACTAGGGAAGGTGCGAATAAGCAGGTCATTTCTTCCCAAGCTGACTCGCTGATTAAAATTTCGCGGATCTGGGCCGATTTT
>NZ_JAOWGW010000021.1:0-120514 GCF_030332945.1 Citrobacter sp. Cpo037
GTCAGTGGAGGCGCATTATAGGGAGTTATTTCAGGCTGACAAGGGGAAATTTAAAATAATCTTCCGAGTGCGTATTTTTTCATCAAAACCACTTAAACTGACAGTTTTTCGAGCGTTTTAAAGCCATAGCGCTGTAGCACAGGCAATAATTGTTCAGCTTCTGTCGTCATTGCCATACAAAATGCGACGTTCTCATCGGTTGATTTCGCATCTGGTGCTTCATGCTCTAACAACCAGGCCGTGCGGCGCGCTATCGCGGCACCAGAATCCACCAGTCTCGTCCCCTCGGGCAGGACCTGTAAAAGCTCTTCCTGTAATAGAGGGAAATGAGTGCAGCCGAGCACTACAGTGTCAGGTGGTTCAGACATCCGCAGCCACGGACGCAGAATACGCCGCAGCTCTTCCAGAGAAACTGTTTCACCGTGTAGCTTCGCTTCCGCAAGTTCCACCAGCTCAGCAGAACCCAACATTGCAATTTGGCATTCGTTAGCGAATCGCGCAATCAGCTCATGGGTATACGAGCGCTTCACCGTTGCACGTGTAGCCAGTAGCCCCACAACACCGTTCGCCGTGAGTCGCGCTGCCGGTTTAATCGCAGGCACCACGCCCACAACCGGGAAAGCAAATTTCTCACGTAACGCAGGGAGCGACACCGTGCTTGCTGTATTACACGCGATGACCGCAAGAGAGAGGGGATAGCGCTGCTGGACCGCAGTCACAATCTCAACAACACGCTCGACGATAAACTCCTCGCTCTTCTCTCCATAAGGAAAGGCGACGTTGTCGAAAGCGTAGATATAGTGGAGATCCGGCAGAAGACGCCGGATCTCGTCATAGACCGACAACCCACCGACGCCGGAATCAAACACCAGCACGGTGGGACGGGGATCAGAAGGTGTAGCTGCCAGACAAGGTGTATTCCCGTCCTGCAGTTGCGTAGCCATAAACTGTCTCGTAATCTTTATCGAACAGGTTGGCGATTTTACCACGAACTGTCAGCTGTGAGGTGATTGGATATGAGGCAGAGATATCTAACAGGCTATACGACGGCATACGACGCTGTGTGCTGGAAAACTGATTCGAGTTATTATTGTAACTCTTGCCATAATATTGATAGGACAAATCCATATCAAAGCCGAGCATCGTCCAATCCAGTTGGTATTTGTATTGCTGACGGGAACGATGAGCCAAGACTTCATTATCAGAATCCCGACGCGGGTCAAGATAACCCATGCTAATACGATGCGTCACTGGCCCAGTATCAAAGTCTCCTGTTAACTCTACACCTTTAATCGTTGCTGACTGGGTATTGTAGTACACCCCTGTCATACCGTTATCTGGGGAGTAATAATCAATCAGATTTTTAATTTTGTTCTGGTATGCCGCAAGCCGCCAGTTAACCGGTCCTGTCAACCCTTGTAATCCGACTTCAAATTGACCTGATTTCTCGGCTTCCAAATTAGGGTTAGGGGTAATATACAAACGGCTTTGGCCATACATTTGTCCCAGTGTAGGCGCCTGGAATCCTGTGCCATAGGAAATTGTTACTTGGTAATCAGGTACAAATTCCCAGCCTACTGCTGTTTGCCAGGTGCCATTCCAACCAAATTGTTCGTTATCATCTCCACGTAGCGCGCCTTCAAGAGTTACCGTATCCACCTTTTGTTGCGCAGTCAGATAATAACCGGTGTTATCACGCTTATAATCATTAGAGTTATACGTATCAACTGATGTCAGTTTTTGTTGTTGCCAGTCAATACCCGCACTAACCGTTCCTTTCCCTACTATGAAGCTGTTGCCCCACTGGACGTTTTTCTGCGTCATATCATCAAGTGTGGTCCCTGCTTGATACAAGCCTTGCGTACTGGAATAGTTATAGTCTTTATATTTCTGATAACTACCAGTAAGTTGTGTGGAGTAAAAATCATTATTCCATGCAAGTCCTGTTTCATAGGTGTGGTTGTAAACCTGGTGCTCATCACCCCCATCTTTATAGCCTGCATCATAGTCCGTATTGTTGCTATAACCATAACCACGAACAAAAGCGGATAATTCGTCAGTAAATTTGTGGGTCACTCCAGCCCAAAATGTCTTATTACGGAAGCCATCACGGTCACTATCTCCCGAATATGAAGAATCGGGTTGAACGTTGTAGCCTTTTGTATCAGTGAAAGAGCCAGCAATCGTCGCCAGTGTATCTTCGCCAAGCTCCTGACGCAGACTCGCATCGTATTGCTGGTAATGATTAGAACCCACCCCAACCTGAACTTTACCGCCGGGTTGCGTATTCTGGGTAATGATATTGATAACACCGCCAATTGCATCCGCACCATAGACTGCCGAGCGCGGGCCACGAATCATTTCAATACGTTGAATCAAAGAGAGGGGGATTTGACTAAAATCGGCAATACCTGTAATTCCCGACTTTGCCAAAGGAATACCATCAATTAAAACTAAAGTATGGCGCGCTTCTGCACCACGGATATAGATATTACTGGATTGTCCCATCCCCCCATTTTGCGCAACATCCACACCAGGCAGACGACGCATCACATCAGTCAGATCTTTTGATTGCCAACGATCGATATCTTCGCGTGTCACAATTTCAGTAGGTGCCAGCACGGTATTAACAGGCTGCTGAAAACGGTTGGCAGTAACGACGAGAGTATCTGGGCTAGTATCCTGTGCCCAACCAGAAAATGCCGTGACGGAAAGTGCCGTGCACAGCAACGATTTTTTAATCATTGTAAAGCATCCACAATATAAGAAGGATGCCGCAGGTCCCACCGATAGTACGCGATGATGAAAGCCAGATGCGACGTTAGCCGGCAGGTCTTCGGGCTTGGAGGCAACTTAAAGAGACGATAACTTCCCACGGCATGCCGCAGTGTCTGCACCAGGTGCGCTCATCCCCTACCTTCCTTACCGCTGCGCGTCAGCTCCAGATTCACACTGGATTCCCTTTTAACTCACAGGACCGGAAAACGGATGCTACAGTTTGTTACAACCCACTGTCCAGACTGCGTATCACAATATCGGAAATCATCAATGACTGGACATCTGATGAGCAATCCCTACAATCCCCGCGTACTTTTATTTTTCAGGACGCATCATGACCCCCGAACACCTTCCGACAGAACAGTACGACGCACAGTTAGCTGAAAAAGTGGTGCGTCTGCAGAGCTTAATGACGCCATTTTATGCACAGGC
The DNA here is from genome assembly GCF_030332945.1 of Citrobacter sp. Cpo037. NCBI lineage: Bacteria > Pseudomonadati > Pseudomonadota > Gammaproteobacteria > Enterobacterales > Enterobacteriaceae > Citrobacter > Citrobacter sp. Cpo037. The sequence goes on from NZ_JAOWGW010000021.1 coordinate 3,211, forward strand.
TCCGGAAGTGTTTCGCTCACCGGTCAGCCACTACCGTATGCGCGCGGAATTCCGTTTGTGGCATGAAGGTGATGATCTGTACCACATCATGTTCGACAGCCAGACCAAAAACCGTATCCGTGTCGACAGCTTCCCGGCAGCCAGTGAGCTTATCAACACGCTGATGACGGCAATGATCGAAGGCGTTCGCAACAACCACGTCCTGCGTCACAAACTGTTTCAGATTGATTACCTCACAACCCTGAGCGATCAGGCGGTGGTATCGATGCTGTACCATAAAAAGCTGGATGATGAATGGCGTCAGGAAGCTGAAGCGCTGCGGGATGCGCTGCGGGCGAAAAACCTGAACGTACATCTGATTGGCCGGGCAACCAAAACCAAAATCGAGCTGGATCAGGACTACATTGACGAACGCTTGCCGGTTGCGGGTAAAGAGATTATCTATCGCCAGGTTGAGAACAGCTTCACCCAGCCGAACGCCGCCATGAATATTCAGATGTTGGAGTGGGCGATTGATGTCACCAGATGCTCAAAAGGCGACCTGCTGGAGCTGTATTGCGGCAATGGCAATTTCTCGTTAGCCCTGGCACAAAACTTCAACCGCGTACTGGCGACGGAAATCGCCAAGCCGTCCGTGGCTGCTGCACAGTACAACATTGCGGCTAACCATATTGATAACGTACAAATTATCCGCATGGCGGCCGAAGAATTTACTCAGGCGATGAACGGCGTTCGCGAGTTCAACCGTTTGCAGGGAATCGATCTGAAGAGTTACCAGTGTGAAACTATCTTCGTTGACCCACCGCGCAGCGGTCTGGACAGCGAAACGGAGAAAATGGTGCAGGCGTATCCGCGCATTCTGTACATCTCCTGCAATCCGGAGACGCTGTGTAAGAATCTGGAAACGTTAAGCCAGACGCACAATGTTTCACGTCTGGCGCTATTCGATCAGTTCCCGTATACGCACCATATGGAGTGCGGCGTACTGTTAACCAAGAAGTAAGACAGAACGTAGGCTGGATAAGCGCTACCTGTTCAGATTGCCGGATAGCGGCGTTGCCTTATCCGGCCTACCGCTACAACTGTTACTCCGCAATTTCCTGTTTACGGTTACGGACTTTAAAGCCGATCCAGAACACCAGAATTACAGACAGTACCGCCGGGAAGAAGTTAGAGCCAATATCCGGATATTCAGCGCGTACCACGGTGCTGTACAACAGAACGCCGAGGATAAAGCAGGCGGCAGCCAGGCCCGGCAATCCCACAGGCATGGTGCGGTTCTGATAGCGTTGATGCAGACAATACACCGTCAGCACCAGCGAAATGATCGGGAATACGGAGAATGGCACAATGGAGCTAAACAGCGCCGCAAATGTACCATTGATCGATAAGCCAGCAACCAGCGCCAGCAGCAGCGTACCTTTATCTTGACCTGACTGTTTCATTGCTTGTCCTTCTCGTTACTCGGAGTGGTGCGTCATCTTCTCTTGTTCACGGCGGTACCAATAAAATGCGCCTTTCGCGATCATGCGTAGTTGCAATACCAGCCGCTCTTCCAGCTGTCGGCGCTGTTCAGCGCCAACATCCAGTGCTTCTGCCCCGGCGCTGAACACAATGGTTACCATGGCTTCGGCTTGCGCTTCAGTAAACGCACGAGGCATATGGTTTTCGAGTTCCAGATAGTCCGCAAGTTCCGCAATGAAGTGCTGAATTTCACGAGCGACCGCTGCACGAAACGCTGCGGATGTCCCCGAACGCTCGCGCAATAATAAACGGAAGGCGTTGGGATTGTTGCCGATGAACTCCATAAATGTTGAGACCGAGGTGCGGATCACACTCCCGCCCTTCGCGATACGCTGGCGCGCCTGGCGCATCAACTGACGCAGCATCAGACCGCTTTCGTCCACCATCGTCAGGCCGAGTTCATCCACATCGCGGAAATGGCGATAAAACGAGGTTGGCGCAATGCCCGCTTCACGAGCAACTTCGCGTAAACTGAGACTGGCAAAACTGCGCTCAGCGCTCAGTTGACTAAATGCGGCTTCTACCAGCGAACGCCGGGTTTTTTCTTTTTGTTGCGCTCTAACGCCCATCACGATGTCTGAATCCTTCCACATACCTTGCTGGCACTATACCAGAGATTAGGCGGTTGGCATGGCTTTGTGAATGATTGTTTACGCGCAGTTTGTGCTTCGAGTTCGCAAAAAAGCACAACGATAATTGGGTTATCTCAACAACGATGTTACTATTCTGTTGCTTTTATGTATAAGAACAGGTAAGCCTGACCATGTCACATTCTTACGATTACGATGCAATAGTAATAGGTTCCGGTCCCGGCGGCGAAGGCGCGGCAATGGGTCTGGTTAAGCAAGGAGCGCGCGTCGCGGTAATTGAGCGCTATCATAACGTCGGCGGAGGTTGTACCCACTGGGGCACCATCCCGTCGAAAGCTCTCCGCCACGCCGTCAGCCGCATTATTGAATTCAATCAGAACCCACTGTACAGCGACCACTCCCGACTCCTTCGTTCTTCTTTCGCCGATATTCTCAACCACGCTGATAACGTTATTAATCAGCAAACACGTATGCGGCAAGGATTTTACGAACGCAACCACTGCGAAATTTTGCAGGGAAATGCCCGTTTTGTTGATGAACACACGATTGCCCTGGAATGTCACGACGGTACGGTGGAAACGCTGACTGCGGATAAGTTTGTTATTGCCTGCGGTTCGCGTCCTTATCGCCCTGTTGATGTCGACTTTTCGCATCCCCGGGTTTACGACAGTGACTCTATCCTGAGCCTGCACCACGAACCCCGTCATGTGCTGATTTATGGCGCGGGGGTCATTGGCTGTGAATATGCGTCGATCTTCCGTGGAATGGACGTCAAAGTTGATTTAATCAACACCCGCGATCGTCTACTGGCATTCCTCGATCAGGAGATGTCCGACTCGCTCTCTTACCACTTCTGGAACAGCGGTGTGGTCATTCGCCACAACGAAGAGTACGAGAAGATTGAAGGCTGCGATGACGGCGTCATCATGCACCTGAAATCCGGTAAGAAACTGAAGGCTGACTGCCTGTTGTACGCCAATGGCCGTACCGGTAATACCGATTCGCTGGCGCTGGAAAATATTGGTCTGAAAACCGACAGCCGCGGACAGTTGAAGGTCAACAGCATGTACCAGACGGCGCTGCCGCACGTGTATGCCGTAGGGGATGTGATCGGTTATCCGAGCCTGGCATCAGCGGCCTACGACCAGGGACGCATTGCCGCCCAGGCACTGGTAAAAGGCGAAGCAACCGCGCATCTGATCGAAGATATCCCAACCGGGATTTATACCATTCCGGAAATCAGCTCCGTTGGTAAAACAGAACAGCAGCTCACGGCAATGAAAGTTCCATACGAGGTTGGCCGCGCCCAGTTTAAGCATCTGGCACGTGCACAAATCGTGGGTATGAGTGTCGGAACGCTGAAGATCCTGTTCCATCGCGAAACCAAAGAGATTTTGGGGATCCACTGCTTTGGGGAGCGCGCGGCCGAAATTATTCACATCGGACAAGCGATAATGGAGCAAAAAGGTGGTGGTAACACTATCGAGTACTTCGTTAACACCACCTTTAACTACCCAACCATGGCAGAAGCCTATCGGGTAGCGGCGCTAAATGGCTTAAACCGCCTGTTTTAACGCACTGTCGAAATGGCCATCCATTGACCCACGGATGGCCTCTGCAAGCTGTTCATAACGGCTGCGCAGCGGCGAGCCTGGACGATACACCAGACCAATCGTGCGACGCGGTTCAGGCTTGATGCAGGGCAGATAGACAACGCCATCACGCTTACGCTCCGGCGGCACGGCCAGCGCAGGCAGTAAGGTAATACCGCTGCCTGCCGCCACCATGTTGCGCAGCGTTTCCAGGCTGGTTGCCCGGAAATGAGTATCCTCATCAGCGCCCGCTTCAAAGCAGAAGCCCATCGCCTGATCGCGCAGACAGTGGCCATCCTCCAGCATTAGCAATTTCTCACCCGCCAGATCGGACATCGGCACACAGTCGCGGTTTGCCCATGGGTGATCTTCATAGATCGCCAGCAGCATAGGCTCATCAAATAATGGTACTTCGATGAACGCCTCACTCTCTTTCACCAGCGCCAGGATGACGCAGTCGAGCTTACCGCTATCCAGTTGCGCCAACAGCTGATGCGTCTGCGCCTCATGAAGATACATTTCCAGTTTTGGAAAGGTCTGGTGCAACATAGGGATAATATGCGGCAGCAGGTATGGCCCCACCGTTGGGATCAAACCAATATGCAGCGGGCCAGACATTGTCTCACCCTGTTGGCTTGCCATCTCCTTGAGCACTTTGACCTCGCGCAGCACGGTGCGCGCCTGATCCACCAGCAGTAGACCTGCCTGGGTGAACAGCACCTTGCGACTCGTACGCTCCAGCAACATGACGCCAAGCTCATCTTCCAGCTTGCGGATCTGCCCGCTCAGCGTGGGTTGGCTAACGTGACAGGAGTCTGCCGCTCGTCGGAAGTGACGATGTTCGGCTAGTGCCACCAGGTATTCAAGATCACGAATATTCATTATTCATCCTCCATCGCCACGATAGTTCGTAGCGATAGGTAGCATAGCAACGAACGATTATCCCTATCAAGCTTTCTGTTTAATAATGCACCACAGAAACGGAACGGTACCCCTTTAACCCTTGAAGCTACTGTCCGTTTGAGAGTTTCTCTCATACTCGAAATAACTAAAGCCAACGTGAACTTTTGCGGACCTTGAGTCCGCATTTTTTTTGCATAAAAAAGCCCGGCGTCGCAAAGCTCGGCCGGGTTATGGTTTGGTAGGCCTGATAAGCGTAGCGCCATCAGGCAGAACGGCGCACAGTGCCGGATGGCGGCTTCGCCTTATCCGACCTACAGGCGTGCCTTCGCGAAGTCGATCGCCTGCGCAACCTGCTGCGGCGACACGCCACCTTTCGCTGCACGTTTATCCAGACACGATTGCAACGAGAGGATCGGGTAAACGTCATCGCCAATCACCTGGCTGAACTTTTGTAAGTCGGCAAGCGACAGCGCTTCCAGCGGTTTGCCCTGGCGAATCGCCTCGACCACCGTTTCCCCCACGATATGGTGCGCTTCGCGGAACGGGACGCCTTTCGCCACCAGATAATCCGCCAGCTCAGTGGCGTTAGCATAACCCTGCTGCGCCGCTTCCTGACAACGCGGACGTTTCACCTGGATGCCATCCAGCACCAGCGCGGCCATATGCAGACAGTCCAGCCAGGTGTCGAGCGCGTCGAATAGCCCTTCTTTGTCTTCCTGCATATCTTTGTTGTATGCCAGTGGGAGGCCTTTTAAAGTCATCATCATGCCGGTCAGCGCACCCTGCACGCGACCGCATTTGCCACGGATCAGCTCCAGCGCATCCGGGTTTTTCTTCTGCGGCATCAGAGATGAACCGGAAGTCACACGGTCGGAGAGTTCAACAAAGCCCGCTTCACCGGTGTTAAAGAAAATCAGATCTTCAGCAAAACGCGACAGGTGTACCATGCCGATAGAGGCGTCGGAGAGTAACTCCAGCACGTGGTCACGGTCAGAAACGCTGTCCAGGCTGTTGCGCGTTGCCGAGGCAAAGCCCAACCAACCCGCCAACTGCTCGCGATCGATTTCATACGCCGTACCCGCCAGCGCGCCGCAGCCTAACGGACTGACGTCCAGGCGTTTGAGCGCATCCTGCAAACGGCTCTCGTCACGCGCCAACATTTCAACATAGGCCAGACACCAGTGAGCAAACGTCACCGGCTGCGCACGTTGCAGGTGGGTGTAACCCGGCATGACGGCGTCCTGGTTATTCTCCGCCGTCACCACCAGCGCAGTTTGCAACTGACGATTGGCCGACAGTAATTCGATAACCGTGTCTTTGCACCACAGCTTGAGATCGGTCGCGACCTGGTCATTACGGCTACGCCCGGTATGCAGTTTTTTACCAAGCTGGCCGACTTTATCAATCAGCTTACCTTCCACCCAACTGTGAATATCTTCGGCATCGCTTTGCAAAATCTGCTGAGGATTCGCACGAACCTCTTCCAGCAGGTTATTCAGCGCCTCTTCCAACTGCAGCTGTTCATCTGCGGTCAGTACACCGACTGTTACCAACGCTTTGGACCAGGCCACAGAGCCAACAATATCCTGTTCTGCCAGGCGGTAGTCAAAACGCAACGAGTCGTTGAACTGTTTGAACCGCTGATCTGCTGCCTGTGTAAAACGCCCACCCCAAAGTGCCATAACAAATTTCCTTAATATGATATTTTTGCCCGGTGGCGCTGCGCTTACCGAGCCTACAAAACCCACGTAGGCCGGATAAGGCGAAGCCGCCATCCGGCACATTAATAGTTAAGCCAGAATACGCGTACCAATTGGCGTGCCGTTAAACAGCGCCGGAAGTTGCTCTGCATGACGCCAGGAGGCGATATCCACCGGACGGCCCAGCGTACGCGCGGCATCCAGCGCCGCATTCACCTTCACGATCATGCCATCGGTAATAATGCCCTGTTCAATCAGCTGTTCCGCTTTCGCTGCGGTCATTTCGGCAATGCGCTGGCCTTTGCCATCCAGAATACCGCTCACATCAGAGAGCAGGATCAGATCCGCACCCAGCGTTGCCGCCAGCGCCGTTGCAGCCTGATCGGCATTCACGTTCATCAGCAGACCATCATCAGTGACACCAATAGAGCTCACTACCGGCAGAAAACCGCTTTCCAGCAGCGTGTTAATCAGTTTAGGCGAACCCGGCTGCGCCAGCCCAACATGACCCAGTTCTTTATCGAGCGGCGTCACTTTTACGCTGTCGCCATCGCCAAGATACAGACCAACAGACGCGATGTGATGCTTTTTCGCCCAGGCCAGCAAGGTTTTATTCGCCGTTCCCGCCAGGGCACCGGTAATAATGTCAATTTGATCGGCAGGCGTGACGCGCAGACCATTTTTCTTTTTCACCGGCAGATTCAGCTGCTTCATCAGCTCGTCGACCACGCAGCCGCCACCGTGCACAATGACCAGCGGACGCTGGTGCGACTCACGGTAATTCACCAGTGCGGTAAACAAGCGCTCCAGCGCCTCTTCGCTATCCAGTAAAACGCCGCCCAGCTTGATAATTAATGGATTCATTGTTGCACCCTTAAATAAGAGACTGCGTTTGGGCAAAGCCAAAACGAATATTTGCGCACTGCATCGCCTGTGCCGCCGCGCCTTTCAATAAGTTGTCTTCCGTCGCCACAACGATCAAATGCTCACCCTGCACAGCAAACCCTATATCACAGAATGGTAATCCAACCACATTCTTCAGCGCTGGAACCCCTTTGTCATACAGACGCACCAGCGGTTTATCGCCATACGCCTGTTGCAGCGTCAGAGCTACCTGAGCATGAGTTACACCCGCGTTAAGGCGGCAAGTGATAGTTTCCAGAATTCCGCGCGGGAAGTTGCCCAGATGTGGGGTGAAAATCACTTCAGCCCCCAGATGAGTGGCGATTTCCGGCTGATGACGATGGGTAAACACGCCATACGGTTGCAGGCTTACTTCGCAAAAACTATTAGAGATAGCCGCTTTACGGCCCGCGCCGCTCACGCCGCTGGTCGCATTAATTACCGGCCACTGGCTGAGATCCAACAGTCCGGCGTCAATCAGTGGTTTCAGCGAAAGCTGCGCCGCCGTCGGGTAACAACCCGGCACAGCAATCAGATTCGCTTCTTTCAGCTTGTCCGCGTTCCACTCCGCCAGCCCGTAAACTGCCTGCTCCAGCAGGTCGGGATGCTGATGGGTAAAACCATAATATTTCTCATAGAACGCGCCGTCATTTACGCGAAACGCGCCAGAGAGGTCAAACACCACGCAACCGGCCTGCAAAAACTGCGGCGCCAGGTCATGACTTACCTCATGAGCCGTTGCGAGGAACACAACATCCACCCCTGAGCTAAACTCGCTGATATCTGACATTGGCTGCAACGGTAAATCGACAATGCCTTTCAACTGCGGATGCAAATCGGAGATTAATTTTCCTGCATCATTGCTTTGCGCTGAGACGGTCAAAGCGGTTATGGTCATATCAGGATGGCGATTTACATAGGTCACAAGCTCTGCGCCGGCATAGCCACTGGCGCCCACAATCAGCGTATTCAACATCGGGGCTGCTCACCTTCTTAGATTCTGTTGCCAGGTATAAGCCTTTATCACCTCACCTTACACTTGGTGGGTTTTATTACGCTCAACGTTAATGTATTTTTATTCACAAATACTGCATGAATATTGATACTATCATGACCCGAGGTGTGTCAACAATGAAAAACAATTTACCGCCATTTATCGAGATTTACCGCGCTCTGATTGCCACGCCATCGATTAGCGCTACCGAAGAAGCGCTCGATCAAAGCAATGCAGGTTTAATCACTCTGTTGGCGGGCTGGTTTAAAGATTTAGGCTTCAATGTGGAGGTCCAACCGGTTCCCGATACACGAAATAAATTCAATATGCTGGCGAGCATTGGACAGGGCGCTGGTGGTCTGTTGTTGGCGGGTCATACCGATACCGTACCCTTTGACGATGGACGCTGGACGCGCGATCCGTTCACCCTGACCGAACATGACAATAAGCTCTATGGTTTGGGTACGGCGGACATGAAAGGCTTCTTCGCCTTTATCCTCGACGCGTTGCGTGATGTCGACGTCACAAAGCTGAAAAAGCCCCTCTACATTCTGGCCACTGCTGACGAAGAGACCAGCATGGCGGGAGCTCGCTACTTTTCTGAAACCACTGCTCTGCGCCCAGACTGCGCGATTATTGGCGAACCCACTTCACTGCAACCGGTTCGTGCACACAAAGGTCATATCTCTAATGCGATACGCATTCTGGGACAATCGGGTCATTCAAGCGATCCGGCACGTGGCGTTAATGCGATTGAACTGATGCATGATGCCATCGGCCATATCATGCATCTGCGCGATGACCTGAAAGCGCGCTATCACCATGATGCCTTTACCGTTCCGTATCCAACGTTAAATTTGGGCCACATCCACGGCGGCGACGCCGCCAACAGAATCTGCGCCTGCTGCGAACTGCATATGGATATTCGACCGCTACCGGGTATGACGCTAAACGATCTCAATGGGTTACTTAACGAAGCGCTGGCCCCTGTCAGCGAACGCTGGCCGGGTCGCCTGACCGTATCGGAACTGCATCCGCCGATTCCAGGCTATGAGTGTCCGCCTGACCATCAACTGGTGGAGGTGGTTGAGAAACTGCTGGGCGCACAGACTGAAGTGGTGAACTACTGCACCGAAGCGCCATTTATCCAGACGCTTTGCCCGACGCTGGTATTGGGTCCAGGTTCTATTAATCAGGCGCATCAGCCGGATGAATATCTGGAAACACGCTTTATTAAGCCAACTCGCGAATTAATCACCCAGGTTGTGCATCATTTTTGCTGGCATTAACTACTTGTCACCCCGCTAATCCTTAAGTGGTAAGCGGGGTGATTTTTTAACATTTCCATAAGCAACGCTTATTTGATTGGATGTGAATTAAATAACGTAAATTCACGGCATTTATTCGTTTGCTGAACCGATTTCGCAGCAATTGACGTCACGTGTTTTACGTGGCTTTATAAAAGACGGCTAAAAAGTTAAGTCCGCAAGATTTCGCGTGATAGTCAGGCGCGAAAGATACAGGACATATTCAAAATAGATGGGGTGTCTGGGTTAATATGAACGAACAATATTCCGCGTTGCGTAGTAATGTCAGTATGCTCGGCAAAGTGCTGGGAGAGACCATCAAGGATGCGCTGGGAGAGAACATTCTTGATCGCGTAGAAACAATTCGTAAGCTGTCCAAATCATCTCGCGCTGGCAATGAAGTTAATCGCCAGGAATTGCTCACCACACTGCAAAATCTGTCTAACGACGAGCTGCTGCCGGTTGCCCGCGCATTTAGCCAGTTCCTGAACCTGGCCAACACCGCCGAGCAATACCACAGCATTTCGCCAAAAGGCGAAGCAGCCAGCAACCCGGAAGTGATTGCTCGCACTCTGCGTAAACTGAAAGAGCAGCCCAACCTCAATGACGCCACCATCAAGAAAGCCGTAGAATCACTCTCTCTGGAGCTGGTACTCACCGCCCACCCGACCGAGATCACTCGTCGTACGCTGATCCATAAAATGGGTGAAGTGAACGCCTGCCTCAAGCAGCTTGATAACAAAGACCTCGTCGATTATGAACGCAACCAACTGATGCGCCGTCTGCGTCAGCTCATTGCTCAGTCCTGGCATACGGATGAGATCCGCAAGCTGCGCCCAAGCCCGGTTGATGAAGCCAAATGGGGTTTCGCGGTAGTTGAAAACAGCCTGTGGGAAGGTGTGCCGAACTACCTGCGCGAGCTGAATGAACAACTGGAAGAGCATCTGGGTTATAAGCTGCCGGTTGATTTTGTCCCGGTTCGATTTACTTCCTGGATGGGAGGTGACCGTGATGGTAACCCGAACGTAACGGCAGATATCACCCGTCACGTGCTGCTGCTTAGCCGCTGGAAAGCGACAGACCTGTTCCTGAAAGACATCCAGTTTCTGATTTCTGAGCTGTCGATGGTGGATGCCACGCCGGAGCTGATGGCGCTGGTAGGCGAAGAAGGTGCAGCTGAACCTTATCGCTATCTGATGAAAACCCTGCGTTCTCGTCTGATGGCAACCCAGGCCTGGCTTGAAGCCCGTCTGAAAGGCGAGAAATTGCCGAAACCTGCGGGACTTCTCACCCAAAACGAACAGCTCTGGGACCCGCTATACGCGTGCTACCAGTCTCTACAGGCCTGTGGCATGGGCATTATCGCCAATGGCGAATTGCTCGACACCCTTAGGCGCGTGAAGTGTTTCGGTGTACCGCTGGTGCGTATTGATATTCGTCAGGAAAGCACCCGTCATACTGAAGCCCTGGGCGAACTGACCCGTTATCTGGGCATTGGCGACTACGAAAACTGGTCGGAAGCGGATAAACAGGCTTTCCTGATCCGCGAACTGAATTCCAAGCGTCCGCTCCTGCCGCGTAACTGGGAACCGAGCAACGACACCCGCGAAGTGCTCGACACCTGTCGGGTCATTGCCGAAGCCCCATATGGCTCCATTGCCGCCTATGTTATCTCGATGGCGAAAACTCCGTCGGATGTGCTGGCCGTGCATCTGCTGCTGAAAGAAGCCGGAATTGGTTTTGCTATGCCGGTCGCTCCGCTATTTGAAACGCTGGACGACCTCAACAATGCCGATGACGTCATGTCGCAACTGTTGAATATCGACTGGTACCGCGGATTTATTCAGGGCAAACAGATGGTCATGATTGGCTACTCTGATTCCGCAAAAGACGCGGGCGTGATGGCGGCCTCCTGGGCGCAATACCAGGCTCAGGACGCGCTAATCAAAACCTGCGAAAAAGCCGGTATCGAACTGACGCTGTTCCACGGTCGCGGTGGTTCCATTGGTCGCGGCGGCGCGCCTGCCCATGCAGCGCTACTCTCTCAACCGCCGGGCAGCCTGAAAGGTGGTCTGCGCGTGACAGAACAAGGGGAGATGATCCGCTTTAAGTACGGCCTGCCGGAAGTGACCATCAGCAGCCTGTCGCTGTATACCGGAGCCATTCTGGAGGCCAACCTGTTGCCACCGCCAGAACCGAAAGATAGCTGGCGTCATATCATGGATGAACTTTCCGATATTTCCTGCGAGCTCTATCGTGGATATGTGCGTGAAAACAAAGACTTCGTCCCTTATTTCCGCTCAGCTACACCGGAGCAGGAACTGGGTAAACTCCCGCTCGGTTCACGTCCGGCAAAACGCCGTCCGACCGGCGGGGTAGAGTCTCTACGCGCAATTCCGTGGATCTTCGCCTGGACGCAGAACCGCCTGATGCTCCCGGCCTGGCTGGGTGCAGGTACCGCGCTGCAAAAAGTGGTTGAAGACGGCAAGCAAAGCGAACTTGAAGCCATGTGCCGCGACTGGCCATTCTTCTCCACACGCCTTGGCATGCTGGAAATGGTTTTCGCGAAAGCAGACCTGTGGCTGGCAGAGTATTACGATCAGCGCCTGGTCAAAAAAGATCTGTGGCCGTTGGGTGCAGAGCTACGCCAACGCCTGGCAGCAGATATCGATGTCGTACTGGCGATTGCCAACGACTCACATTTGATGGCCGACCTGCCGTGGATTGCCGAGTCCATTCAGTTAAGAAATATTTATACTGACCCGCTGAACGTATTACAGGCAGAGCTGTTACACCGCTCACGCCTGGCGGAAGAGCAAGGCAATGCACCGGACCCTCGCGTGGAACAAGCATTGATGGTCACAATCGCTGGTGTCGCCGCTGGTATGCGTAATACAGGCTAACATCCCTCCCCCGTCGCCTTCGTGCTATTATTCGGAGGCGACGGCAAAAACCGCTGTTACAACCACTTCATTTTCAATATATTCCCCCTCGAATATATTCACTAAATGAATATATAGATGGCAAAACACGATCCTAAGATCGTGATGCTTCAGTTCCTCTTAATGTTTAAGTGCTACTCTTGGCGCTACAATTAAAGACAGGCTTACATTATGCAATCCTTACACCCCCAGTCTAAACCTAAATTTAGCTGGAAAGCCCTGGGTTGGGCGCTCCTCTATTTTTGTTTTTTTTCCAGTTTACTCCAGGTCGTTATTCTCTTATCCGGCTATAGCGGAACTAATGGTTTACGCGACTCCTTACTGTTCAGTTCGCTGTGGTTGATTCCGGTATTCTTATTTCCAAACCGTATCCGCGTTATTGCTGCCGTCATTGGCGTAATGCTATGGGCGGCCTCGCTGGCTGCTCTAAGCTATTACGTCATTTACGGACAAGAGTTCTCGCAAAGCGTTCTGTACGTAATGTTTGAAACCAATGCGAACGAAGCCAGCGAATATCTGAGCCAATATTTCAGTCTGAAGATTGTCTTAATTGCGCTTGCCTATACAGCTGTGGCAATTCTGCTATGGACACGTCTGCGTCCTGTGCATATTCCATCACCCTGGCGCTATCTGGTGTCGTTTGCACTGTTATACGGTTTGATTCTGCATCCGATGACGGTGAACACGTTTATCAAACATAAACCATTTGAAAAAACGTTGAATGGTCTCGCCTCACGCATGGAACCAGCTGCGCCATGGCAATTCATCTCCGGTTATTATCAGTATCGTCAGCAGTTGACCGCGCTGAACAGCCTGCTGAATGAGAACAATGCCCTACCGCCGTTGGCCAACTTTAAAGACAGCTCAGGTGATGCACCGCGTACACTGGTACTGGTGATTGGCGAATCAACGCAACGTGGCCGCATGAGCCTGTACGGTTACCCACGCGAAACAACGCCGGAACTGGATGCGCTGCATAAATCCGATCCTAACTTCACCGTGTTCAATAATGTCGTGACCTCCCGTCCGTACACCATTGAAATCCTGCAGCAGGCGCTGACCTTCGCTAACGAGAAGAACCCGGATCTGTATCTGACTCAGCCGTCCCTGATGAACATGATGAAACAGGCAGGTTATAAAACCTTCTGGATCACCAATCAGCAGACGATGACTGCCCGCAACACCATGCTGACAGTGTTCTCTAAGCAGACGGATAAACAGTTCTATATGAACCAGCAGCGTACACAAAGTGCACGCGAATATGACAGCAACGTGCTGGCACCGTTTAAAGAAGTACTGGCTGACCCTGCACCGAAAAAGTTCATCATCGTGCACCTGCTGGGAACGCATATTAAGTACAAATTCCGCTATCCGGATGGTCAGGGTAAGTTCGACAATAATATCGACAATGTGCCCGCTGGCCTGAGTGACGATGAGCTGGAAGCTTACAACGATTACGACAGCGCGAATGTTTACAATGACCATATCATTGCCAGTCTGATCAAAGACTATAAAGCGACCGATCCGAACGGCTTCCTGCTGTACTTCTCCGATCATGGAGAAGAGGTATACGATACGCCGCCGCATAAAACGCAGGGTCGTAATGAAGACAACCCAACGCGTCATATGTATACGGTGCCGTTCCTGCTGTGGACCTCGGAAAAATGGCAGGCTGCACACCCGCGTGACTTCTCACAGGATGTGAATCGTAAATACAGCAGCTCAGAGCTTATCCACACCTGGTCTGATTTAGCGGGCTTCACCTATGATGGTTTCGATCCAACTCGTGCCATTACCAGCCCGCAGTTCAAAGAGACGACCCGCTGGATTGGCAACCCGTATAAAAAGAATGCCCTGATTGATTACGATACCCTGCCTTACGGCGATCAAATCGGTAATCAGTAACAGTCTGCCGGATGCGCTACGCTTATCCGGCCTACAGCTCGCAAAGACTTGTAGGCCGGATAAGGCATTAGCCGCCATCCGGCAATAATCACTTGAGGGCGATTGTTTTCAACGTTACTGTTTCCCTGTCTGCTGCCTGCAAGGGATTAACATGTATCACGACATCAGCCACCTGCTCTCTCGCCTGATCAACGGCCCCACGCCGCTGCGCCAGATTTACTTTGCCAGCACCAGTAGCTCAACGCCGGAACTGGCGTATCAGGTCGATTTTCCCCGACTGGAGATTGTGCTGGAAGGTGAATTCACCGATAACGGTGTTGCTGGCGCATCCGCGACGTTACAGCCTTACGATGCCTTGTTCGTTCCGGCTGGTGGCTGGAACTTTCCACAGTGGCTCACACCGGTGACCACGCTCAGTATCTTATTTGGCAAACAGCAACTGGGTTTTAGCATCGTGCAGTGGGACGGTAAGCAATATCAAAACCTTACCCGTCAGCACGTCGCGCGGCGTGGACCGCGTATTGGCTCATTTCTGCTGCAAACGCTCAATGAAATGCAGATGCAGCCGCAGGAGCAGCAAACCGCCAGGCTAATCGTTGCGAGCTTGCTGAGCCACTGCCGCGATTTGCTCGGCAGCCAGATCCAAACCGCATCACGCAGTCAGGCGCTTTTCGAAGCCATTCGCAACTATATTGACGAACGCTACGCTTCACCGCTCACCCGAGAATCCGTCGCGCAGGCGTTCTACATCTCACCCAATTATCTTTCCCACCTTTTTCAAAAAACGGGCGCTATCGGTTTTAACGAATACCTGAACCACACGCGACTGGAACACGCAAAAACGCTGTTGAAGGGTTACGAATTGAAGATTAAAGAGGTGGCGCACATTTGTGGGTTTGTTGACAGCAACTACTTCTGCCGCCTGTTTCGCAAAAATACCGAACGTTCGCCATCAGAATACCGTCGGCAGTACCACAGCCAATTGACGGAGAAAGATATCCGCCAGCAATAAAGAAGACAAAAACAACATTCACTGGATTTTTGTAATATACAAATAGAAATCTATTCCCCACATTACCAGAATAAACTCACCTAAAACTGATATGTGAAGTATCTCTCATTTTTATTTATACATTACATTTATCCAGCTTTTGGCAAATTTGTCAGATAGCGGAGCTTAACCAAACACTCTTATCCTGTTTACAGCAAAGCATCCCGGCAACGGGCTGCTAATAGAAAACAAAGAGGGTGTTTTATATGGAACTTTACCTTGATACCGCCAACGTCGCGGAAGTTGAACGTCTGGCACGCATCTTCCCTATCGCGGGTGTCACCACCAACCCAAGCATTGTAGCGGCAAGCAAAGAATCCATCTGGGAAGTACTGCCACGCCTGCAAAACGCCATCGGCGAAGAGGGTATTTTGTTTGCCCAAACCATGAGCCGAGACGCACAGGGCATGGTGGAAGAGGCCAAACGCCTGAGCAACGCGGTGCCCGGTCTGGTAGTGAAAATCCCGGTGACATCCGAAGGTCTGGCCGCGATTAAGATGCTGAAAAAAGAGGGCATCACCACGCTAGGAACCGCGGTTTACAGTGCTTCTCAGGGGCTACTGGCTGCGCTGGCGGGAGCTAAATATATCGCACCTTACGTTAACCGTATCGACGCGCAGGGCGGCGACGGAATTCGCACTGTACAGGAACTGCAAACGTTACTGGAACTGCATGCGCCAAACAGCATGGTACTGGCAGCCAGCTTTAAAACCCCGCGTCAGGCGCTGGATTGCTTACTGGCAGGATGTGAAGCTATCACCCTGCCATTAGACGTAGCGCAACAAATGCTCAATACCCCTGCGGTAGAGTCAGCAATAGAGAAGTTTGAGCAGGACTGGAACAACGCATTTGGTCACATCAACCTGTGAGGGAAATAAAGTATGGATCGCATTATTCAATCACCTGGTAAGTACATCCAGGGTGCCGATGTTATTACCCGTCTTGGCAGCTACCTCAAACCACTGGCAGAACGCTGGCTGGTCGTTGGGGACAAGTTTGTCTTAGGCTTTGCCCAGGGCGCACTGGAAAAAAGCTTCCAGGATGCCGGACTGGCGCTGGAAATTGCACCGTTTGGCGGCGAATGTTCACAAAACGAAATCGACCGTCTGCGCGGCGTAGCGGAAAAAGCGCAGTGTGGCGCAGTACTTGGTATTGGCGGCGGTAAAACGCTGGATACCGCCAAAGCGCTGGCGCACTTTATGGGCGTGCCTGTCGCCATTGCCCCAACCATCGCCTCTACCGATGCGCCGTGCAGCGCGCTGTCCGTCATTTACACCGATGCCGGTGAATTCGATCGCTATCTGCTGCTGCCCAACAACCCGGACAGGGTCATTGTGGATACCAAAATTGTCGCGGGCGCACCGGCGCGTCTGTTAGCTGCGGGTATTGGCGATGCGCTGGCAACCTGGTTCGAAGCGCGTGCCTGTTCACGCAGCGGCGCAACCACCATGGCGGGCGGTCAGTGTACTCAGGCGGCGCTGGCGCTGGCAGAGCTGTGCTTTAATACGCTGATCGAAGAAGGCGAAAAAGCGATGCTGGCAGCCGAGCAGCACGTGGTGACACCAGCACTGGAACGTGTTATTGAAGCCAACACCTATCTGAGTGGCGTCGGTTTTGAAAGCGGTGGTCTGGCAGCGGCTCACGCCATTCATAACGGTCTGACCGCAATCCCGGATGCGCATCATTACTACCACGGCGAGAAAGTGGCTTTCGGTACGCTAACGCAGCTGGTGCTGGAAAACGCGCCGGTTGATGAAATTGAAACCGTTGCCGCGCTGTGCCATTCCGTTGGCCTGCCGATTACCCTGGCGCAACTGGACATCAAGCAGGATATTCAGGCGAAAATGCGCATTGTGGCTGAGGCAGCCTGTGCCGAAGGCGAAACCATCCACAACATGCCTGGCGGCGCGACGCCGGACCAGGTGTATGCCGCCCTGCTGGTGGCTGATCAGTACGGTCAACGTTACCTGCAAGAGTGGGAATAACCTGCAAACAGAAAATCCCCGCAATCGCGGGGATTTTTTTATTCATACCATGCCGGATCCGCGCAAGCGACATCCGGCATTAGCTGTTACAGCAGATCGAAACGATCCAGGTTCATTACTTTCACCCATGCGGCAACGAAATCTCTCACGAACTTCTCGTGAGCATCGCTGCAGGCATAAACTTCAGCCACTGCGCGCAGTACGGAGTTAGAACCGAACACCAGATCGGCGCGGGTTGCCGTGTATTTTACTTCACCGCTCAGACGGTCACGACCTTCGAACAGCTCTTTTGACTCATCAACCGCCTTCCACTCATGACGCATATCCAACAGATTGACGAAGAAGTCAGTGCTGAGCACACCAGGACGATCGGTAAAGACGCCATGCTGGCTGCCGTCGAAGTTGGCACCCAGTACGCGCATACCGCCCACCAGCACAGTCATTTCCGGTGCGGTCAGCGTCAGCTGCTGTGCTTTATCGATCAGCAGCGACTCGGTGGTCGACACGTCAGGACGAGAGCGGTAGTTACGGAAACCATCGGCAATCGGCTCGAGCAGTTCAAACATCTCAATATCCGTTTGATCCTGGCGCGCATCCACGCGGCCCGGCGCAAAAGGTACTTTGATGCTGACACCCGCAGCGCTAGCCGCCTGCTCTATACCAACAACCCCGGCCAGCACGATAATATCGGCTAACGAAGCGGTATGGGCTGACTTATAAATGCCTTCCAGCACAGGCAGTACGCGTGCCGCGGTAGCATTCACATCCCAGCCACGCTGTGGGTCCAGCGCCAGACGCGCACCGTTAGCGCCGCCACGTTTATCCCCACCGCGGAAAGTTGATGCGGAAGCCCACGCTACCGATACCAGTTCGCCCACGGACAACCCGGAAGCGGCGATGGTCGCCTTCAGCTTCAGAATATCTTCTTCGCTTGGGTTGAAGAACGCATGCGGCAGCGGGTCTTGCCAAATCAGATCTTCTTTTGGTACTTCCGGTCCGATGTAGCGCGATTTTGGCCCCATATCACGGTGCGTCAGCTTAAACCATGCACGGGCAAACGCTTCGTTAAACGCCTGCGGATCGTTCAGGAAACGGCGGGAGATCTTTTCGAACTCAGGATCAAAACGCAGCGTCAGGTCGGTAACCAGCATCGTCGGCTTACGTTTTTTCGATGGATCAAACGGATCGGGAATAATTTCTGGTGCGTCAACGGCTTCAAACTGAATCGCGCCTGCCGGACTGCGAGTTTGTACCCACTCGTATTTGAACAGGTTCTCGAAGAAATAGTTGCTCCATTGAGTCGGCGTCTGCGTCCACACAACTTCCAGACCGGAAGTAATTGCGTCTGCACCCGCGCCGCTGCCGTAGCTGCTGGCCCAGCCCAGGCCCTGCGCTTCAATCGGCGCGGATTCTGGATCGGCCCCAACGTGCGAAGCCGGTGCTGCGCCGTGGGTTTTGCCCAACGTATGACCGCCGCCAATCAGCGCCACGGTTTCTTCGTCGTTCATGCCCATGTTACCGAAGGTCGCACGAATCGCCGCTGCCGCTGAGAGCGGTTCGCCGCTATGGTCCGGCCCTTCTGGGTTTACATAGATAAGACCCATTTCGGTCGCGCCCAAAGGCGCTTTCGCCAGCTCTTCCGGGTGACGGTGGGTCAGCCAGGCTTTTTCATCACCCCAGTTTACGTCGAGATCCGGTTCCCAGACATCTTCACGACCAGCACCAAAGCCGAAGGTGCGGAAGCCGGAGTTTTCCAGCGCCACGTTGCCCGCGAGGATAAACAGGTCGGCCCAGGATATTTTCTGACCATATTTCTGCTTGATAGGCCACAGCAGGCGACGCGCTTTATCCAGGCTGACGTTATCTGGCCAGGAGTTCAGTGGAGCAAAACGCTGCTGTCCGCGACCCGCGCCACCGCGTCCATCGATGGAGCGATAGGTCCCTGCACCGTGCCATGCCATGCGGATAAATAATCCGGCATAGGTTCCCCAGTCAGCGGGCCACCACGGTTGAGATTCGGACAGAAGGGCTCTGAGATCCCCTTTCAGGGCAGAATAGTCGAGTTTGCTAAACTCTTTACGGTAGTCGAAGTCCTCACCCAGCGGGTTCGAACGATTAGAATGTTGGTTTAAAAGATCAACGCGGAGTTGATTTGGCCACCAGTCGCGGTTATTCGTTCCTGCTCCCGCGCTCTGATCGTGACCGCCCTGATGAAAAGGACACTTACCGGCAGTTGATGCGTTCTGGCTATCGTCGGACATGCTCATCTATATGCTCCCTTTACAGTGTTCTGACTACGATATACACCACCAGAGATAAGATATAGTCGAAATAACCCACAGATTCGATAGCTAATTCCTTTTATATTTTAAGTTACAGAGATGTAGATCAAAATGATCAAAAAAAAGCCCTCCGTAGAGGGCTGGGGCATCTGTTTAATTCGGTCTTACACCCAGTGTGTGACAAATTGCGTAGCTCATCTCGGCGCGGTTGAGCGTATAGAAGTGAAAATCTTTCACCCCTTCGCGACTGAGGATCTTCACCATGTCCATGGCGATGTTTGCACCCACCAGCTTACGGGTTTCGGCATCATCATCCAGACCATCAAACATGGTCGACATCCAGGAAGGGATACGAACATTGGTCATATCGGCAAATTTTTTCGCCTGTTTAAAGTTAGATACCGGCAAGATGCCCGGAATAATTTCCACATCGATACCCGCAGACACGCAGCGATCGCGAAAACGCAGATAGCTTTCTACATCGAAGAAAAACTGGGTAATCGCGCGGTTTGCACCGGCATCAACCTTGCGTTTCAGGTTCAGCAAATCGGCCTGAGCGCTCTTCGCTTCTGGGTGTACTTCCGGATAAGCCGCAACGGAGATATCAAAATCCGCAACGTCTTTCAGCAGAGTCACCAGGTCAGAGGCATACATATCCGGTTTACCGCTTCCCGGCGGCAAGTCACCGCGCAGAGCAACAATATGACGAATACCGTTATTCCAGTAGTCCTGAGCAATGGTCCGCAGCTCATCGCGGGTTGCATCAATACAGGTCAGGTGCGGAGCCGCTTCAAGACCCGTGCGATCCTTAATACCTTTAATAATGCTGTGCGTGCGGTCGCGCTCACCAGAGTTTGCACCGTAGGTGACTGAAACAAACTTCGGCTTCAGGCTGCTCAGGCGATCAATGGAGTTCCACAGGGTTTGCTCCATTTCACTGGTGCGCGGCGGGAAAAACTCAAACGAAACGTTAATCTGACCCTGCACTTCCGCCAGGCTCTGATTCAGGGCTTCCCGCTGGTTGGCGTGAAAAAAGCTCATACCTTACCTCATCAATCTTTTGTCGTTATATGTTGTGTTGTGAACTGCTATACGTTTAGACGTCTAGATGTAAAAATGACGGAAAAGCACGCTGGCGTCAACACAAAAATCATCGTTAAAGGTGAGGAATACTCAGCCAACGTGAAAAAAATTCACATCAGCCTGAAATGATGGGGGATTGCGTCATGGCCGTCTGCAGCCACGCTAATTTTGTTACGTTCTCAGGCAGCATCAGCAACCCCGTACTAATACGCAATTCAGTATCAGTAAGCGGAAGGAAGGTCACGCCCTGACGCTGGATAGCCGAAAAAGAGGCAGGAATCAGGCTCAGGCCGTCACCCTGCGCGATCCGCGCCAGCAGCACGTCATGTTCCAGCGGTTCTTCAATACAGGCAGGTGAGTAACCGGCACGACGAAAAATGTGTCGGGTGTAATCAAAGAAGGCAGGGTTACGTTCGCGTTTGAACCAGAACAGCGGTCGGTGGCTCAGTGCGGTTAATGAGAGTGACGACAGTGCCGCTTCTGCCCACTGCGCGGGTAAGGCGGCAATCATCGATTCTTGCCA
Source organism: Citrobacter sp. Cpo037 (assembly GCF_030332945.1). NCBI lineage: Bacteria > Pseudomonadati > Pseudomonadota > Gammaproteobacteria > Enterobacterales > Enterobacteriaceae > Citrobacter > Citrobacter sp. Cpo037. The sequence continues at coordinate 24,495 of NZ_JAOWGW010000021.1, forward strand.
GCCAAGCGGCGTGACGCTAAGGCCCGAGGCCTCAAGCGGTAGCGCAACCACCGCGGCATCCAGTTTTCCCCGACGCACCTGGCGCGCCAGTTCAGGCGAACTATGACGGACAACATGCAGCTTCTGTACTCGCGTAATAAGCTGCGACTCAAGTGCAGCGAAAACGCCCTGCTCAAACGCCGTACTTAGCCCTAAGCGCAGAGATTGCTCCCCCATTTTCGCTAACTGACCCAGCGCCGCCCAGGTTTTATCCTGTAGCGCCAATAGCGGGCGTACGATTTCAAGTACGCGCTGGCCGTCCTCCGTCAGCGTAAGCCCACGAGTATGACGGACAAAAAGCGTCACTCCCAGGCGTTCTTCAAGCTGGCGAATGTGGCGACTCAGCGGCGGCTGCGACATAAACAAACGCTGCGCCGCCCGGCTCATATTGTTCTCTTCCGCTACTACGGAAAAGTAACGCAGCAGGCGAATGTCCAGAGAGTGCAAAGACGATGTTGTCATACCGAAAAGGTATCACGGAAACGGTATTATCCCAATCATCCCGCACGCCCTATTCTCACACCACAGACCACATTAAAGAGGAAGAAATGATGCCTTCAGAACGCTTTATTACCGGTCAGAAGATGTTGCAAAAAGTGGATGGTAAAGGGGGTGATGCAGTCGTCAAAAGTCTGCAAGATATTGCCCCAGATTTCGCCCAATACCTGATTGAATTTCCTTTTGGCGACATCTATTCAAGACTGGGGCTGGATTTACGCAGTAGAGAAATCGCTACCGTCGCGGCATTAACTGCGCTGGGTAACGCCGCACCGCAGTTGAAGGTACATATTGGCGCAGCATTACACGTAGGTTTAACGCAGGATGAGATCGTTGAAGTGATTATGCAGATGGCCGTATATGCTGGCTTCCCCGCGGCACTCAACGGCTTGTTCGCCGCAAAAGAGGTGTTTGCCTCCCACAAAGGCTAAAACAACAGGCCAGCGGAATATCTGCTGGCCTGACCTCACTACAGTTTCACATCGACCACACGCATGCCTTTGAGTTGCTCATCCGTCAGCGTATTTCCTGCTTTGAAATAATCAACGACCGCATTAGAGACATAGTAACCACCGGATGTGTTACGCGCTTTACCTTCGGTAAATGTTGTAAAACCATCACCGCCGTCTGCCAGGAAGCTATTGGAGGCAATGTGATAAACCGTGGCATCCTCAATGGGTTTGCCGTTTAACGTCAATACGGTGACCCGCTGACCAACCGGTTTACTGCTGTCATACTTCATCTCCAGTCCTTTGGACACCTGCAATACACCGTTGCTTAAACTCGCGCCATGCTCCATCAGGCTACGCAACTGCTTACCGGTAAGATCCATGGTTGCCAGCTCATTCGGGAACGGGAAGGTGCTAATGACTGCACCCATGGTGATGGCTCCAGCAGGGATTTCATTCCGGATGCCGCCCGAGTTAGTGAGTGCTAACTGGGTATCTTTACCCGCCGCGGCCAGCAACGCATCTGCCGCCAGATTTCCCAGGGAAGAAGATTCACCGTAAGCACGCGTCAGCTCAACCGGCGAGTTGGCAACCGTCTGCTGCACCACTTTATCGAGCTTTTTATTCCAGCCATCAATGACCTGTTTCGTCTGCGGGTCAGGCTGCCACTCATCAGCAAAAATGGTCTTCAGCTCGAAGTTCTTCACGGTAAATTGATGCGGTTTCTGCTGGTAATCCAGCACCAGTTTACCCACATCAATACCACCGCTGTCGGTAGAAAGTATCAGGGTGTTACCGACTTTAATCGGCTCTGGCGTGCCCACATGCGCATGACCGGTGATCAGGATGTCCAGCCCCTGCACCTGGCCTGCGGTCTGGATATCTTTATCCAGCGCACGGCGCACATCGGTGCCCCCCAAACTGGACTGACGCGCTGGCGTGCCTTCGTGGATGAGTGCCACAGTGAGATCGACTTTGCCTTTAAGCTCATCGATATAGCGTTGCAACCACTTCACTTCATCCCGCGCCTCGATCCCGACACGTGTCGCAGCGGAAACCGTATCATCAAAAGCAAACACGCCGTGCAGACCAATCACGCCAATCTTCACGCCGTCTTTTTCAATAATGGTGTAAGGCTTATCCCAGAACATTTTGCTGCTGTTTTGATAAAAGATATTGCCCTGCACAATAGGGAAATTCGCCTGGCTTAACTGAAGTAGCGTGTTATCCCAGCCGTGATCGAACTCATGATTACCCATGGTGACAGCATCAAAATTCATGGTGTTCATGATATCGATAATCGCCTTACCCTTGGTCAGGCTGCTGATATACGGCCCCGGTAAAATAATCACCGGCATCAAAAAACCAGGTGGCGCTATTTTTCGCTTTCTCCTGCTTCACCATCGTCGTGATATTAGCCCAACCGCCAATGTCACGTGAGCCATTAGCAATCCATGGGACTTTATAAGGTTCGACATGGGCATGGAGATCGTTGGTATAGATAATCGTGACATCTTTAGCACTGGCCCAGAGCGGCAAAGAGACCAGAACACCAACAGCAAGCATTTTTAACTTCATAATCAATCCCTTTCAGTCATATAAAGAATCGCTACGTTACGTTCTGAAAGGTTTTTTTATGTGAGAAAAATCACATCCGTCAGGGATAGTCGCGGGTCAAAATCAACGACCCTTAAAAATCGTTGGTAATCCGATGATGCCTCTGTTCACTATCAATTGCTGCAAGTCCTTCGGCTGTCAAAATTTGGGACAGGATCATTCAGTTGATTACCATTGGCCAGATTATCGGCTGGGTTATGCCGCACTGCATTGTCGGGCATGCGGCAGCTATCCCCCGCTGTTTAATGAGGAACAGTTCTATAGCTGGTTGTCGGCATATTTAACGGATTTTGCAGCCCAAAGCGGTCATTTTTGCCCACGTTGTTATCAGCGGAAAACCATCCGCTATGGGCACAATCCCCAGGGCAGCCAACGCGTTCAGTGCCGGAGCTGCAAAAAGGTCTGGACACCAAAGCACCCGCAGGCCACTTCTCCCCTTCCGCCAGAACAAATAGCGACGGTTCCCTTAATCGTACCTTTTCAGGGATCCAGCACCGACCAAAAACTCTATGTATTGCTCAGTTTTGACGCTATTCGCGGTGATGTGTTGCATGTTTCCAGTAATTTCACGCCCCATCCCATTGGAGACTCATTACGTTACCGCTGGCGCGGCATCAGTGAAGCAACTGCAACGCATGATGATATTGTTGAGCGAGTTAGCCAGCGGGAAACCCAGTTTTTACGCCGCAGCCAGTTTGACGAAATTCAGTACGGCAGCGCCATACTCAAACGGAACGCCAGCGGCGCGATTTTACGCCCGGTCATTACTGCCCATGGGCATTTCCGCCTGCTGAGCCATCTGTGGCCAGAGGTAAAAAACCATATTATTGCCCACGAATGCTTCCTGCGCGGCGCAGCGATTACTGCATGGGCGGAACAGTTTCGCCATCATCGCGCCTCGCTGTGGTTTATTGATGAAGAAATGAATAACGATAAGCGCACGCTGCCCTGGCAATTGCTGGGTAAAACGTATCAGGGATGGTGGCAGAATCAGTGGCAAATCTGGCAACGAGGCGATACGCGTAAAATGGTGTGTTTGTTAACGCAGGGGCGGGTTGAAGAAGGCACGTCAATAACTCTGGCGGCAAGCCATCATTTTCTCGCCTGGTTGCAGCAACAGACGGAATTTCAGCAAAGTACCCGTTACTCTGCCCATTCAGTGTTTCAGACGATAAGGACGCTGACGGAGCAATACAACATCCTGATCGCCCAGCGCGATTTGCCCGGTGGCGCTGCCGCTTACCGGGCCTACGGTTCATGTCATATGTAGGCCGGATAAGCGTAAGCGCCATCCGGCAACAAAAACTACAGCAGTTGCGCCAGACGGTTGATGTCTGACTGAATAGCGCCGGCGGTGACGTCACGACCTGCGCCCGGTCCACGGATCACCAGCGGGTTATCGCGATACCAGCGGCTTTCAATGGCAAATACGTTATCGCACGGCAACAGCGCCGCCAGCGGGTGTTCAGGACGAACCGCTTCAACACCAACGCGCGCTTTACCGTTAGCATCAAAACGCGCCACATAGCGTAGCACCAGCCCCATTTCACGCGCCGCTTCCAGACGCTGCACCATCTGCTCGTTCAGTTCATCGCCATTCTCAAAGAAATGGTCAATAGAGCCTTCTTCACAGTGCGCAGGCACCAGCGATTCCACGCGAACCTGGTCCGGTTCGATGTCGTAACCTGCTTCACGCGCCAGAATCACTAGCTTGCGCATCACATCTTTGCCGGAAAGATCTACGCGCGGATCGGGTTCAGTCAGACCCTGTTGCCACGCCTGATCCACCAGTTCGGTGAACGGGACCGTGCCATCAAATTGCAGGAACAACCACGACAACGTGCCTGAGAAGATCCCGCTGATCGACAGAATGGTATCTCCGCTATCAATCAGATCGCGCACGGTATGGTTGATCGGCAAGCCTGCACCCACGGTGGCGTTATACAACCAGTGGCGACCGGTTTTTTCAAAAGCGTCATGAATTTGGCGATAATTATGACTGCTGCTCGCCCCCGCCAGTTTGTTGGCGCTGATAACGTGGAAACCATGGCTGGCAAAATCCAGATACTGATCCGCCAGTTGCTCGCTGGCAGTAACGTCCAGCACCACTAAATCATCATACGGGTGAGCACGCATCCACAGGAATAGAGACTCTTCATCCTGCTCTACTGCCTCGTCATCAAAGAAAGCTAACGCGCGGCTGGCATCCAGCCCTTCGTAATTCAGCAGACTACGACGGCTATCAACCACACCCGCCAGCACAAACTCTAATCCGGTGCGCGCCGAGAGCGTGCTCTGCTCGCGAGCGAACAGCTCCAGCCAGCGCGAACCAATGTTGCCTTTGCCGAACAACACCAGACCAATGCGTTTTTCCGCACGGAAAATTGACTGATGCAGACCCTGAATCAGGCTCTCTGTTGGCCCAGTACGCAGTACCGCGACCAGGCTGATACCCTCTTCCGATTGCCAGGTGAATTCAACCGGCTGACCTTTCAACTGTTGCCAGAAACGGTGGCAATGCAGCGGATTACGGGTGACGCCCGCCCCGACCATCGCCACCAGCGCCAGCCCCTGGCGCAGACGCAGCTCGCCTGGCAGACCAGCTTCATCAAGAATTTTCAGTGCGCCGTCAGCGACTTCGGAGGTATAGCAAAATTGCAGCAGTTGGCGGTCAGGATGCACACCCACTGCCAGCGGACGCACCTGGGTACGTTTTAAAACCTGATCAATCTCTTTATAAGCCAGCTTAAAGTCTTGGCCAGTCGGAACCAAAAACTCAATCAGGCAGACGTCATCATGACTGGTCACAATACGCGCCCCGGTACCGGAGGCTAGTACGCGTTCAATGCGCGTTGAACCCTGCTCCGGCGTATAGCTACAACGCAGCTGGAGATCGATATCGCTACCGGAAACCGGCTGTAAGGTACGGGCATGGAGAACCGGTGCCGCCAGACGCGCCAGTTCGCTGGCTTCATCCAGACGCAGCAGCGGCAGCAAACAGGCGTCTTTTACTTTACGCGGATCCGCGCTGTAAACCCCGGCGACATCGCTCCAGATAGTTACGCGAGAAACGCCCGCCAGCGCGCCAACCTGCGTCGCCGAGTAGTCGGAGCCGTTACGCCCCAGCAGGACCGTTTCACCGGAATTGCTGCGGCTAATAAAGCCGGTAACCACCAGCCGTTTACCCGGATGCTGCGCCAGCAGTTGCTGTAGCAGCGGGTAAGAAAGACCTTCATCTACCTGCGGCTGGGCACCGCGTTCAGCACGTAAAAAATCGCGCGCATCCAGCCAGGCTGACTCCAGCCCCTGTTGGTTAAGGACCGCAGACATCAAACGCGCGGACCATACCTCACCATGCCCAACAACCTCAGCATAGACGGCATCGTTCACACCGCTGTCGAGTAATCCGGCCAGACGCTCCAGATCGTGAATAAACGCGCCAATCAGTCCATCCGCTACCTCAGGAGGTAACAAACCGCTGATAAGCTCACTTTGATAGCGACGTAACGCCTGTTGAACCTGATGCGCAGAAAGGCGATCGGTCTGGCTTAATTTCAGCCAGCTAATCAACTGGTTAGTGGTACTGCCTGCGGCTGAAACAACCATCATGTCATCAGGCTGCGAGTAATCCGCCATAATGCCTGCGACACGCAGATAACATTTCACGTCTGCCAGACTACTACCACCAAATTTGTGCAGTTGACGACCCTTCGCCCCTGCCTGCGCAATAACACTCATGTTTACCCCTTGTTTGCAGCCCGGAAGCCATTTTCCAGGTCGGCAATTAAATCTTCGCCATCTTCAATACCGGTGGAGATACGCAGCAGCGTTTCGGAAATCCCGGCAGCAGCACGCGCTTCTGGTGCCATGCCCGCGTGTGTCATGGTTGCGGCGTGGGAGATCAGACTTTCAACGCCCCCTAACGATTCCGCCAGCGTAAACAATGACAACCCGCCGAGGAAACGGCGCAGCGTTTGCTCATCGCCATCCAGTTCAAAACTTAACATCGCGCCAAAGCCTTTTTGCTGACGCGCAGCAATCTCATGGCCCTGATTATCCGGCAATGACGGGTGATACAATTTTTTCACCAGCGGCTGAGTTTGCAGATAATCGACTATCGCCTGAGCATTACGTTGCGCCACCTCCATTCGAGGAGACAGAGTACGCAGGCCGCGCAACAGCAGATAACTATCAAACGCGCCGCCGGTCACACCAATATTATTCGCCCACCATGCCAGTTCAGTGACCGTTTCCGGATCTTTCGCTATCACAACACCAGCCACCACGTCTGAGTGACCGTTTAAATATTTCGTGCATGAATGCAACACCAGATCGGCGCCCAATGCCAGTGGATTTTGCAGTGCCGGGCTTAAAAAAGTGTTGTCGACCACGCTGACCGCGCCAGCTTCACGCGCCAGCTGACAGATTTTCGCAATATCCACCACGCGCAGCAGCGGGTTGCTTGGGCTTTCTACCAGCACCAGCTTCGGTTTTTCCGCCAATGCGGCCTGCAATGCCTGCTCATCTCCTTGATCGACAAACAGGACGCGGTAACAGCCACGTTTTGCCAGACTGTCAAACAGTCGATAGCTCCCGCCGTAGCAGTCATGCGGTGCGACCAGCAGATCGCCTGGCTTGAGGAAGACCGTGGTCACCAGATGAATCGCCGACATGCCAGTATTGGTCAGCACAGCACCAGCACCGCCTTCCAGTTCCGCCAGCGCACGCTGAACAACATCGCGCGTTGGGTTGCCGCGACGCGAATAGTCATGGGCGCGAGGTTCATTAAATCCGGTAAAGTTATAGGTGCTGGAGAGGTGAATCGGCGGGACAACGCAACCGTACTGTTCGTCGTCATTTAACCCGCTACGCACTGCGATGGTGGCCTGTTTACGCGTCATATTGAGGAGATCCTGGCTGAGTCGGTGAAAAGTCAGACACCAGAGTAATCATAGTTACGATAGCCGTCAATACATCTGGACATCTAAACTTCTTTGCGTATAGATTGAGCAAACTGGAAATAGCCGTTAAAATTATATGCATTAGCGTACATCTGCGTCGGCTTACTTCGTGTCAGGGCCACGCCACTACGATAAACTACGCGCAATTATGGTCCGGGCTCAGGTTCTGGCCTCAATATTAATGACGAAGAGGATTAGGTATCTCATGGCTGAATGGAGCGGCGAATATATCAGCCCATACGCTGAGCACGGTAAGAAGAGTGAGCAAGTCAAAAAAATTACGGTTTCCATTCCTCTGAAGGTGTTAAAAATCCTTACCGATGAACGCACGCGTCGTCAGGTGAACAACCTGCGCCACGCCACCAACAGTGAACTGCTGTGTGAAGCGTTTCTGCATGCTTTTACTGGGCAACCCTTACCCAACGATGACGACCTGCGTAAAGAACGCAGTGATGAAATCCCGGAAGAAGCAAAGATAATCATGCGTGAACTGGGTATCAACCCGGAAACGTGGGAATACTGATAGTTAGAACAGCAATGGGCGTGTAGAGGCGGGAATGCTCCCGCCTTTTCTCACTGTGTTACTTACTAATACCATTGAGTTTATTCAATGTTTCTTCCATTTTGAGCGTTTCCGTACGGTTCAATGGATAGAAATAAATCAGAATGACCGCCGCCAAAAACAGGCATAGCGCCGGCAAGAGATTCGCCATCGTATAAATATTTTCCTGCACAATGCTGGTTTGCACTGCACCACCTGTTGACGATGATTGATAGCCAATGATAGCCAACATAAAGCCACCAATCGCCCCTGCGCATGCCTGACCAACCTTGCGCGCAAAGAAGTTCACACCATAAACCGTGCCATCCTCGCGATCGCCAGTGACATACTGATGGTAGTCACAAACATCAGTCATAAACGCCCAAATCATCAGGTTGAATAACCCTGCACCCAGCGTCGCCAGGAACAAGAAAACCAGATAGACCTTTGCATCCGTAATGTGGACAAAGTACATAATCACATACATGACCACGGCAAAAAGCAACGCGCCTACGCTGGCTTCTTTTTTACCAAACCGCTTCGTGAGCCAGGATGCCGATGGCGCCAGCAAAACCAGGGAACCAAAGGTAAACAGCAACGCGACTGACATCGCCTCTTTATTGTGGAAATAGTCATTAAACAGGTAAGTCATGTTGGTACCGGACAACCCCTGATTAATTACAATCAGCAAATCCACAACCACTAAAACAATCAGCGCCTTATTGCGTGCCAGTCCCTTCAGCAACACCGAAACGGGCATGCTCTCTTTTCTCTCCACGCGCACGCGCTCCGTCGTTAAATGACAGGTCAAGGATAAAAAGATCAAGCCCAGCACTGCGCAACCAATGGAAATCCAGAAGAAGTGTTGCCCGGAAATCACCTGGCTTCCGTCCACCAGGGTGGTGTACATCAGGATCGGAATGAAAAAGCCAGTTGCCCCACCGCCAATTGCTGACCCAACGCTACGCCAGGTTGAAAGCGATACACGATCATCCGGATTCGAGCTAATCGCCGCAGACATAGCACCGTACGGAATACTCACGGTCGATAACAGCGAACCGTAAATGAAATAGGAGCAACAGATGTAGATGATTTTCGCCGTATAAGAAAAATCATTCACAAACGGCAGGAACAGGACAACCGCAATGATGCAAAATGGATACTTCATGCGACGCACCCACGGGTTGAAACGTCCATGTACCGTCAGTTTAGAGGTATCGCATAAGCGCCCTACACCAACATCAACGAACGCATCAAAGAGTTTGGTCACAAAATAGAGTGAGCCAACAATAACGCCGGAAATACCGAGGACGTTAGTGTAATAAATCATTAAAAAACTATTAACTAAGCCAAGAATAAAACAGGTTCCGAGGTCACCACATAAATAACCGATTTTATCTCTAATTCCGAAAGGCCTGACGGCAGTGGTTTCATTATTTCCGATAATAGTTCCATCATTAGACATGATGTCAACTCCTTAGACATATTATTCACACAAACTATGCTTATCGACGTAATCAGCCAATACGAAAACTATTACCGATTAGAAGTTATAACCAAGACCGACACGATAACGGGTCTGACGATCGTCTGTGGTGGTAGTGTTATAACCCGAGGAAACGTTGCCAACTTCAACAAATGGAACCCATGAGCCTAGTTTATACGCCACGCGGAAGTTATATTCATAATCATCTTTCCGGTTGTTATATAAATCTTCGCTATCGGCAATTTTATAAATACCATTTAGCTCAAACATCCAGTCATTGACGTTATAACCAAGCCAGGCTTCCGGACGATAGACCATGCGGTCATCTTTGCCGTCAGTGTTTCTGCGCATGTACTCCTGACGATAGCGGAACGCGGTCCACCAGTTGTCGTTGATGTTGTACTGCACGCGGATATAAGGCTTATAAATCGCGATATTATCGCCCGTTTCTATCGCAATGCCGGGCTGCCAGACAAGACCCTGCCATGTGAACTGGTAGCTTGCGGTATACTCGTTACCGTTACTTTCCATATTATTCCACGCATCATTTGACTGCGTGTTTTCGGAACGAGAAATGGCTTCGACTGCGACACCAAAACCCGTGGCAAAACGGTGAGACATATAAACACGATCGTAATTACGTCCATCGTCATAATATTCATGCCGGTAATCAACATAACCCGCTTGTGCGGCCGCAGAGAATAATGGAATCAGTAATAACGCAGATTTAAATTTCATGACAATCCCTCTTCACACTCAATAACGGAAATTATCCATCTCGTTTTGTCCATAAAATGGGAAAACAAAAAGGCTTTTAGATTAATTTTATATTTCCACAAAAGTGTATTTTAGAAAGAAAGCAGAAACCTTTGGCATTTTGCCAGGAACTAGTAAAAGTGGCAAAAGACAGAAGATAAAAAGGATGCAGATCACCAGTCTCAATATTTTACCGAAAAAATAAAACAGCGTTTTACTTATTAAATTAAATAGACTATTCAATGCATCAATATATATTTCAGTTCTGAAACGCAGAAACAAAAAAAGCGCCATAAGGCGCTTTTTTCTGACAGCTGAAACTTACTTGCTGCCTGGGATGCTGAAACGCTTGTTGAAGCGATCAACACGGCCACCGGTAGCAACATCACGCTGCTTGCCAGTATAGAACGGGTGGCACTGACCGCACACGTCCAGGTTCAGATCGTGACCGACGGTAGAGCGGATTTTCATGACGTTACCGCAAGAGCAGTTTGCAGTAATTTCTTCGTATTTCGGGTGAATATCTTTTTTCATGGGAAAACCTCGGTTTAAGGCCGCGTCGCTCTTCCAGCCCTAACGCCAGACACCACGCGATGTTAATAGTATAGGTCAGTGATACAAATTTGCATCAAAGGCGGCGAATCATACAGAAATTAACCTGCTCATGCAAACTGATCCGCATTCTACCCTCCACTAATGTGTATACTAACCCGCCAGATTTCAAGTCAGGATGATTCAATGCCCGTTGCGCACGTTGCCTTACCTGTTCCGCTACCTCGCACCTTTGACTACCTCCTGCCGGAAGGCTTGAGTGCCAAAGCCGGGTGTCGTGTACGCGTGCCCTTTGGCAAGCAGCAGGAGCGCGTGGGTATCGTCCTTTCCGTCAGCGAGCACAGTGAACTGCCGCGGAGCGAATTGAAAGCCGTTCTAGAAGTGCTGGACAGCGAACCGGTCTACTCGACCTCTGTCTGGCGTCTGCTGTTGTGGGCGGCTGATTATTATCATCATCCCATCGGTGACGTACTGTTTCACGCTCTGCCAATTTTACTGCGCCAGGGACGCCCGGCGACAAACGCGCCCATGTGGTACTGGTTTGCCACTGAAGAAGGCCAGGTTATTGACCTCAACAGCCTAAAGCGTTCTCCCAAGCAGCAACAGGCGCTAGCTGCGCTACGCCAGGGGAAAATCTGGCGCGACCAGGTGGCTGAACTGGAATTTAATGATGCCGCATTACAGGCACTGCGGAAAAAAGGGCTGTGCGATCTGGCGAGCGAAACACCAGGCTTTAGCGACTGGCGTACGCACTACGCGGTTTCCGGTGAGCGTCTGCGGCTGAACACCGAGCAGGCCACCGCCGTCGGGGCGATTCACAGCGCCTCAGACAGTTTTAGCGCCTGGCTATTAGCGGGCGTAACGGGATCAGGCAAAACAGAAGTCTATCTCAGCGTTCTGGAAAACGTCCTTGCCCAGGGCAAGCAGGCGCTGGTGATGGTGCCGGAGATTGGCCTGACGCCGCAAACTATTGCCCGTTTTCGCGAACGTTTTAATGCGCCGGTCGAAGTCCTGCACTCCGGTTTAAACGACAGTGAACGTCTTTCAGCCTGGCTGAAAGCAAAAAATGGCGAGGCGGCGATTGTTATCGGCACGCGTTCTTCGCTGTTTACGCCGTTTAAAAATCTCGGCGTGATTGTCATCGACGAAGAGCACGACAGCTCTTATAAACAGCAGGAAGGCTGGCGCTATCATGCGCGCGACCTCGCGGTTTACCGCGCCCATAGCGAGCAAATCCCGATTATTCTCGGCTCAGCCACTCCGGCACTGGAAACGCTGTGTAACGTGCGGCAGAACAAATACCGCATGCTGCGCCTGACGCGCCGCGCCGGAAATGCGCGCCCAGCCACTCAGCACGTGCTGGATCTCAAAGGTCAGCAGGTGCAGGCCGGTCTAGCCCCTGCGCTGATCGCCCGTATGCGTCAGCACCTGCAGGCGGATAACCAGGTGATCCTGTTTTTGAACCGTCGTGGTTTTGCGCCTGCGCTGCTGTGCCACGACTGTGGTTGGATTGCCGAATGTCCGCGTTGCGATCATTACTACACGCTACATCAGGCGCAGCACCACCTGCGTTGCCACCACTGCGACAGCCAGCGCCCAATACCGCGTCAGTGCCCTTCCTGCGGTTCGACGCATATGGTTCCGGTAGGACTCGGCACCGAACAGCTTGAGCAGGCTCTGGCACCTTTTTTCCCCGGTGTGCCAATTTCACGTATAGATCGCGACACCACCAGCCGTAAAGGGTCGCTGGAGCAGCATCTGGCGGAAGTGCATCGCGGCGGCGCACGAATACTTATAGGCACGCAAATGCTGGCCAAAGGCCACCACTTCCCGGACGTCACTCTGGTGGCGCTGCTGGACGTTGACGGCGCGCTATTCTCCGCAGATTTCCGGTCAGCAGAACGCTTCGCCCAGCTCTATACGCAGGTCTCTGGCCGTGCCGGACGCGCCGGGAAGCAAGGCGAAGTGGTGCTGCAAACGCACCATCCTGAACATCCGCTGCTGCAAACCTTGCTGTATAAAGGCTATGACGCGTTTGCCGAACAGGCGCTGGCCGAGCGACAAACGCTCCAGCTTCCACCGTGGACCAGCCATGTGATCGTGCGGGCAGAAGATCATAACAACCAGCATGCACCAATGTTCTTGCAGCAACTACGGAATCTCATTCAAGCCAGCCCGTTGGCCGATGACAAACTCTGGGTGCTCGGCCCGGTTCCCGCACTGGCGCCCAAACGCGGTGGTCGTTATCGTTGGCAAATATTGTTGCAACATCCATCACGAATTCGCCTGCAACATATCGTCAGCGGCACGCTGGCACTGATCAATACGCTACCCGATGCACGCAAGGTTAAATGGGTGCTGGATGTCGATCCCATCGAGGGATAACCCCTCACGATGCGAGGCGGATCGTAAAATTAAAGATCCATCACACTTTTTATGAAAATTCTGTAACCGCTTCCATTCACTATCTGATAAAAATGTTTCAGATGAAGGTTATCCAGGGACGAGTCTGTGCCAGCAGCTCTCTGGCGAGGAGAAAGAGTGAAACCGAATAAGCAGGTTGCCGCCGCTACGATGAAAGATGTTGCTCTGAAGGCGAAAGTCTCAACGGCAACCGTATCCCGCGCATTAATGAACCCAGACAAAGTCTCGCAGTCAACCCGTAACAAGGTTGAGCAGGCAGCGCTGGAAGTGGGATATCTACCCCAATCAATGGGACGTAACGTTAAGCGTAATGAGTCGCGTACCATTCTGGTGATTGTGCCGGATATCTGCGATCCGTTTTTTAGCGAAGTGATTCGTGGCATTGAAGTGACTGCCGCAGAACAGGGATACCTGGTGCTTATTGGCGACTGCGCGCACCAGAACCAACAGGAAAAGACGTTTCTTAACCTCATTATCACCAAGCAGATCGATGGCATGGTACTGCTCAGCTCGCGCCTGCCGTTTGATGCCAGCGTGGAAGAGCAGCGCAATTTACCGCCGATGGTCATGTCGAACGAGTTCGCGCCAGAGCTGGAACTCCCTACCGTACACATTGATAACCTCACCGCCGCCTTTAACGCGATGAATTATCTGCTGGAACTGGGGCATAAACGCATTGGCTGTATCGCCGGCCCCGAAGATATGCCGCTGTGCCATTACCGTCTGCAAGGCTACGTTCAGGCATTACGCCGCAGCGGAATTACGGTCGATCCGCATTTTATCGCGCGCGGTGACTTTACCTATGAAGCGGGAGCCAATGCGCTGAAGCAGCTCCTTGAACTACCGCAGCCGCCTACCGCGGTCTTTTGTCACAGCGACGTCATGGCGCTGGGCGCACTCTCTTACGCCAAACGCCAGGGTCTGAAAGTCCCTGATGATTTATCCATTATTGGCTTTGATAACATTTCGCTCACGGAATTTTGTGATCCACCCCTGACAACCGTCGCACAGCCGCGTTTCGATATCGGACGTGAAGCTATGCTGTTACTGCTCGATCAATTACAAGGGCAGAGCGTCAGCAGTGGCTCACGTTTACTGGACTGCGAGCTTATTATTCGGGGTACTACCCGGGCACTGACGTAAAGTAAAGTGCTTTCGGACTCCCCTGTCTGGTCAAAGGCCCGCCGCTTAAGTAACATGGCGGGCTGACGAACGAATAAATACAGCGAAACGATAGTGGCACAACGAGATTATGTACGTCGCGGCCAACCGGCACCTTCGCGGCGCAAGAAGAGCACATCACGGAAAAAACAACGCAATACGCCTGCGGTATCGCCCGCAATGGTTGCTATTGCTGCAGCCGTACTCGTGACCTTTATCGGTGGTCTGTACTTCATTACGCATCACAAGAAAGAAGAGTCCGAAACGCTGCAAAACCAGAAAGTCACCGGTAATGGCATTCCGCCAAAACCGGAAGAGCGCTGGCGATACATCAAAGAGCTGGAGAGCCGTCAGCCTGGCGTACGTGCGCCTACCGAACCGTCTGCGGGCGGCGAGGTGCTGAATGCCGATCAGCTAACCAATGAGCAGCGTCAGCTATTGGCGCAAATGCAGGCTGATATGCGTCAACAGCCGACACAGCTCAACGAAGTACCGTGGAACGAGCAAACGGCTGAACAGCGCCAGCAAACGCTGCAGCGTCAGCGTCAGGTGCAACAGCAGCAGTGGAACAATGCCCAGCAGCAGGCTCAGCAGCCGCGTCCACGGGCAACAGAACAGCCGTATCAGCAGCAGCAAACGCGTACAGCACAAGCCGCGCCGGTACAGCAGCCGAAAGCGCAGCCAAAACCGGCGGCGCAACAGCCGTATCAGGATCTGCTGCAAACGCCAGCGCATACCACCGCTGCTCAGCCAAAACCGCAGCCGGCCGCGCCAATAACCAATGAAACGCAGCCGCCAAAACAGACGGCTGAGAAAAAAGATGAACGCCGCTGGATGGTTCAGTGCGGATCATTTAAAGGCGCTGAGCAGGCAGAAACTGTGCGTGCACAGCTGGCCTTTGAAGGCTTTAACTCCCGTATAACCACCAATAACGGCTGGAATCGTGTGGTCATTGGTCCGGTCAAAGGCAAAGAGAATGCCGACAACACCATCAGCCGCCTGAAGGTTGCTGGTCACACAAACTGCATTCGACTCTCCACTGGGGGTTGAAACCCCCAAAATCTCCCCCATCTATACTTGCATTACGCCCCGTACACTGTGCGGGGCCTGTACATTGCATTTGTAACCAAGGGGTCTGCTCGTGACAACAATAGTAAGCGTACGCCGTAACGGCCATGTGGTAATCGCCGGTGATGGTCAGGCCACACTGGGTAACACCGTAATGAAAGGCAACGTGAAGAAAGTCCGCCGTCTGTACAACGATAAAGTCATCGCGGGCTTTGCGGGCGGTACTGCGGATGCATTCACGCTGTTTGAACTGTTTGAACGCAAGCTGGAAATGCACCAGGGTCACCTGGTGAAAGCTGCCGTTGAACTGGCAAAAGACTGGCGTACCGACCGTATGCTGCGCAAACTCGAAGCGCTGCTGGCCGTCGCAGATGAAACTGCATCGCTCATCATCACCGGTAACGGCGATGTCATCCAGCCAGAAAACGATCTGATTGCTATCGGCTCCGGCGGTCCCTACGCCCAGGCTGCTGCACGCGCTCTGCTTGAAAACACCGAGCTTGGCGCACGCGAGATTGCTGAAAAAGCGTTGGATATTGCAGGGGATATCTGCATTTATACCAACCACTTCCATACCATCGAAGAATTGAACTCCAAAGCGTAAGGATCCCCCATGTCTGAAATGACCCCACGCGAAATTGTCAGCGAACTGAACAAACACATCATCGGCCAGGATAACGCGAAGCGTTCCGTGGCGATCGCCCTGCGTAACCGCTGGCGTCGTATGCAGCTCAACGAAGAGTTGCGCCATGAAGTCACGCCGAAAAACATTCTAATGATTGGCCCGACCGGCGTCGGTAAAACCGAAATTGCCCGTCGTCTGGCAAAACTGGCCAACGCGCCGTTCATCAAAGTCGAAGCAACAAAATTCACCGAAGTCGGCTATGTTGGTAAAGAAGTTGACTCCATCATCCGCGATCTGACCGATGCTGCCATTAAAATGGTCCGCGTGCAGGCAATCGAGAAAAACCGCTTCCGTGCCGAAGAGATGGCGGAAGAGCGCATTCTCGACGTGCTGATCCCACCGGCTAAAAATAACTGGGGACAATCAGAGCAGCCGCAGGAACCTTCTGCAGCACGTCAGGCATTCCGTAAAAAACTGCGTGAAGGCCAGCTGGATGATAAAGAGATCGAAATCGATCTCGCGGCCGCACCGATGGGCGTTGAAATTATGGCGCCTCCGGGAATGGAAGAGATGACCAGCCAGCTGCAGTCCATGTTCCAGAACCTGGGCGGTCAGAAACAAAAACCGCGTAAGCTGAAAATCAAAGACGCGATGAAGCTGCTGATTGAAGAAGAAGCGGCCAAACTGGTGAACCCGGAAGAGCTGAAACAGGAAGCTATCGACGCCGTTGAACAGCACGGGATCGTGTTTATCGACGAAATCGACAAAATCTGTAAGCGCGGCGAATCTTCCGGCCCGGACGTGTCCCGTGAAGGCGTACAGCGCGACCTGCTGCCGCTGGTTGAAGGCTGCACTGTCTCCACCAAGCACGGCATGGTGAAAACAGATCACATTCTGTTTATCGCTTCTGGTGCATTCCAGGTAGCCAAACCGTCCGACCTGATCCCAGAACTGCAGGGTCGTCTGCCGATTCGTGTCGAGCTGCAGGCGCTGACCACCAGCGATTTTGAGCGTATCCTTACCGAACCGAATGCCTCCATCACCGTCCAGTACAAAGCGCTGATGGCGACTGAAGGTGTGGACATCAACTTCACTGAATCCGGTATTAAACGCATTGCCGAAGCGGCCTGGCAGGTTAACGAAACCACCGAAAACATCGGTGCACGTCGTCTGCATACCGTTCTGGAACGTCTGATGGAAGATATTTCCTATGATGCGAGCGATTTGAACGGCCAAAGCATCACAATTGATGCCGAATATGTGAGCAAACATCTGGATGCGCTGGTCGCAGATGAAGATCTGAGCCGTTTTATCCTATAATCGCGTTCAATGCATTTTCATCACTGTTGATGGGGCTGATAAAGCCCCATTTTTATTGGCGCTAAATATGACTGAACAACAACAAATTAGCCGCTCACAAGCCTGGCTGGAAAGTTTACGACCTAAGACCTTACCGCTCGCCTTCGCGGCGATCATCGTCGGTACGGCATTAGCATGGTGGCAAGGATACTTCGATCCGCTGGTTGCTCTGCTGGCATTGATTACGGCGGGACTGCTGCAAATTCTGTCCAATCTCGCTAACGACTATGGCGATGCCGTCAAAGGCAGCGACAAGCCCGACCGCATTGGACCGCTGCGCGGTATGCAAAAAGGGGTTATCACCCAACAGCAGATGAAGCGCGCGCTGATCGTCACTGTGGTGCTGATCTGTCTGTCCGGGCTGGCCTTGGTAGCTGTAGCCTGTCACACGCTGGCGGATTTTGTCGGTTTCCTGGTGCTCGGCGGCCTGTCGATTATCGCCGCGATCACCTACACCGTGGGTAATCGCCCTTACGGATATATCGGCCTGGGCGATATTTCTGTGCTGGTATTTTTCGGCTGGCTCAGTGTGATGGGAAGCTGGTATCTGCAGGCTCATACGTTGATTCCGGCGCTGATTCTGCCTGCCACCGCCTGCGGCCTGCTGGCAACCGCCGTGCTCAACGTCAACAACCTGCGCGATATCAACAGCGACAGAGAGAACGGCAAGAACACGCTGGTCGTGCGTTTAGGCGCCGTCAATGCCCGCCGCTACCACGCCTGTCTGCTGATGGGCACGCTGGTCTGTCTGGCACTGTTCAACCTGTTCTCACTGCAAAGCCTGTGGGGATGGCTGTTTATCCTCGCCGCTCCGCTGCTGATCAAACAGGCTCGCTATGTAATGCGCGAGATGGACCCGGCAGCAATGCGTCCGATGCTGGAACGCACCGTAAAAGCGGCATTGTTAACTAACCTGCTGTTTGTCGTTGGAATTTTCTTAAGTCAGTGGTCTCTTTAACTGACAAATATCAATTAACAATTGATGATTTTGCCAACAGTACACATAGCGCGATATACTAAAAATTCTCGCAGCAACTGAACGTTAAGCCTATGAAATACGATACATCCGAGCTTTGTGACATCTATCAGGAAGATGTCAACGTCGTGGAACCGCTGTTCTCTAACTTTGGAGGACGGTCGTCGTTTGGCGGACAAATCATCACGGTAAAATGTTTCGAGGACAACGGGTTGCTGTACGATCTGCTCGAACAAAACGGCCGTGGTCGCATTCTGCTGGTCGATGGCGGCGGTTCTGTCCGTCGTGCGCTGGTCGATGCCGAACTGGCACGGCTGGCCGTACAGAATGAATGGGAAGGTCTGGTCATCTACGGCTCAGTCCGCCAGGTAGACGATCTGGGAGAGCTGGACATCGGCATTCAGGCGATTGCCGCTATTCCGGTAGGTGCTTCAGGAGAAGGTATCGGGGAAAGCGATGTGCGCGTCAACTTTGGCGGCGTGACGTTCTTCTCCGGCGACCACCTGTACGCCGACAACACCGGGATAATCCTCTCCGAAGACCCACTCGATATCGAGTAAGCGAAAAAGGCACCGTAAGGTGCCTTTTTTATGCGTTGTCGCTGATTGCCGGATGGCGGCTTGCGCCTTGTCCGGCCTACAAACTCGCACTCTAAATCCTCTAAAGATTTCACGTCAGGGCAAGGCGGCAAGTAAGTGAATCCCCAGGAGCATAGGTCACTATGTGACTGGGGTGAATGCACACAGCCAACGCCGCCATAACGTGAAATATGACGAGGATTAGACTTCTTCCATACGACCCAGCAGGGCATGCAGACGATCCTGCCAGCCGCTCTGCTGTTCTTTCAGGCTGTTGTTCTCACGCTCCAGCTCTTCACGCTGCTGCTGTGCAGTCTGAACTTCCTGCGACAGTGAGTTGTTCTTTTCTTTCAGCTCTTCGATTTCCATCTGCAACAGCGTGATGGTATCAATCGCCTGCTGTACTTTTGCTTCCAGTTTCTCAAACACTTCTAATGACATCGTCATACCTCTCCTGAATTGCAAGGCGTTGATGGATAAAAATCCTCGTCCCGATAACCGGCGACGCCTTAATAAAAACGAGCGCACTCTACTTAACACCGATTGTATGAAGCCGCGTCATCCCTGTCCAGCGGCATCCCGCGCAGATTGCGGTTTGCAACACTTTTAGTCTTTCTCCTGGTGACATTACTGTCATAACTCTTAAGTGTTAACAGATTGATCAGTGAAATGATTCAGCTCACACTATTTTTGTATAACAAATACCTCACAATGGCGCGAAAACGCTCATTTTGTTGATGCAGTACACACATTTTAATTTCGATATTTCTCGTTTTTGAGCGTTAACGATAAATTAACAGTGTGCCTACCGGCTCCGGGGATGTCAGTGACCTTCTCGCACACAATAAACATTAAACTCTCTTCAGGATCCGATTATGAGTCAAACATCAACCTTAAAAGGCCAGTGCATTGCTGAATTCCTCGGTACCGGGTTGTTGATTTTCTTCGGTGTGGGCTGTGTCGCTGCACTTAAAGTGGCTGGGGCTACTTTTGGTCAGTGGGAAATCAGTATCATCTGGGGTCTGGGGGTAGCGATGGCTATCTATCTGACCGCAGGCGTTTCTGGTGCACACCTGAATCCCGCGGTAACCATCGCACTCTGGCTGTTCGCCTGTTTTGATAAACGCAAAGTTGTTCCTTTTATTATTTCGCAAATTGCCGGCGCCTTTTGCGCAGCGGCACTGGTTTACGGGCTTTATTACAATCTTTTCCTCGATTTCGAACAAACTAACCATATCGTACGCGGCAGTACCGAGAGCCTGGGTCTGGCAGGTACTTTCTCCACCTATCCGAACCCGCATATCAATTTTGTGCAGGCCTTCGCGGTTGAAATGGTCATTACCGCTATTCTAATGGGGCTGATTCTGGCTCTGACCGACGATGGTAACGGTGTACCTCGTGGTCCGCTGGCACCACTGCTGATCGGCTTGTTGATTGCCGTTATTGGTGCTTCCATGGGTCCGCTGACAGGTTTTGCGATGAACCCGGCACGTGACTTCGGACCGAAACTCTTCGCCTGGATGGCCGGATGGGGTGAGATTGCCTTCACGGGTGGTCGCGATATCCCTTACTTCCTGGTTCCGGTGTTTGGCCCGATTACCGGCGCGATTTTGGGCGCATGGGCATATCGCAAACTGATTGGTCGTCATTTACCGTGCGATGTCTGCGCGATTGAAGAAAAAGACGTTGCGGCCAACACTCAACAAAAAGCTTCGCAGTAATGTGACTACGGGACAAAAAATTATGACTGAAAAAAAATATATCGTTGCGCTCGACCAGGGCACCACCAGCTCCCGCGCGGTCGTAATGGACCACGATGCGAATATCGTTGCCGTTTCACAGCGCGAATTCGAACAAATCTACCCGAAAGCCGGTTGGGTAGAACATGACCCAATGGAAATTTGGGCGACCCAAAGCTCCACGCTGGTAGAAGTTCTGGCGAAAGCCGATATCAGTTCCGATGAAATTGCAGCGATCGGTATTACCAACCAGCGTGAAACCACCATCGTCTGGGAACGCGAAACCGGTAAACCAATCTATAACGCCATTGTGTGGCAGTGCCGTCGTACTGCGGATATCTGCGAAAAGCTCAAACGTGACGGCATGGAAGAGTACATCCGTAACAACACCGGTCTGGTTATTGACCCGTACTTCTCCGGTACCAAGGTGAAGTGGATCCTCGACCACGTAGAAGGCTCGCGTGAGCGCGCTCGTCGCGGCGAACTGCTGTTTGGTACCGTAGACACCTGGCTTATCTGGAAAATGACGCAGGGGCGCGTACACGTCACAGATTACACCAACGCCTCGCGTACCATGCTGTTCAACATCCACTCCCTGGACTGGGATGACACGATGCTGGATGCGCTGGATATTCCGCGTGCAATGCTGCCTGAAGTGCGTCGCTCTTCTGAAGTGTACGGCCAGACCAACATCGGTGGTAAAGGCGGTATTCGTATTCCTATCTCCGGTATCGCCGGTGATCAGCAGGCGGCGCTGTTTGGCCAGCTGTGCGTGAAGGAGGGGATGGCGAAAAATACTTACGGTACCGGCTGCTTCATGCTGATGAACACCGGCGAGAAAGCCGTTAAGTCCGAAAACGGACTGCTAACCACCATCGCCTGCGGACCGACCGGGGAAGTGAACTACGCGCTGGAAGGTGCGGTATTTATGGCTGGCGCCTCCATCCAGTGGCTGCGTGATGAAATGAAACTCATCAGCGATGCATTCGACTCCGAATATTTCGCCACCAAAGTGAAAGATACCAACGGTGTGTACGTCGTTCCGGCATTTACTGGCCTGGGCGCACCGTACTGGGACCCGTATGCTCGCGGCGCCATCTTTGGTCTGACCCGTGGGGTAAACTCCAACCACATCATCCGCGCCACGCTTGAGTCTATCGCTTACCAGACTCGTGATGTTCTGGAAGCGATGCAGGCTGACTCCGGTATTCGCCTGCACGCCCTGCGTGTTGATGGCGGTGCGGTCGCCAACAACTTCCTGATGCAGTTCCAGTCCGACATTCTCGGCACGCGCGTTGAGCGCCCGGAAGTCCGCGAAGTCACCGCATTGGGTGCGGCATACCTGGCTGGTCTGGCAGTAGGCTTCTGGCAGAATCTGGATGAGCTGCAGGAAAAAGCAGTCATCGAGCGTGAATTCCGCCCAGGCATCGAAACCACCGAACGTAACTTCCGTTACAGCGGCTGGAAAAAAGCGGTCAAACGCGCCATGGCGTGGGAAGATCACGACGAGTAATACGTCATAGCCGGATGGCAACTGTGCCTTATCCGGCAATATCTTCGTGCGGGGGCAACCCCGCACACACATCAATAATCTCGCCCCCTCCCCTGTGCTACACTTCGCGCCATTCCTTTCAGCTACGAGTTTGCAATGAGACGAGAACTTGCCATTGAATTTTCACGCGTGACCGAAGCGGCCGCGCTGGCTGGCTATAAATGGCTGGGCCGCGGCGATAAAAATACCGCTGACGGCGCGGCGGTAAACGCCATGCGTATTATGCTCAACCAGGTCAACATTGACGGCACCATCGTGATTGGCGAGGGCGAGATCGATGAAGCGCCGATGCTGTTTATCGGTGAGAAAGTCGGGACCGGTCTTGGTGATGCGGTCGACATCGCCGTCGATCCTATCGAAGGCACACGCATGACGGCAATGGGTCAGGCAAACGCGCTGGCCGTACTGGCTGTTGGCGATAAAGGTTGCTTCCTGAACGCACCAGACATGTACATGGAGAAGCTGATTGTCGGCCCAGGCGCAAAAGGGTCTATCGACCTGAACCTGTCGCTGGAAGCCAACCTGCATAACGTTGCCGCTGCACTCAATAAGCCGCTGAGTGAACTGACCGTCACCATTCTGGCCAAGCCACGCCATGATGAAACGATCGCCGAAATGCAAAAACTGGGCGTGCGCGTCTTTGCTATTCCAGACGGTGACGTTGCAGCCTCCATTCTGACCTGCATGCCAGACAGTGAAGTTGACGTGCTGTACGGCATTGGCGGCGCACCGGAAGGCGTGGTTTCTGCCGCCGTCATCCGCGCGCTGGACGGCGACATGCAAGGCCGTTTGCTGGCACGTCATGACGTCAAAGGCGACAGCGAAGAGAACCGTCATATTGGCGAACAAGAACTGGCTCGTTGCGCCGCCATGGGCATTGAAGCGGGCAAAGCGCTGCGCCTCGATGAAATGGCGCGCAGCGACAACGTCATTTTCTCCGCCACCGGCATCACCAAAGGCGATTTGCTGGAAGGGATTAGCCGTAAAGGTAATATCGCGACCACCGAAACGCTGCTGATCCGCGGCAAATCACGTACGATCCGCCGCATTCAGTCGATTCACTACCTCGATCGTAAAGATCCCGATGTGCAGGCGCACATCCTGTAATTGATTTGATCAATAGAGCCTTCCAGCCCATATGGGCTGGAAATCTTTCGTCCAACGAACGAAGATAAGGCAATCAAAGCAGACAGGAGAAAACCATGGCAGATTGGGTAACAGGCAAAGTCACGAAGGTACAGAACTGGACCGATGCCCTGTTTAGTTTGACCGTGCGAGCTCCGGTTCTTCCTTTCACTGCAG
The DNA here is from genome assembly GCF_030332945.1 of Citrobacter sp. Cpo037. Lineage (NCBI taxonomy): Bacteria > Pseudomonadati > Pseudomonadota > Gammaproteobacteria > Enterobacterales > Enterobacteriaceae > Citrobacter > Citrobacter sp. Cpo037. Next base: position 48,178 of record NZ_JAOWGW010000021.1, read on the forward strand.
GTCAATTCACCAAGCTTGGCCTTGAGATCGACGGCGAACGCGTCCAGCGTGCCTATTCTTACGTCAATGCCCCTGATAACTCCGATTTAGAGTTTTATCTGGTGACGGTTCCCGACGGCAAACTCAGCCCTCGTCTGGCAGCACTGAAGCCTGGCGATGAAGTCCAGGTGGTGAGTGAAGCGGCTGGTTTCTTCGTGCTGGATGAAGTCCCCGATTGCGACACGCTGTGGATGCTGGCAACCGGCACGGCTATCGGCCCATATTTGTCGATTCTGCAGTTAGGCAAGGACCTGGATCGCTTCAAAAACCTGGTGCTGGTCCACGCCGCGCGTTATGCCGCCGATTTGAGCTATCTACCGTTGATGCAGGCGCTGGAAAAGCGCTACGAAGGTAAATTACGTATCCAGACGGTTGTCAGCCGTGAAACCGTGGCAGATTCGCTGACCGGGCGTGTACCGGCGCTGATTGAAAGCGGTGAGCTGGAAAAAGCAGTCGGGCTGCCATTGGATAAAGAAACCTGCCATGTGATGCTGTGTGGGAACCCGCAGATGGTACGCGACACGCAGCAGTTGCTGAAAGAGACCCGGCAGATGACCAAACACCTGCGCCGCCGACCGGGCCATATGACTGCAGAGCACTACTGGTAAGAACGTTTTACTGCCCGGTAAACACCCGGGCATTTTGCCGGATGGCGCTTGCGCTTATCCGGCCTACGAGCCAGCTCTGTACTTTACGTCCTGCGTATCCTTACCATATTTATTTGCGTCCTGGGTGCCAATGAACGCACCCAGATCGATAAGCATACCGACCAGAATCAACGTTGGAACAAAGCGGCCTACCGCCCATTGCCAGACGCCGGGTAACATCGCCCAATTTCCGGCCAGCAGCATCCACGCCAGAATCATCAACAGCGCCCACGCTCCGGAACGCCCCCGGTCATGCAGACGTTTTACCGTCACTGCCGCCGTTGGCCATAGCAGACACACCAGACAAAAAGCCGCGGTCTGAATATCGAGTAATTGTTTGCTCGCCAGCGAAAACAGAACCAGCATGCCGACGATCCATAGGCCAATCCAAATCCAGAAATCACGGCGCCCGATGCGCCCTTTAAATGAGAATAACCACTGCTGTATGGTCATGTAAGTTCCTTTATTATTACCTTCCAGAACAGTTTACCCTTTTGACAAGCTCGACGGTTACCGTTTTAATCGTGAGCAGTGAGAATGAAAGGTACGATTGATGAAGCACGGATTTACACTGTTTTTATTATTGTTTTCAGCCTTAGCCGCGAGCACTGCGGCACTGGCGAAAGAGCCATCGACGGCAACCACAGCCCCCTATTTACTGGCGGGCGCGCCGACCTTTGACCTGTCGATTAGCCAGTTTCGCGAAAACTTTAATACACAGAATCCGAAGCTGATCCTGAATGAGTTCCGCGCTATCGACAGCAGTCGCGATCGGGCAAATCTCACCCGCGCGGCCAGTAAAATCAATGAAAACCTGTATGCGTCTTCCGCCCTTGAGCGCGGCACCCTGAAAATCAAAAGCATGCAGATAACCTGGTTACCAATTCAAGGACCAGAGCAAAAGGCAGCTAAAGCGAAAGCGCTGGAATACATGACCGCCGTCATCCGCGCTGTCGCACCACTACTGACGAAGGAACAGAGCCAGAAAAAGCTGCAAAAACTGCTCGCCGCAGGCAAAGGTAAGCACTATTACGCCGAAACAGAAGGCGCAATTCGCTATGTCGTGGCAGATAACGGTGAAAAGGGGCTGACCTTCGCTGTTGAACCGATTAAGCTGGCACTATCTGAAAACCTCGAAGGGTCGAATAAATGACAAAAAGCAAAGCCTTCGGGATGATCAATCTCTATACTGTTTCACAGACCATGCTGCCCTGAGGGGCGGCCATATTCCTTAATTCGCTGACAAGCGTGGAGAAATGAAATGCGACATCCTTTAGTGATGGGTAACTGGAAACTGAACGGCAGCCGCCACATGGTAAACGAACTGGTTGCTAATCTGCGTAAAGAACTGGCTGGCGTTGCTGGCTGTGCAGTAGCAATTGCTCCGCCGGAAATGTATATCGACCTGGCGAAACACGCCGCTGCCGGTAGCCACATCATTCTGGGCGCGCAGAACGTTGATCTGAACCTGTCTGGCGCATTCACCGGTGAAACAAGTGCTGAAATGCTGAAAGATATCGGCGCGCAGTACATCATTATCGGTCACTCTGAGCGTCGTACTTACCACAAAGAATCTGACGAGCTGATCGCTAAAAAATTCGCTGTGCTGAAAGAGCAAGGTCTGACTCCGGTTCTGTGCATCGGTGAAACCGAAGCAGAAAACGAAGCAGGCAAAACTGAAGAAGTTTGCGCACGTCAGATCGACGCGGTTCTGAAAACTCAGGGCGCAGCAGCATTCGAAGGCGTCGTTATCGCTTACGAACCAGTATGGGCTATCGGTACCGGTAAGTCTGCAACTCCTGCTCAGGCTCAGGCTGTTCACAAATTTATTCGTGACCACATTGCTAAAGCGGACGCGAAAATCGCTGAACAAGTTATCATCCAGTACGGCGGTTCTGTAAACGCAGCTAACGCGGCAGAACTGTTTGCTCAGCCGGACATCGACGGTGCGCTGGTTGGTGGTGCTTCTCTGAAAGCAGACGCCTTCGCAGTCATCGTTAAAGCAGCAGAAGCCGCTAAACAGGCTTAAGTTGTTAAGGCGGGAGGAACACTCCTCCCGCTGTATTAACTACCAGTATCCCAACCAGTGCCACCAGAAGGCGCCGGTCACCCCCCAAATGGTCAGGTTGACCACACTCATCACCAGGCCCGTTTTCCACCACTCCGCCAGCGTGACATAGCCCGAACCAAAGATGATCGGCGCAGTACCCGTGCCATAGTGCGTGAGCGACATCATCAAAGAGGAGGAGAAACCGAGCATTAAACCAAGCAATGCTGGTGGCGCGCCGAGGCCTAATCCTGCGGCGAAGAACGCAGCGAACATAGCCGTAATATGCGCAGTTGTGCTGGCGAAAAAGTAGTGCGAGTAGACGTAAAGCAGAATCAACAGCAGCGTTGCAACACTCCAGTGCACGCCAAGATGGTCGATTGCACTACCAACACTGGTTGCCAGCCATCCCACCAACCCCAGTTTGCTGAGAAAATCTGCCATCATCACCAGCGCGGCAAACCAGACTATCGTATCCCATGCCCCGCGGCATTTAAGAATGTCATCCCAGCTCAATACGCCCGCCATCAATAGAATCGACAATCCAATTAACGCGGCGCTGGTAGGGTTTACGCTCCAGGCACTGCCCATCAGCATCGCTGGAACACCCGCCCACAGGCAGAGCAGCAAAATGAACACTGCCAGGGTGATTTTTTCTGCCAGTGATAGTGGACCCAGCGCATCCAGTTTTTGCCGCGCGAACTGCGGCGCATTTGGCGTGCGCGTGATAGCTGGCGGATAGAGCCACCAGATTACAATCGGCATGACAACCAGTGATACCAGAGCAGGAAGAAGCGCCGCAATAGCCCACATTCCCCAGGTCATGTTCAGCACGCCATCCGTCCCCTTCGTCAAAAAGCTGACGATTAACGGGTTAGGTGCGGTCGCAGTGATGAACATTGCCGAGCTGATCGGGTTAATGTTGTAGTTCACCAGCGCGAGATAACGGCCCGTTGAGCCATTCTCGGCATGGCCTGGCTGCGAGCCGAGGCTCTCCGCAATCGCCCGCATTACCGGGTGGATAATGCCGCCGCCACGCGCGGTATTGCTTGGCGTTACGGGTGCAATTAGCGTTTCCGCAAGGGTTAATGCCCACGCAATGCCCAGCGTTCTTTTACCAAATAGCGCAATAAACCCGTAGCCAATACGCGCTCCCAGGCCAGTCTTTAACAGACTTTGCGACAGCATAATGGATAAACCGATCAGCCAGATTAGCTGGTTAGAAAAACCACTCAACGCATCGTTCAACGCCGCGGAGGGTTTGCCGGGGTTAGTAACGCCAGTCATCGCCACCAGCATAATCGCCACAATCGCAATTGCGCCAATCGGCATGGCTTTACCGATAATCGCAGCGATCGTACCAATAAACAGTGCCAGCAGGTGCCACGCTTGCGGGGTTACGTCAGGTGGACACGGGATAACAAACCAGATGGTCAGCGTAATCACGAGCGAGATGATGGCAGGCCAACAGCGGATGGGGGTTAAACTGTCCATGAATCAATCCTTGAATTTCCAGTGCGCAAATCTGCGCTCAGGCATTAACCAATATTGCCGCGCATAATACAATTCACTCACTCACAAAACAAAAAATTAACATTTTGATACAGCTACAGTTTTCCCAACACCGTAAACCAAGCGTAATCCAGCGGCAGAAGAATCAGATATGTTGCCGCCGCCAGTGCGATACACAGCAGCATCCCCGCCCTTGCAGGTACTTTCCCGAGCGCCATCGCCACCACGATCGGTGAAGCCTGATACGGCAACAGTGGTGTGGAATAACCCAGCACCTGGATCATAATCACCGACAGCAGTGGGAATCCCGTCGCATCGGCAAAGCTTTGCGCCAACGTGGTATACAGCGCCGGAACACCGTTCGCCGTCATAATAAAATTAAGCGCAGTGGTAATACCGGTCAGCGCGAGGAAACTGGTAAACGGCTTTTCCGCATCCAGCGGCATCACCTGTAACAGCGCTTCGCCAACGGCGCTACCAATACCGGTCTGCGTGACGGTGATCGCCAGCCCCAGAATACCCGCCACATAAATACAGGTACGAATGTTGACCCCAGCGGAAAACTCGTCGCCATTGATAAAGCCAACCCGTGGTAGCAATGTGATAACTGCCGCCGCCAGCCCGGTCCACGCGGGGCCAATACCGTGCCAGCTTTCGCTTACCCACAAGAACAGCACCACCGCTAACATCCAGGCCAGACGTTTTTCATCCCGGCTCATCGGCTCCGGCGGCGTGAGATCGCGCGGCGCATGCGGCTTGCCAGGGAACAACCAGCAGATAAGCACAATGAGCACCGCGCCTTTAAGCCAACCCAGAACCGGCGTATGCAGCAGCAAATAGGGAAGATAATTGAGGTGGATGCCGTAAGAGCCTTCCGCCGCGCCGCTCATCACCAGATTCGGTACGTTAGCGGGTAAAATCGTCGCAGAAAGCTGGAACGTCCCAAACCCGACGGCCAGTGCCAGACCATACCAGGCGCGCGTGCCTTCGTTAATTCCGGCTCGTTTCGCCATCGCCGCGACAATCGGCATCAGCAGCGCAATGCGGCCCATGTTGGATGGCATTACAAATGCCAGCGCGTAACTCAGCAGCACTACGCTCGCCACCATTAACGGCCAGGAATCAGTCAACCTCGATGACAGCGCCCTCGCCGCCCTGTCCGCCAGCCCCGTTTTACGAATCGCAATACCCAGTACAAAGCCGCTAAACACCAGCCAGAATGCGGAGGACGCAAAGCCGCCAAAAATCACATCCGGTGGCGCGATTTTGGCGACCATCGCCACGGCAAAGAACAGCAGCGCCGTTATAAACTCCGGCAGCAGCGACGTAGCCCAGAGCAGAATGGTGATACCAACCACCAGAGAGGGGATAAACAGAGGGTGTGTAAGCCAGAGCGACATGCCTGTCTCCTGTTGTTTTTTTCAACAAGAATACGGGGACAGGCATGCGGAGTAAACGCCAGATTAGGTGGGGTTAACGCAGAATATCACATTGATGATCCTGAATTTCCTCAGCGGAGGCGAGATTCAGTGCCAGCAGATTGCGCTGAGTAGCCAGCAGGACAAAGGATTCGTCGCTCTGGCGCACCATCGCCAACGCATAGCTGCCCATATGCTCACGCGCATCCGGCACCTCTTCCGCCAGCATCATAAACGGGCTGCGTTGTGCCAGTTCATTTTCCGTGACGCGACGTGCCAGATATTCATGACCGCGCAGCCCACCCGGTAATGGTAGCCAGCGGGTGCTGATTTTCGCCAGGTTGTCATCCAGCTGCTTTCTGACATCGGTTCGCAGGCAGGAGATATGAATATGCAGGTGATTTTGCGTACGCCCGCTACGTGAGTTAATGGTCAGAGAGACTGCTTTGTCAGGGATTTCCTGGCCGTATTTTTGGCTCAGAAAGCTACGCGCCTGCCAGGCCAGCCAGAAAAAGTTCGGTGTGCCTGATTTCAACAACAGCGGACTTTCCGTACCGTTGATCCGCCAGGTAGGCATCAACAGATATTGCAGTGGGCCGTTACGGTCTTTGAACACCACATATCCAGCATCCGGCTTTACTTCAGCGCATGGTGCGGGGTCCTGCTGCTGCAACTGGTGCGGCAGGCATTGCTGAAGAACGATCTGGCGTAATGCGTCCGGGTTGCCGGTGAATTTCCAGTACCCGATACCTGCAGCGGCGGCGACCACAATCACCGCCAGTAAAAGATAGCCTGCTTTTTTCATTACGCGTTTCCTGTATCCCATTGAAGGGCAAGAGTAACGCAAAACCATGACAAATAAAAAACCCGGTCGCGTTAGGCCACCGGGTCGGTAAATCAGAGACTTATTTATCGTTTACTGATTTGGTCGAACGTACCGCCGTTAGAGAAGTGCTCTTTCTGCGCTTTCGTCCAGCCGCCAAACTCTTCGTCGATAGTGAACAGCTTCAGCTTCGGAAATGCGTTTTCGTATTTCTTCGCAACGTCTGCATCACGTGGACGATAGTAGTTTTTCGCCGCAATTTCCTGACCTTCCGGAGAGTAGAGATACTTCAGGTAAGCTTCCGCCACCGCTTTGGTGTCTTTCTTTTCCACCACTTTATCAACCACGGACACGGTCGGCTCCGCGAGGATAGATTCACTCGGGGTCACTATCTCGAATTTATCTTTGCCCAGCTCGTTCGTTGCCAACAGCGCTTCGTTTTCCCAGGCAATCAGCACATCACCGATACCACGTTCAACGAAGGTATTGGTTGAACCACGTGCACCAGAATCGAGTACCTCAACGTTTTTATACAGGGCCTTCACAAAGTCTTGTGCCTTGGCCTGATCGTTGTTGTTGTGGTGCAGGGCATAGCCCCATGCCGCCAGATAGTTCCAGCGAGCTCCGCCGGAGCTTTTCGGGTTTGGCGTAATGACCGATACGCCCGGTTTGATTAAATCGTTCCAGTCATGAATTTGTTTGGGATTGCCTTTGCGGACCAGGAATACGATGGTGGAGGTGTAAGGCGCAGAGTTATCCGGCAGGCGTTTAATCCAGTTTTTATCGATACGGCCACGTTCAGCAATGGCATCCACGTCGTAAGCCAGTGCCAGCGTCACGACATCGGCTTCAATGCCGTTGATGACGGAGGTCGCCTGTTTACCCGAACCACCATGCGACTGGCGAATCACGACGTTGTCGCCCGTTTCCTGCTTCCAGTGCGCGCTGAAGGCCTTATTGTACTGCTCGTACAGTTCACGCGTTGGATCGTACGATACGTTAAGTAACTGAATATCCTTTGCCAGAACGCTGGTCGATGCCAGCAATAATGTTAACCCTACGCCCCATTTGTTCATCGCCCAGCTCTCTTAGGTAGTGTTGTGATGAGCAAAGCGTGCCAGAAAGGCATCCAAACATTAAAGAATAAAAAAAGATTTGCTATAACTTGGGGGAATATATGGAGTCGAGTTTTTGCCTGATGGCGCTACGCTTATCAGGCCTACGATTTGCATCATGTAGGCCGGATAAGGCGCAAGCCGCCATCCGGCAATTGCAATTAATACAGTTTCTTCGCGCAGTCCAGCCAGTCACCTTTGAACGGACGCTTCATGTTTTCGATAGCGTCGATGATGTCATGGTGAACCAGCTGCTCGTTCTGAATACCTACGCAGCGACCGCCGTGACCTTCCAGCAGAAGTTCAATGGCATAGGCGCCCATACGGGATGCCAGAATACGGTCGTAAGGAACCGGGGAACCACCACGCTGGATGTGACCCAGTACGGTTGCACGCGTTTCACGACCCGTTTCTTTCTCAATGTAATGCGCCAATTCGTCAACGTCACACATGTGTTCAGTGATCGCTACGATTGCGTGTTTTTTACCTTTCGCGATACCTGCTTTGATTTCAGTAACCAAATCGTCACGGCTGAATTCCACTTCCGGAACCACCACGAACTCACAGCCACCGGCAATCGCTGCTGCCAGGGTCAGGTCACCACAGTAGCGGCCCATCACTTCAACGATAGAAATACGCTGGTGAGAAGAAGAGGTATCACGCAGGCGGTCAATCGCTTCAACGACAGTACCCAGCGCGGTGAAGTAGCCGATGGTGTAGTCAGTGCCCTTGATATCGTTGTCGATAGTGCCCGGCAGACCGATGCACGGGAAGCCCATTTCAGTCAGGCGTTTTGCACCCATGTAAGAACCGTCACCCCCGATAACAACCAGGGCGTCGATGCCACGCTTCTTCAGGTTTTCGATCGCCACCGCACGTACGTTTTCATCACGGAATTCCGGGAAGCGAGCAGAACCGAGGAAAGTACCGCCACGGTTGATCATGTCGGACACGCTGTAGCGGTCAAGCTGGACCATACGGTCTTCATACAAACCCAGGTAGCCATCATGGATCCCCATGACTTCCAGCCCTTCCGTCAACGCTGCACGTACAACACCACGGATTGCTGCGTTCATGCCCGGCGCATCACCGCCGCTTGTCAACACACCGATTTTCTTAATCATGACTACCTCTGAACTTTGGAATGCAAAATGAAATCTGCTGCCGGAAGTCGATTCCGCATATCGAAACGATCCAACGAATATGCAGATAGTATAACAATCACTTCCTGCTGAATTGATTCAGGTCAGGCCAAATGGTGGTAATTTATACACAAAATGCTGGCCCGGTTCACTTTTTTTACAACGAATTATGAAAGCTCAAACATCTTGCCTTCCTTGGGTACGACTGAACAGGGATCCTGATGAATGATGACATCCGATCCCGGGAAACGCCGTAAAATTGCCTGCTCAACCTGTTCAGCCACTAAATGCGCCTGAACGAGCGGCAGATTATCTTCCATTTCCAAATGAATCTGAATAAAGCGGGTCGGCCCTGACTGCCGCGTGCGAAGATCGTGAGCGCCGCTGACTCCAGGCCATGACGTCACGATATCAATAATTTCCTGACGTTCCTCATCGGGTAAAGCGCGATCCAGCAAAGATTGCACTGCCTCATACCCCATGCGTAATGCGCTATATAAAATATAGATGCCAATCCCGAGCGCAAACAAGGCATCCGCACGATGCCAGCCGTACCATGCCAGCCCGAGCGCAATGAGAATCGCACCGTTCATCATAACATCAGACTGATAATGAAGCATATCTGCCCGAACGGCCTGACTTTGCGTACGCTTCACTACCCAGCGCTGAAACGAGACCAGAATGATTGTACACACTAACGCAATAATGGTGACAACCACCCCAACGCCGGGATCTTTCATCGGCGTGGGTTGAATGAGATGCTGAATCCCGGTCAGGAATAAAAACAGCGCCGAACCGGAAATAAACATGCTTTGCGCCAGCGCCGCCAGCGATTCCGCTTTTCCGTGTCCGAACGTATGTTCATCATCGGCGGGCTGCAGCGAATAGCGCACCACCAACAGGTTGGTTAATGACGCCGCGATGTCCACCAGAGAATCCACCAGCGCTGCCAGAATACTGACCGATCCGGTGTACCACCACGCGAAAATTTTGATCAAAAGTAACAGCGATGCCATCACGGTCGCCGCGATTGCCGCCCGGCTCACCAGCCGCCCATAGGTTTGATTCATAAACACTCCTGCCAGGATATGCCGCTAGTATAACGGATGAAGTAAAACAGTCAGGCAATAACCGAGGGACAAATTTTGGGCAAAAAAAAACCCCACATCATGTGGGGGAAGACAGGGATGGTGTCTATGGCAAGGAAAACAGGGTTACTACTGGGAACGTGAGTTGCTACTACTCAATAAATTCAACGATGAGCTTTTTTTCCAGTGCGCTACATCGCGCAGTTGCTCCATTCGTTGTTCATGTTTCTCATTTAAAACCGCTTGCTGCTCGGGCGTTAACAGGCGATACATCTGGTTGCGGATCCTGGCTATTTCAACCTGGCGGGCAACCTGTTCTTGCGCCATTCTTTCTGCCTGAGCGCGCACTGCGCTTTCATCAAATTTCTCTGCGGTGACAAGGCGATGCATTGTCTCCATTTCGCTAACATTAACAGGAGGCTGTTCGTGTCTTGCCTGCTGCATTAAATCTCGCATCTGTTGACGTTGATGTTCGGTTAAACTGATACCGTCAAACATGTGGCTCTGAACGCTGCGTTGCGATGAGCCTTCACCCAGGTGCCAGTGATCGCCTGTGACGACTTCAGCTGCATGGCTAAATGTACTGAGTGCCAGCGTTGAGGCCATGACGGCAGCGGTAACTTTGCCCATCACTTGCTCCCAAAATCTTTTCTGTCGCGATTCAACGAGAGACAGTTTACGATTCGGGCTGCAAACATGCGTCAGGGGGTGTAAAACAACGTAAAGTCATAGATTAGCGACGCCTGATGACGTAATTTCTGCCTCGGAGGTACGTAAACAATGAATAAAATCCTGTTAGTTGATGATGACCGAGAGCTGACTTCCCTGTTAAAGGAGTTGCTCGAAATGGAAGGTTTCGATGTGCTGGTTGCCTATGATGGGGAACAGGCGCTTGAGCTTCTGGATGACAGCATCGATTTACTTTTGCTCGACGTCATGATGCCGAAGAAAAACGGCATTGATACGCTGAAAGCACTTCGTCAGACACACCAGACACCTGTAATCATGCTGACCGCTCGCGGCAGCGAATTGGATCGCGTACTTGGCCTTGAGCTGGGCGCGGACGACTATTTACCTAAACCGTTTAACGACCGTGAACTGGTCGCGCGCATCCGCGCTATTCTGCGTCGCTCACACTGGAGCGAACAGCAGCAGAACAGCGATAACGGCTCGCCGACGCTGGAAGTAGATGCGTTAAGCCTTAATCCGGGTCGCCAGGAAGCCAGCTTTGACGGGCAAATTTTGGAGTTAACCGGCACCGAATTCACCCTGCTCTATTTGCTGGCTCAGCATCTCGGTCAGGTGGTTTCGCGTGAGCACCTGAGCCAGGAAGTGCTGGGCAAACGCCTGACGCCTTTCGATCGCGCGATCGATATGCATATCTCGAACCTGCGTCGTAAGCTGCCAGAGCGTAAAGACGGACACCCGTGGTTTAAAACCCTGCGTGGTCGCGGCTACCTGATGGTCTCCGCTTCATGATAGGGAGCTTAACCGCACGCATCTTTGCCATCTTCTGGTTGACGCTGGCACTGGTGTTAATGTTAGTACTGATGTTACCCAAGCTCGATTCACGCCAGATGACCGAGCTACTGGACAGCGAGCAGCGCCAGGGGTTAATGATTGAGCAACACGTTGAAGCTGAACTGGCGAACGATCCACCCAACGATTTGATGTGGTGGCGTCGCTTGTTTCGGGCGATAGACAAGTGGGCGCCGCCAGGACAGCGGTTATTACTTGTTACGACGGAAGGACGCGTGATCGGCGCAGAACGCAACGAAATGCAGATCATTCGTAACTTTATTGGTCAGGCCGATAACGCCGACCATCCGCAAAAGAAAAAATACGGTCGCGTTGAGATGGTCGGGCCTTTCTCCGTCAGAGACGGTGAAGATAACTACCAGCTGTATCTCATACGACCTGCCAGCAGCTCACAATCTGACTTTATCAACCTGCTGTTCGACCGACCGCTGCTGTTGCTGATCGTCACCATGTTAGTCAGCTCACCGCTATTGCTTTGGCTTGCCTGGAGTCTGGCGAAACCTGCGCGTAAGTTGAAAAACGCGGCGGATGAAGTGGCCCAGGGCAACCTGCGTCAGCATCCGGAACTGGAAGCCGGTCCGCAGGAGTTTCTGGCGGCAGGCGCCAGCTTTAACCAGATGGTGACAGCGCTGGAACGGATGATGACCACACAGCAACGCCTGCTGTCGGACATCTCTCACGAGCTGAGAACACCGCTAACGCGTCTGCAACTGGGCACCGCTCTGCTGCGCCGTCGTAGCGGTGAGAGCAAAGAGCTGGAGCGCATTGAAACAGAAGCACACCGACTGGACAGCATGATCAACGACCTGCTGGTGATGTCACGTAATCAGCAGAAAAACGCGCTGGTCAGTGAAACAGTGAAAGCTAATCAGCTGTGGGGCGAAGTGCTGGATAACGCCGCCTTTGAAGCTGAGCAGATGGGTAAATCACTCACGGTGAATTTCCCGCCGGGTCCGTGGCCGCTGTACGGTAACCCAAATGCGTTGGAAAGTGCGCTGGAAAACATTGTGCGCAATGCCCTGCGCTATTCACATACGAAGATTGAAGTTGGCTTCGCGGTGGATATCGACGGGATTACCATCACCGTGGACGACGATGGCCCAGGCGTTAGCCCTGAAGACAGAGAACAGATTTTCCGTCCGTTCTATCGTACCGATGAGGCGCGCGATCGCGAGTCTGGCGGAACAGGTCTGGGTCTGGCGATTGTTGAAACCGCAATTCAGCAGCATCGTGGCTGGGTGAAGGCCGAAGACAGCCCGCTGGGTGGTTTACGGCTGGTGATTTGGTTACCGCTGTATAAACGCGCTTAACAGGCTTCCCCGGTAGCCTCGTGCCGGGGAAGCTCTCGCTTTATGCTGTCACTTCTGCCGCCGCTAGCTTTAGCTTTTTAATCCGCTTCACCAGAATGGTCGAACAGATAAAGCCCATTAAGCTGAACGCAATCATCACGCTAAAGACATAGTTGTAGCCAGTGATGCCGCTATTGGTATCCAGCAAATAGCCGTACAACGTGTACGCAAACATCGCTGGCATATAACCGATGATGCAACCAAATGCCATTGCCGAGCCCGCATACTCACGTGGGGTACCGATCTCATCCATTGGCGCGAAGAAAATGGCGCGCTGTGAGAAGATAATCGCTCCGAACCCTAATGTCGCCGCCATACCGATATACACGTTCATTGTTTGATGCGGTAACTGCATGAACACAAGCATCGCTACAGCAGAGATCAGGAACGTCCACTTCAGATACACTGTCGGTGATTTAGCAACTTTATCTGCCAACATTCCACCAATCGGCCCACCTACCATTTTTAGCGCATACTGGTTGATGATGCCGTACGCACCGACGAGCGCTACCGGCAGCATATAGATATCTTTTAAGAATGGAATAAAGTAAGTCAGTCCACAGTACGCGGCATAAACGAAGAAAATACCTAAAGAAGCCAGCCAAACATTAGGGCAGGACAAAACATGTTTGATACCCTTTAACACTTCCATGTTGGCACTGGTTTTCTCGCCGCCTTTCACTTTGTCATCATCGACAATAAAGTACGTCACAATACCTGCCACAAGCGTAATTACCGTATAGAACAACAGGCCCGCCTGCATCCCCGCTTTACCTTCACCAAACTGGACGAAGACAAACAGAGCGCCAGATGCAACGATAACATCCACCACGCCACGTCCGGCTTCTAAAAAGCCGAACATGCGTCCTTGTTCTTCTTTCGTTCCCAGCAAACGAACGGCTTTCAGCAATACCGGCCAATAAACCACATCGGCAAAGAAAGCCATCGCGGCAAAGCAAATGAGATAACCGGTAAATGACGGTAACGTTGCCAGATATAAGCCACATAACCCAACGCCAATCAGACCGAACGGTAATAATATTTTCTTGGAGTAACGGTCTGCGATATAGAGAGAAAGAAAAAGTCCGGTTGTCTGAACAATCGTATAAACCGTAAAGCTCAACCCAATTTGCGTATTAGTTAAACCCCAGTCATTCTGCATTGGCACATAGAAAACATCTTTCATACTCGAAAGCTTGAATATCGTGCCGCCGCCTAAAATCAAAAAACAGAGTCTTGCCCATTTATTCATGAACATGATTAAACCCTCATTGCTTGTTGAGAGAAATATCTAAATTAAATTGTATAATTAATAACGCCAGGGGATTATTTTCATAATCCTTTCCGCATTTAATAATATTTTAAGAAAACTAATTAATTGCCTATAAACTTGTCACATATATCACGGATATATTTTATTTGGGCAAGAGCATGTTCTTTTTCCTGCGCCAGTCGCGTATCAATCATGTTGCTGTCAGGCAGCGGCGTATAACTTGCATCGCGCCATGGGATCCATGGATTATCACCCTCATCGTCGAAGCGAAATGCAGGGGCATAATATTCAACTTCTTCTTCCAGGCCAAAAGCATGTACTTGCGGTTTATCTTCACCTAAAAGTAATAATGCCTTAAGCATCTCTTCCATGGGTAAATCGCCGTGTCCTGAACGACAAGCCTCATGCCCCCAGCCTTTACCTTCTTTAATAATTTTTGCGTCTTTGATATGCACCTGAGTGATCAGAGGAGACATAACCTCTAACGCAGAAAGCGGCTGCTCATTGGCATTAATCATGTTGCCAAAATCAAACAGAATAGAGAGATTTTTCATCCCGCTATTATTAACCAGCGTCACCAGCTCATGGCCTTGCAGATCTTCATGCTGTTCGATAGTAAAGCTTAGTCCGCAATCGTCATACTGAGACAGCCACGCAATATCATTGGCAATCTTCGCCATAACATCGTTCAGATACCCTTCATAACGCGGGTAGAAACGCACTGAAGTTGCACCAGTAGCAACAGCAATACGGATTGCATCCGTCAATGTTGCCTTATCCGATGCGCTCGTTTCGATATGCACATCCAGATTATATTTTTTGGCCTTTTCTTTAAAATCGTGTAGCTGCTGATCGTTCAGTTTCTGCAGTGATTGGGACTCACCATCCTCAACATGTATTTTTACACCCTTCAATTTTTGCTGATGCGCAATATCCAGAAGATCCCCCGGCAGGACTCTCTCGTAGCGCATATTCAGATGAAAAGCATAAGCATGTAGGTACAGCGGTATATTTCTCGCGCGTTCCGCAAGAAGTTCTTGGTTACATTTTCCCATTATTTTTCTCATTCATCGCGAATAACAAGTTCCACTGATTCAAGTCGCCAGTATTCGAAATCAACCTGAACCACTTTTTTATCTCGGGTAGCCCGATGTTTTTCTACTAAAATTCCATACGTATTAGGCGCAACACCCAGCTCTTTGCAGGCCACTTCTGGCATATTGACCGGTTTAAAAATCATTTCTTTGATATTTAAAACATGGCCAAACGCATCTTCCCAGACGCTGGCAAAAGACTGATTGCCCAATTTATTAATGAATCCTGGCGCAACATCGGCATCAATATAGGATTCATGGTAAAACACTTTATGTGAATCAAGGCCGCACCAGCCGGTAACTAAATAGCGATCGCCGGAGGAGAGAAAAACATCATCAACATGATGCGGAACTGTATCAATGGTTTCTTTGGTTAAATAATCCCAAAAAGGCTTACGTCCCTGAGCACAAGCTTCAGCATTGAAGCTGGAAAGTGATTTAGGGTTATAAATAAATCGCTTCGATGAAATAAACCAACCACTGCGGTTCTTGCGGAAAATACGCGCATCGATCTCAAGCTCAATCAGAACCTGACGTAAGGTCATACGCTTTGCATCCAGCAGCTCACATAACTCTCTCTCCGAGGGCAATTTGGAGCCCGCTGGTAAATTATTCTCGTTTAACCAGCTTTCAAAGCGCTCTCTGAGCACATCAACATTGTTTTTCTTTTTCATTTCGCTCATCTGGTTTAAACCAATTTGAAGCTAAGATATTTGAGTGCAGGAAATACTCAAGTTTTTTTTCAACGCAGAGTTTCTTTTTGTGGACCAGGTATCAAGAATGGCTTTTAAGCAAACCGTGACCGTCAGGTTTTTGCCCGGTTTGGTACGCAGGAGATGAACCACGGGGGAGAGGTAAATCAGGTGTCGCCACCTGATTTAATTGCCAGATGAAGGTAGGTTTATTTTCCCCACAAACGGCGGGAATTGTCTTCGATCTTGCCGCTTAGACGGCGCTTTTGCATCGTTCTGGTCCAGCTTTTTGATAACCCGGCAGCCGACAGTAAACGGTGATATTGCGAATCATCAAACGGCATATGCCAGGCGATAGCAATTGCCTCCTGTACGCTGACGTCGCTCACGCGTGACGCCAGGATCAATGGCGCGTCTGCTGACACCTGACCAGGCGCGATGACGCTGCACAGCCAGCCTGTCTTACCCACATCCTGCATCTGGCTGGCCATATCGCTGATGCCAAAATGGAAATTCAGCTTAAAGCACGGCGAGCGCGGCTGCGTGACCTGAATCAGCGCCTCTCCCCACTGGAAAATGTCGCCAATATACACATTCTCTTCAGTCAGCCCCTCAGTAGAGAGGTTCTCACCAAACGCGGGGGCGACAAATAGCTCCGCCTGCTCCGGAAACGCTTGTCTCCAGTGCTGATAGTGTTCACGCGGATAGTGACACAGCGCGCGATCCGGCCCGCCGTGAATTTTCGTTTCCGCTTGTTCATCCCCCGTCAGCCCCAGTTCGGTCAGCATCAACTCACCGTCAATCTGGACTTTAGCAATCGCGCTGGGACGGCTTCCCGTGTAGTCCCGAACTTTGCCCGTAAAAACATCGACCGGATATCGCATCTGTTCCCTCTCCCGATAAATTTCCCCCATTACACCACATTTATTTTACCCCAGTCGCTCAAAATGAGAGCACGGTTCACATGAAACTTAGGGACACATGCTATCAATGTAATCTGGTTTTGAAACATCATTTCAAATAAGGAGTCGACAACGTGACTGGTCAATCGCAATTTGCTGGCGTCTGGTGTCCTTCCATTACGCCAATGGACAATGATGGCAAGATCGATCTCAACGGTCTGAGCCAGCATCTCAAACGCCTTACCGAGGCCAAAATCGACGTGATTTTGCTGATGGGCAGCATCGGGGAATTTGCTTCCTTTACGCTCGAAGAAAGGCTGCTGCTGATCCGTGAGGCCCGCGCCATGAGCTCGCTAAAGATGGTCGCCAACGTCTCATCCACCTGCCAGAATGATGTTTTATTGATGGCACAGGAAGCGTATCGCTCAGGTTACGATGCCGTGATGATCCTGCCGCCCTATTACTACGGACAAACGGCGAAACAGCTGCTGAGCTACTTCCGTCAGTTGGGGCAGAAACTCAGCGGTAAATGGTTTGCTTATAACTTCCCGGCACGCACCGGCTGCGATTTAACCCCCGAACTGGTAGCCACCCTCGCCGCCGAATTCCCGAATTTTGCTGGCATTAAAGACACCGTCGACTGTCAGTCCCATACCCGCAGCATGATTCAGACCACCCGCGCCGTGCGGGAGGATTTTGCCGTGCTGTCCGGCTATGACGAATACTACATTCCCAACCTGTTGGCAGGTGGCGCGGGGATTATTTCAGGGTTGAACAACGTCATGCCGGAACTGTTTGTCAGCGCGCGGGAAGCGTTTAAACAGGGCGACCTGGCAGCGCTTCGCGATATTCAGGACCAGATTGGCACCTACATGTCCATCTATGCCATCGGCGAAGATTTTGTCACCACCATCAAAACCGTGGTATCGCGTAAATTTGGCTATTGTACCGGCGTGTCACGTAATGCCGGTGGAGAGTTGAACGAGAGTGAGTGCCGAACAATCGATGAGGTGTTTGTCGTCAAAGGGTAAATAATTAAGCCGGATGGAGCAGACCATCCGGCTTAAGAGACTTACTTCACGGTACCACGAATATCAATTTCTGCCGCCCTTGCTTTGACCTTTTTCGACCAGATAGACGTGATAATCGGCACCAGAATGGAGGTCACAATCACCGACGTGGCGACCAGGGAAGTTGCTGCCGGTGCCATCGGTTTAAATGCCGGAACCATTTCAGCAATCAGCACAGGCGTAGCAACCGCCGCCCCCGCGGAACTGGAAGCGGCAATCCCCGCCGTACCATCGCCACCACCAATCAGTTTATCGGCGATAATCAATGGAATACCAGTGATGATAATCACCGCCACGCCCAGCAGAATACCCAGCACGCCGGTCTGCGCAATCACGCTCAAATCAATGGTGTTACCTAATGCGAAGGCAAAGAACGGGATCAGCGTCTGCACCGCTTTGCTGAAGAACTCCCGCAGTTCAGGGTCCAGATTCCCCAGCGCAAAGCCAATCAGGAACGGCAATACTGCACCAACAAATACGTGCGGTTCAAACGACGCGATCCCGGCGGTTCCCAGAATCACCATGGTCATCAGCGGGCCAGACTCCAGCGACATCAGGACAAACGCTCCGGCCTCTTCTTTGGTGCCGTACTGCTGCATAATCGAGGCATACAGCCCGCCGTTGGTCATATCCATCGCGGCCACCAGCGCCAGCGTAGACAACCCAGCGAAGAATCCGACCTCTACACCATGTTCCGGCAGAATGCGTGAAGCAATCGCTGCAACCACCCACGCCACCAGAATCTTGGTTATGACTAACGTACCTGATTTACGCAGCACGGTGCCGGTGGCGCTTAGCTTGATCGACGCCCCCATGCAAAAGAACCAGACTGCCAGGATAGGTACCGTACCGGTGATCATACCGTTGGTAAAGGAGCCGAAATATTTCCCGGCGCCGGGGGAAAAGGTGTGACACAACGCGCCCAGGAAAAGCGGCACCAGCATCATACCGCCTGGGATTTTCTCTATCGTACGTTTGATCTGCATTTCCATCACCTGTAGACATAAAAATGGGGCAATTTTTATGGGCGATTGCATCTTGCTTTGAGATGCGCCCGTCTTGATGAAAAGAAGATAGACATTCATAGAGACTATAAAAGTGATCTCACTCGCATAATAAAACCTTGTTTCAATTTAAGTGGATCATTGTTTTTATATTGAGTTTGATCACAAAAAAACCCCACAAGCATCGCTTGCAGGGCTTTGTTAAAGCGTAGAACTTATTTTTTTGCTGCGAAACGTGCGGCAGCTTCGTCCCAGTTCACAACGTTCCAGAACTCTTTGATGTAGTCCGGGCGACGGTTCTGGAATTTCAGGTAGTAAGCGTGTTCCCAAACGTCCAGGCCCACGATTGGGAAACCGGAAGCGCCAGAGATAGCTTCACCCATCAGCGGGGAATCCTGGTTGGCGGTGGAGACAACAGCCAGTTTGTCACCTTTCAGAACCAGCCACGCCCAGCCGGAGCCAAAGCGGGTTGCCGCTGCTTTTTCAAATTCAGCTTTGAAGTTGTCAACGGAGCCGAAATCACGTTCGATAGCCGCTTTCAGGTCGCCCTGCAGCGTAGTACCGGTTTTCAGGCCTTTCCAGAACAGGCTGTGGTTAGCGTGACCGCCCGCGTTGTTACGCAGTACGGTTTTCTTGTCTGCTGGCAGTTGATCCAGTTTGGTGATCAGCTCTTCAACGGACAGGCTGGCGAATTCAGGCAGGCTTTCCAGAGCAGCGTTGGCGTTATTTACGTAAGCCTGGTGGTGTTTGGTGTGGTGGATTTCCATCGTCTGCTTATCGAAGTGCGGTTCAAGGGCATCATAAGCGTACGGCAGGGATGGCAGTGTATAACTCATAATCATCTCCAGTATTGTCGGGCGGCCAGTGTTAACGCCGCGTAAGCAGTTGGGTCATTATAGTTAATTAAATGATATTGAAAATGATTATCAATGCCGTACTTTTTACAGGGTCTTAATGAATCAAACCCATTGTTAAAGATGTGAGCCGAATCACCCACTTAACGTGATAATTGCCAACATGCGCAAAAGGGCGGCAATCGTCAAAAGGTTAACCACCTGCGTAATTTTTAAACTCGTTAGGTCGGAGGGGTCATTACCGACGATAAAAAATAACGAGGATTAAGTCATGAGTAACGCGATTACGATGGGTATCTTTTGGCATTTGATAGGGGCAGCCAGTGCCGCCTGTTTCTATGCCCCGTTCAAGCAAGTCAAACATTGGTCATGGGAAACGATGTGGTCGGTTGGCGGGATCGTCTCCTGGATAATCCTGCCGTGGACCATCAGCGCCATGTTACTTCCCGATTTCTGGGCCTACTTCAGCTCCTTCAGCCTCTCCACACTGGCTCCGGTATTTCTGTTTGGTGCAATGTGGGGGATTGGCAATATCAACTATGGCCTGACCATGCGCTATCTCGGTATGTCGATGGGTATCGGGATTGCGATAGGTATTACGCTGATTGTCGGCACGCTGATGACCCCGATTATCAACGGCAATTTTGATGTACTGATCAATACCTCTGGTGGCCGCATGACGCTGCTTGGCGTACTGGTCGCGCTGATTGGCGTAGGCATTGTTACCCGTGCCGGTCAGTTAAAAGAACGCAAAATGGGCATCAAAGCGGAAGATTTCAACCTGAAAAAAGGTCTGGTTCTGGCCGTCATGTGCGGTATTTTCTCCGCCGGGATGTCCTTTGCGATGAACGCGGCGAAACCGATGCACGATGCCGCCGCCGCGTTGGGCGTCGATCCGCTGTATGTCGCCCTGCCTAGCTATGTGGTCATTATGGGCGGTGGCGCGCTTGTTAACCTGGGCTTCTGCTTCATTCGTCTGGCAAAAGTGAAGAACTTGTCGATAAAAGCCGACTTCTCGTTAGCCAAGCCGCTGATTATCACCAACGTGCTGCTCTCTGCGCTTGGTGGCTTGATGTGGTATCTGCAATTCTTCTTCTACGCCTGGGGCCACGCACGTATTCCGGCGCAGTATGACTATGTAAGCTGGATGCTGCACATGAGCTTCTATGTTCTGTGCGGCGGGATTGTCGGTCTGGTATTGAAAGAGTGGAAAAACGCGGGTCGTCGTCCGGTCAGCGTGCTAAGCCTCGGCTGCGTGGTGATCATTGTCGCGGCAAACATTGTCGGTCTGGGAATGGCCAGCTAAGCATGCTGAGTACTGAGATGACGCCACTGGCTCGGCGTCATCCCGGTTTCCCGCGTAAATACCACTGAAAAGTAGTTACTGTCCTCAAAACCGCAGCGCATGGAAATCTCGCTAATCATCAACCGACTATGTTTGAGCAGATACTGCGCATGGCAAACCCGCACCTGGCGGAGATACTGGTTGATGGTCATCCCGGTCTGGCTGCGAAACTGCTGGCGCAAAACGCGCTCGCTGCACTGTTCGCGCTCGCAAAACGTATCCAGTTCAAACGCATGCTCATGGCTACCGGCTAACGCGGTGATCAGTTTATCCAGCAGCGTTTCACTGGAGGTCGCCGGGAGCGTATCCGTGGCATAACGATGCCGCTTAAGGTGTGTCACCAACTGCCCGAACAGCAGCTCAGCCATGGTAAAAGCCTGTGCATCACGCTGATTGCTTTCATGCTCAAGCTGGCTTATCACCTGTCGGACCTGACTCATGCCAACGCTGCCGAGTCGCCAATGCGGCTGCCTCGGCGTACCGTCAAATCCGGGGATCGCCCCTTGCCAGTCAACATTCAGCGTCAACCGCTCCGGGCAGTAGATGATATTTTGCAACACCAGGTCGTTCACGGAGGTGTAGGAGTGTTTATCTTCGGCGCGAATGTAAAACAGGTCGCCACGGGTTATCCGGTACGGACGATCGTTAAGGACATGCAGACCATTACCGCGCCAGACCATAACCAGCTCGCAAAACTCGTGGGTATGCTCAGCAAAGACATCCTGCGGATAACGGTCAGCCACGGCCACAGCCTGCTGCTCATGCGCAAAGAAGTCTGATTTCAGAAGGATTAGCTGATTCGCCATCACATGACCTCAACCTGAATGCTTGCCGGATGCGCTGCGCTTATCCGGCCTACAGGGCATCCACGTAGGCCGGATAAGGCGTAGCCACCATCCGGCGTTAAGGGACATGATTATCTGAGATTCGGCGGTAAAAAACGTTGATAGCTTTCGCGTTACTGGAGGCGGCTTGCCACAACGAGATCGCGCCCCTGACGAATATCGCGTGGTGACCACTTGAACTCACGACGAAAAAGCGTCGAAAAGTGGTTACTGTCGCCGAATCCGCAGAGATAAGCGATGTCTGTCACACTGTCATCACTGTGGCGAAGCAGATGTCGGGCCTTGATCAGCCGCAAGCGGTTAAGGTAGCGCTGCGGCGTCAATCCGGTTTGCTGTTTGAGCTGGCGATGCAGAGTGCGCAAAGAGAGGGAAAACTTCTCGGCCAGCGCCTCCCAACACACCTCGTCGGCAAAGTTATCTTCCAGCCACGCCATCAGGAGGTTAAGCCGCGCGTCGTTATCGGTCGCTGCTTCCATCAGGCTGCTTTTACGCAGCAGCACCAGCAGTTGCATAAACAGGATCTCGCGATTTGCCGCCGTTGGTGTATCCATCCCCTCACCGAGCGCTTCCATCTGCCCCACCAGTTGTCGAACCTGCTGCAACACCCCCTGATTCACCCGCCAGTGGGAGGGATACTGCCCATTCTGTTCCTGAGGTAAAAGCTGATTCAGCCCAGCCAGAAATTGAAACGCATCCGGAGAGCGATACAACACATTGGTCAGGCACAGATTGTCAGTATGTTCATATAAATGCCGGTCATGATCGCGAACGAAACACACCGTACCGCCGCTGATGGTGTAAGGCTGCCCGTTGAACACATGGATCCCCGTTCCATGTTCGACCACCACAATTTCATGAAAATCATGATGATGCTCTGGAAACGCAGGTTGAGGAAGCCGCGGTTCAATAGCCACTGGCGCTTTACCTGTCGGAAAAAAATCCACGCAATGCAATACCGTCATGATGACATCCTTCCCGATCAAATGAACATGGCTGAATAGTAATTAAGGGTTATCACCCTCACCTTAAATTTTTGACGCCAAAGTGCGTAAACACGGTCAATTCTTCAAGAAATGACGGGAAAGATCGGGAATTGCGGAAGGCGTCACATCCGCTAAAACAGGTCCTATTAATAGAAATTGTGAACAGCGTCACGTTCACCTTTGCCATGTTGCCAGCCGCTAATTGTGGCTGTCACTGTCAAGAAGGTACGCTTTATCTGGGGTTCTTAGACTGAGTGCAATAAAACTCAGAAGGACCTCGCTATGACTTTTCGCCATTGTGTCGCAGTCGATCTCGGCGCATCCAGTGGGCGCGTAATGCTGGCGCGTTACGACAGTGAACACCGCTCCCTGACGCTACGTGAAATCCACCGCTTCATGAACTGCCTGCAAAAAACAGACGGTTTTGACACCTGGGACATCGACAGCCTGGAACACGATATTCGTCTTGGCCTGAAAAAAGTCTGCGATGAAGGTATTCGGATAGACAGCATCGGCATTGATACCTGGGGCGTGGATTACGTTCTGATCGATCACGTCGGTCAACGTGTCGGTCTGCCGGTCTCTTACCGTGACAGCCGCACGACCGGCATTCTGGCGCAGGCGATGAAGCAGCCGGGTAAAGGTGAAATTTACCGCCGTAGCGGCATTCAGTTTCTGCCCTTTAACACCCTGTATCAACTGCGTGCGCTGGTTGAACAGCAGCCAGAACTGCTCCCGCAGGTGGCCCATGCCCTGCTGATCCCCGACTACTTCAGCTTTCGCCTGACCGGCAAAATGAACTGGGAATACACCAACGCCACCACCACCCAGCTAGTCAATATCAATACCGACGACTGGGATGACACACTGCTGGCGTGGACCGGGGCAGACAAAGCCTGGTTTGGTCGCCCGACGCATCCAGGGAACGTGATCGGCCACTGGATTTGCCCGCAGAAAAACCAAATTCCGGTTGTCGCCGTCGCCAGTCACGACACGGCCAGTGCGGTCATTGCTTCTCCGCTGGCCGACAAAAACAGCGCCTATCTCTCTTCCGGAACCTGGTCGCTGATGGGCTTTGAGAGCAGAACACCGTATACCAACGATGCGGCGCTGGCGGCGAATATCACCAATGAAGGCGGCGCGGAAGGACGTTACCGTGTCCTGAAAAATATTATGGGGCTATGGCTGCTCCAGCGCGTATTAAAAGAGCGCCAGATTACCGACCTGCCAACGCTTATCTGCCAAACGCAAGCGCTGCCGGCCTGCCAGTTCCTGATAAACCCGAACGACGATCGCTTTATCAACCCCGACGATATGAGTGCAGAAATTCAGGCGGCATGCCGTGAATCAGGCCAACCCGTTCCCCTGCAAAACGCCGAACTGGCGCGCTGTATCTTCGACAGCCTAGCGTTGCTGTACGCCGATATCCTGCAAGAACTGGCTCAACTGCGTGGTGCAGCATTTAGCCAACTGCACATTGTCGGTGGTGGCTGCCAGAACACCTTACTGAACCAGCTATGTGCGGATGCCTGCGGTATTCGCGTGATGTCCGGGCCGATTGAGGCTTCCACGCTCGGCAATATTGGCATCCAGCTGATGACGCTGGACGAGCTGAACAACGTCGATGATTTCCGTCAGGTGGTACGCGCCAACTATGACCTGACCACCTTTATTCCCAATCCTGAAAGTGAAATTGCCCGCTACCAGGCGCAGTTTCAATCACTACGACAGACAAAGGAGCTTTGCGCATGACCACTCAACTTGAACAAGCCTGGGAACTGGCAAAACTGCGTTTCGCCGCGGTAGGCATTGATGTCGAGGCGGCCTTACGCCAGCTCGATCGTTTGCCGGTCTCCATGCACTGCTGGCAGGGCGATGATGTCGCCGGTTTCGAAAACCCGGAAGGCTCGCTTACTGGCGGTATTCAGGCTACCGGTAACTATCCGGGTAAAGCGCGTAACGCCACCGAACTGCGGGCCGATCTGGAGCAAGCGCTAAGCCTGATTCCTGGTCCAAAACGTCTGAATTTGCACGCGATCTATCTGGAATCGGATACACCGGTTCCCCGCGACCAAATCAAACCCGAACACTTCAAAAACTGGGTTGAGTGGGCGAAAGCGAACCAGTTAGGGCTGGATTTCAACCCATCCTGCTTCTCACACCCGCTGAGCGCCGACGGTTTCACGCTGGCGCACGCCGACGACACCATTCGCCAGTTCTGGATCGATCACTGCAAAGCCAGCCGTCGCGTCTCGGCGTATTTTGGCGAGCAGTTGGGTACACCATCGGTGATGAACATCTGGATCCCGGATGGCATGAAAGACATCACCATTGACCGTTTAGCGCCGCGCCAGCGTCTGCTGGACGCACTGGACGAAGTGATCAGCGAGAAACTTGACCCGGCGCACCATATCGATGCCGTCGAAAGCAAGCTGTTTGGCATCGGTGCGGAAAGCTACACCGTGGGCTCTAACGAGTTCTACATGGGTTACGCCACCAGCCGCCAGACCGCACTGTGTCTGGATGCGGGCCACTTCCATCCGACTGAAGTGATCTCCGACAAAATTTCTGCCGCCATGCTGTATGTACCGCGCCTGCTGCTGCACGTCAGCCGTCCGGTGCGCTGGGACAGCGACCACGTGGTGCTGCTGGATGATGAAACTCAGGCGATTGCCAGCGAGATCGTCCGCCACAACCTGTTTGACCGCGTACACATTGGCCTCGACTTCTTCGACGCCTCCATTAACCGCATTGCCGCGTGGGTGATCGGCACCCGCAATATGAAAAAAGCCCTGCTGCGCGCGCTGTTAGAACCCACCGAACAACTGCGTCAGCTCGAAGCCAACGGCGACTACACCGCACGCCTGGCCCTGCTGGAAGAGCAAAAATCGCTGCCGTGGCAGGCCGTCTGGGAGATGTATTGCCAGCGCCACGACACGCCTGCGGGCAGCCAGTGGCTGGACAGCGTGCGCGCTTATGAAAAAGAGATTTTGAGCAAACGTAGCTAACCGTGACGCCAGGCTTGTAGGCCAGATAAGACGCCCCGCGTCGCCATCTGGCAATGAATGAAACACGATTGCCGGATACCGCTTCGCTTATCCGGCCTTCGTAAGACCCGATAACGTTCGGGCAATAAACAGGAACACCGAACATGCAAAATATTACGACTTCCTGGTTCGTCCAGGGGATGATCAAAGCCACTTCTGATGCGTGGCTGAAAGGCTGGGACGAGCGTAACGGCGGCAACCTGACGCTGCGTCTTGATGAAGCAGATATCGCGTCGTTTAGCGCCGATTTCTACGAAAAACCACGCTATATTGCGCTAAGTCAGCCGATGCCGCTGCTGGCAAACACGCCGTTTATCGTCACTGGTTCCGGTAAATTTTTCCGTAACGTTCAGCTCGATCCCGCGGCAAATTTGGGCGTGGTACAAGTAGACAGCGACGGTGCGGGCTACCACATCCTCTGGGGCCTGACCCACGAGGCCGTGCCGACCTCTGAACTGCCGGCTCACTTCCTCTCCCACTGCGAACGCATTAAAGCGACGAACGGTAAAGACCGCGTGATCATGCACTGCCATGCCACCAACCTGATCGCTCTGACCTACGTACTGGAAAACAACACAGCGCTGATTACCCGCAAGCTGTGGGAAGGCAGCACCGAGTGCCTGGTGGTGTTCCCGGATGGCGTTGGCATTCTGCCGTGGATGGTGCCGGGTACAGATGAAATTGGTCAGGCTACCGCCGAGGAAATGCAGAAACACTCGCTGGTACTTTGGCCGTTCCACGGCGTGTTCGGAAGCGGACCTACCCTAGACGAAGCGTTCGGTTTGATAGATACCGCAGAGAAATCCGCCGAAGTTCTGGTCAAAATCTTTTCGATGGGCGGTATGAAGCAGACCATCTCGCGTGAAGAGCTGGTCGCACTTGGCAAACGCTTTGGTGTTACGCCGCTGGCAAGCGCCATAGAGCTGTACTGATACCTCCCAACTCAACGCCGGATGCGGCTTCGCCTTATCCGGCCTACAGGATTTTATTATTAAGGAGAATAGTGATGAGCTTTATGTTGGCACTGCCAAAAATTAGCCTGCATGGCGCCGGCGCGATTGCCGATATGGTGAATCTCGTGGCGAATAAACAATGGGGCAAAGCGCTGATCGTCACCGATGGTCAACTGGTAAAACTGGGCCTGCTGGATAGCCTGTTTGCCGCGCTGGATAAACATCAAATGTCTTACCACCTGTTTGATGAAGTATTCCCGAACCCGACAGAAGAGCTGGTACAGAAAGGTTTTGCGGCCTATCAGAACGCAGAATGTGACTACATCATCGCCTTCGGTGGTGGCAGCCCGATCGATACCGCCAAAGCGGTAAAAATCCTGACAGCCAACCCTGGCCCTTCTACCGCTTACTCCGGCGTGGGCAAAGTGAAAAATGCGGGCGTCCCGCTGGTCGCCATCAACACTACCGCCGGTACGGCAGCAGAGATGACCAGCAACGCAGTCATTATCGACTCTGCCCGTAAGGTTAAAGAGGTGATCATCGACCCGAATATCATCCCGGATATCGCCGTGGATGATGCCAGCGTGATGCTGGAAATCCCGGCCTCCGTCACCGCCGCAACCGGTATGGACGCCCTGACCCACGCGGTGGAAGCCTATGTTTCCGTTGGTGCTCATCCGCTTACCGACGCTAACGCACTGGAAGCGATTCGCCTGATCAACCTGTGGCTACCAAAAGCGGTCGACGACGGTCATAACCTCGAAGCCCGTGAGCAAATGGCGTTTGGTCAGTATCTGGCGGGGATGGCATTTAACAGCGCTGGTCTGGGTCTGGTGCATGCGCTGGCGCACCAGCCGGGCGCAACCCATAATCTGCCACACGGCGTCTGCAACGCCATCCTGCTGCCGGTAATCGAAAACTTTAACCGTCCGAACGCCGTGGCGCGCTTTGCCCGCGTGGCGCAGGCAATGGGCGTCGATATCCGTAACATGAGCGATGAAGCGGCAAGTATGGAGGCCATCAACGCGATTCGTGCACTCAGCAAGCGTGTCGGTATTCCTGCGGGCTTTAGCTCCCTTGGCGTGACGAAAGAGGATATTGAAGGCTGGCTGGATAAAGCGTTGGCCGATCCGTGTGCGCCGTGCAACCCGCGCACCGCCAGCCGCGACGAGGTCCGCGAGCTGTATCTGGAGGCGTTATGATCCGCAAGGCCTTTGTGATGCAGGTGAATGCCGACGCGCACGTTGAGTACCAGCGTCGTCATAACCCCATCTGGCCAGAGCTGGAAGCGGTGCTGAAAGAGCACGGCGCCCATCACTACGCGATTTATCTCGATCAGGCGCGCAATCTGCTGTTCGCCACCGTTGAGATTGAGTCCGAAGAACGCTGGAATGCCGTTGCCAGCACCGACGTTTGCCAACGTTGGTGGAAGCATATGCGTGACGTAATGCCAGCAAACCCGGACAACAGCCCGGTTAGCGCAGAGCTAAAAGAAGTGTTTTATTTGCAGTAAGTTATATGCCCGGTGGCGCAAGCTTACCGGGCCTACGGTTTTATTTTTTGTAGGTCGGATAAGCGATAGCGCCATCCGACAATTCAATTTTGCTCAGAGACCAGAATCGCCTGGGTGTCAGGCTCCAGCGCTTTAAAAATATGCGCCCGATCGGCGGGGTAACAAATATAGTCCCCCTCGCCTAACTCCTCCGGCGCTTCAGTCAATCCTACCATCGCCTTACCCTGCGTCACGATGATGTGTTCAACCGATCCCGGTGGATGCGGCTGTGAAATACGATCCGCGCCCGGTTGCGTCAGCAGCAGATAGATATCCCGCCGCGCCCCCGGCGGGCAGGCGGCCAGTAAAATGGCCTGATAGTGCGCCTGCTCGGCTACCACCTTTGTCCCTTCTCCGCGACGAATCACCTGCGTTTTTTGTTCCTGCGGCTCCAGCAGGCGAGCAAAGGGAATATCCAACGCCACACACAGCGACCAGAGCGTTTCCAGGCTAGGATTGCCATTGCCCGCTTCCAATTGCGAGAGTGTCGATTTTGCAATCCCTGCGCGACGGGCAATCTCTGCCAATGACAAACCGGTGCGCTGGCGTTCACGCACAAGGCTTTTCGCGATCATACTGATGGGCTGGGTCATTCACGACTCCATGTTCTTTATATCGAACGAATCGTTCGACTTGTAATATTAACTGGTCGCGTTCATTATAATGGAAATTCGTTCGATATGGCTAAAACGGTATGAAACATTATTTTTCCAGTCTCAAAGGCGACACGATAAAAGCAATATTTTTAGTCTGTCTGGCCGTCGGCGTAGTCGGCATGTCATACGGCTCGCTGGCGATGGCCTACGGCTTCCCGCTGTGGGTACCGTTTGTGCTTTCGATTACGGTACTGGCGGGTGCGTCCGAATTTATGTTTATCGGCATCGTCGCCAGCGGCGGTAACCCACTGGCGGCGGCGGCGGCCGGTTTACTGGTCAACGCCCGACACGTGCCGTTTGGCGTCACGGTTCGCGACCTGGTGGGCTCCCGGGCTGCGAGTTTCCTCGGCTGTCATATCATGAACGACGAAAGCGTAGTCTTTGGCCTGTCGCAAAAAACGCCCGAACAACGTAAAGCCGCCTTCTGGCTGTGCGGTCTGGGCGTCGCGATTTTCTGGCCTGTTGGCACACTGATCGGCGCGGGCGTCGGCAAACTGCTCCCCGCCCCGGAAACCATCGGTCTGGATGCCGTCTTCCCTGCAATTTTATTAGCCTTAGTGGTCCCGGCCTTTAAAAACCGCACCACGCTGATTCGCGCCTGTAGCGGTGCCGGGTTGTCGCTTGCCGCCATCCCCTTTGCGCCGGTCGGTTTACCGGTTCTGCTCTCACTGTTTGGCTTACTGACGAGGAAAAAATAATGGGCAACATGACGCTGTTTATCGTCGGTATCGCCATGTTATCTCTGGGAACGTATTTAATGCGTTTAGGAGGAGCGAAGCTTGGGAGCCGTTTAGCGTTCTCGGAACGCTCGCAGGCGCTGCTTTCCGACGCCGCAACGGTATTACTGTTCTCCGTTGCGCTGGCGACCACCTTTTACGAAGGTGAACACTTCGCTGGCATGGCCCGCGTGCTGGGCGTGGCTTTTGCGGTATTTCTCGCCTGGCGCAAGATGCCGCTAATCGTGGTGATCGTCGCTGCGGCAGTGGTGACGGCGCTGCTGCGAATGGCGGGCATAAACTAAAAAAGCGCCTCAAGGGCGCTCTTTCGACAGTACTAAGGTATCTTATTTCAGCAGTTCGGCGGTCATGTGCACGCGGTTACCGGTATAGGCCTGAGTGATTTTGTAATCGCTGGCACCTGCGCGTTCAGCCTGAGCGGCGATTTTTGCTTCAGCGCTTTCCAGCGTAGAACCGGTTGCGGTCACTGTCTGAGCAGCGAAA
Source organism: Citrobacter sp. Cpo037 (assembly GCF_030332945.1). NCBI lineage: Bacteria > Pseudomonadati > Pseudomonadota > Gammaproteobacteria > Enterobacterales > Enterobacteriaceae > Citrobacter > Citrobacter sp. Cpo037. The sequence continues at coordinate 78,387 of NZ_JAOWGW010000021.1, forward strand.
GAACCGAATGAAGTAGCCAGAGCGATAACTGCGACAAAAGTTTTGATGCTTTTCATGATATAAACCCTTTAACTTAGTTGTTTGAGTAAGGCACTGTGCCTTGATGTGATAAATAATAGGCTGATACTCGAACAACTGAAAGCGGAAGGATTTGCCAGTCTTATTCAAATTATTTGAGAGATAAGATGTTACGTAATCAGGAATCACAATGGCTTGCTGGCAGCCGTAGAAAAACGCAACCGGCGGGTAGTTGGTTACTTCGTCAGGGTGAACCACAAAGTAAAATTCATCTTTTACATCATGGTGTGGCTCGTGCGGTTTATCACGCAGACAACGGCGTTGAAAGGGTTAAAGAGTTCTACTTTGCCGGGGAATACTGCTTTCTGTACCTGAACTGGCTAATTAACACACCTGCCGATTACAGCCTGCAAATGATCTCCGCAGGAGAAACCACTGAATTCCCCTTGGCTTTGCTTGATGCGCCGGAAAATCAGGATATTAAGACTCAGCTACTGGTCCAGCAATTGATCTACAAAGAGAAAAAAGAGCAAATGCTGCTGCTCAATACCCCAGAGCAACGCTACCAGTACGTACAAACACACTTCCCGGACTGGGAGTCACAGCTCACCCAGCGCGATCTTGCCAGCTATATCGGCATTACCCCCGTTAGCCTGTCCCGTATTCGCCAGCGTCTTAACAAAGGTTAACGCCTTACGGTGATGCGTCGATTATTGTCCCGTCACTCTTTAATAGATGGCGACCACAATGAACGCATTTCTTCTTTCTCAGATGCTGGCTGGCATCAGCTTCTTACTGGATATTTCCGCTTTTCATTTTCAACGCCGGGCTATCACTTTAACGCTGCTCACCAGCTCCACTTCTCTGTTAGCTATCCATTTCTATCTTTTGGATCAACACGCTGCGGCTGGGTTAATGATCATTGCCGCATGCCGCTACGCGACAGCCATCGTCACCTTTCACCGCTGGGTGATGTGGGGATTTATGCTGGGGTCGCTGCTGTGTAGCATTTATCTTTGGCAAAATCTGTCGAGTATATTGCCGCTGATGGGAAGCCTGCTGATGACATTTGCGTCATTTCAAAAACGCAGCGGAAAATTACGGGGATACACCTTGTGTGGCAGCCTGTGTTGGCTGCTGAACAATGTGATTGTTGGCTCGCCAGTTGCCGTAATCATGGAACTGGCATTTTCCGGCAGTATTCTGGCCGCCTGGTGGCGTCACAGCGCGACCAGACGTTGCGGATGCGTATAGATCGTCGCCCTGCCCGGTTTGCAAAAACCCACCAGCGTCAGGTTACAACGTTCGGCAACTTCCACGGCGAGCGTTGTCGCCGCAGAAACAGCAAACAGGATCTCCACACCGCACATCGCCGACTTCTGCACCATCTCATAACTGGCGCGGCTGGAGACTAATACCGCGCCCTGTTGCCAGGTTTCCCCTTCGATTGCACGTCGTCCCAGCAGTTTATCCAACGCAACATGACGTCCAACATCTTCATGCCCGCCCGCCAGATGACCTGACGGTTGTACCCAGGCAGCCGCGTGCGTGCAGCCTGTCAGTTGCCCCACGGGTTGAAAATCCTTGAGATGTCGTAAAGCGTTATCAAGATTCGCCAGATCGAATGTCTGGGTAAACGGCAGCGGCTGGACCGGCTTGCCAATATCATTGAGCTGCTCCACGCCACAAACGCCGCAACCGGTGCGACCGGCCAGCGCGCGACGACGCTCCTTCAGCCCCATAAAGCGACGGCTGGACAGTTCAACCTGCACTTCCAATCCGTTGCAGGAAGGCACTACGTCCATTCCGTAGATATCCTGCGGGGACTCAATAATGCCTTCAGAAAGTGAAAAACCCATCGCGAAGTGCGCAAGATCTTTCGGGGATGCCATCATCACCACGTGCGAAATCCCGTTGTATACCAGCGCAACAGGCACTTCTTCAGCTACTTCATCAGGCTGAGGATGTTGCAAATCCTCGCGTTTCCAGAGGGTCAGCTGGCGAGATCCTGTCGAAGATGTCACATTCTTGATGTTTTCTTGAATAATCTTATTCACTTTCTTTTAACCATATTGGAACACGCATACCAACATTGTGGTATTCTTTACAAATCCCTCCTGGACGGAGGGAAATTCACCCAATTCTGGACCTTTGCGGTCCCGTCCGCAAAGAAAAATAACAACCACTTCCCTCGCGTTCGCGTTACAGAAAAGCGAAGGGAACGTGACAATGTCGAAACAAGGAGCGAACCATGCAGGTCAGCAGAAGGCAGTTCTTTAAGATCTGCGCTGGCGGTATGGCAGGCACCACGGCAGCGGCACTGGGTTTTGCACCCGGCGTAGCGCTCGCGGAAACACGGCAATATAAACTGCTGCGCACCCGCGAAACCCGTAACACCTGCACTTACTGTTCCGTTGGCTGTGGACTGTTAATGTACAGCCTCGGTGACGGCGCAAAAAACGCCAAAGCATCCATCTTCCATATCGAAGGAGACCCGGATCACCCGGTGAACCGTGGCGCGCTGTGCCCGAAAGGGGCAGGACTTGTGGACTTCATCCACTCCGAAAGCCGCCTGAAATTCCCGGAATATCGCGCACCAGGCTCAGATAAGTGGCAACAGATTAGCTGGGATGAGGCATTTGACCGCATCGCTAAGCTGATGAAAGAAGACCGCGACGCTAACTACGTTGCACAAAACGCTGAAGGCGTAACCGTTAACCGCTGGCTTTCCACCGGAATGCTGTGTGCTTCCGCTTCCAGTAACGAAACCGGTTATTTAACGCAAAAATTCTCCCGCGCGCTCGGTATGCTCGCGGTCGACAACCAGGCACGCGTCTGACACGGACCAACGGTAGCAAGTCTTGCTCCAACATTTGGTCGCGGTGCGATGACCAACCACTGGGTCGACATTAAAAACGCCAACCTCGTTGTGGTGATGGGCGGTAACGCCGCTGAAGCTCACCCGGTCGGATTCCGCTGGGCGATGGAAGCCAAAATTCACAACGGCGCGAAGCTGATTGTTATCGATCCACGCTTTACGCGAACCGCTGCGGTGGCTGATTTCTATGCGCCAATTCGTTCCGGTACTGACATTGCTTTCCTGTCAGGCGTTTTGCTGTACCTGCTGAACAACGAAAAATTCAACCGCGAATATACTGAGGCCTATACCAACGCCAGCCTGATCGTGCGTGAGGATTACGGTTTCGAAGATGGCCTGTTCACCGGCTACGACGCGGACAAACGCAAGTATGACAAAACCAGCTGGAACTACGAGCTGGATGAAAAAGGCTTCGCCAAACGCGATGTCACCCTGCAACATCCGCGCTGCGTGTGGAACCTGCTGAAACAGCACGTCTCCCGCTACACGCCGGACGTCGTAGAAAACATCTGCGGTACGCCAAAGGCCGACTTCCTGAAGGTCTGTGAGTACATCGCAGAAACCAGTGCCAAAGATAAAACCGCGTCGTTCCTGTACGCCCTGGGCTGGACGCAACACTCCGTGGGTGCGCAGAACATCCGTACCATGGCGATGATCCAGTTGCTGCTTGGCAACATGGGGATGGCTGGCGGCGGTGTTAACGCCCTGCGCGGTCACTCCAACATTCAGGGCCTGACCGACTTAGGCCTGCTGTCACAAAGCCTGCCAGGCTATATGACGCTGCCAAGCGAGAAACAGACTGACCTGCAAACCTACCTTGCCGCCAACACGCCAAAACCGTTGCTGGAAGGTCAGGTGAACTACTGGGGCAACTACCCGAAATTCTTCGTTTCGATGATGAAAGCCTTCTTTGGCGATAAAGCGACAGCGGAAAACAGCTGGGGCTTCGACTGGCTGCCGAAGTGGGATAAAGGGTACGACGTCCTGCAGTACTTCGAGATGATGAATCAGGGCAAAGTGAATGGCTATATCTGCCAGGGCTTTAACCCGGTCGCGTCATTCCCGAACAAAAACAAAGTTGTGGCTTCACTGTCCAAACTGAAGTTCCTGGTCACTATCGACCCGCTCAACACCGAGACTTCCACCTTCTGGCAGAACCACGGTGAGTCGAACGATGTTGACCCGTCGAATATCCAGACCGAAGTATTCCGTCTGCCATCCACCTGCTTCGCCGAAGAGAATGGTTCTATCGTCAACTCCGGTCGCTGGCTGCAGTGGCACTGGAAAGGCGCTGATGCCCCAGGGATTGCCGTTACCGATGGCGAAATCCTCGCTGGTATCTTCTTACGCCTGCGTAAGATGTATGCCGAGCAGGGTGGCGCGAACCCGGAACAGGTGCTGAGCATGACCTGGAACTACTCCACCCCACACGAACCGGCTTCGGAAGAAGTGGCGATGGAGAGTAACGGTAAAGCGCTGGCCGACATTACCGACCCGGCAACCGGCGCGGTTATCGTCAAGAAAGGCCAACAGCTTAGCTCGTTCGCCCAACTACGTGACGACGGCACTACCTCCAGCGGCTGCTGGATTTTTGCCGGTAGCTGGACGCCGGAAGGCAACCAGATGGCGCGTCGCGATAATGCCGACCCGTCAGGCCTTGGCAATACGCTGGGCTGGGCATGGGCGTGGCCGCTCAACCGACGTATTCTGTACAACCGCGCCTCTGCTGACCCGCAGGGGAATCCGTGGGATCCAAAACGTCAGATCCTGAAATGGGACGGGGCAAAATGGAGCGGGATGGATATTCCGGACTACAGCGCCGCCGCACCGGGCAGCAACGTTGGGCCGTTCATCATGCAGCCGGAAGGGATGGGACGCCTGTTTGCTATCGATAAGATGGCGGAAGGTCCGTTCCCGGAACACTACGAGCCGTTTGAAACGCCGCTGGGAACTAACCCGCTGCACCCGAACGTTATCTCTAACCCTGCCGCACGTATCTTTAAAGGTGACGCGGAAGCACTGGGTAAAGCAGATAAGTTCCCGTACGTCGGTACAACCTACCGTCTGACCGAGCACTTCCACTACTGGACCAAGCATGCGCTGCTGAATGCCATCGCTCAGCCGGAACAGTTTGTGGAAATTGGCGAGAAGCTGGCGAATAAGCTCGGTATCTCCCACGGCGATACCGTCAAAGTCTCCTCTAATCGCGGCTACATTAAGGCCAAGGCGGTGGTGACCAAACGTATTCGCACGCTGAAGGCTAACGGTAAGGATATCGACACTATCGGTATTCCGATTCACTGGGGCTACGAAGGTGTGGCGAAAAAAGGCTTTATCGCTAACACGTTAACGCCATTCGTCGGTGATGCGAACACGCAGACGCCGGAATTTAAGTCCTTCCTCGTGAACGTGGAAAAGGTGTAACGGAGACGACCTATGGCTTATCAATCGCAAGACATCATTCGTCGTTCCGCCACTAACGGTTTCACCCCCGCGCCTCAGGCGCGGGACCATCAGGAAGAAGTGGCGAAGCTTATCGACGTCACCACCTGTATCGGCTGTAAAGCGTGTCAGGTGGCGTGTTCTGAATGGAACGACATCCGTGATGAAGTGGGCAACAACGTTGGGGTGTACGACAACCCGGCTGATTTGACCGCCAAATCCTGGACGGTGATGCGCTTCTCGGAAGTGGAACAAAACGACAAACTGGAATGGCTTATCCGCAAGGATGGCTGTATGCACTGCGCCGATCCGGGCTGCCTGAAGGCGTGTCCGGCTGAAGGCGCAATCATTCAGTATGCCAACGGTATCGTCGACTTCCAGTCTGAGCAGTGCATCGGCTGTGGCTACTGCATCGCGGGCTGCCCGTTCGACGTGCCGCGCCTCAATCCGGAAGACAACCGCGTCTACAAATGTACGTTGTGCGTTGACCGTGTTGTGGTCGGGCAAGAACCGGCCTGCGTGAAAACCTGCCCAACCGGTGCCATTCATTTCGGCACCAAAGAGTCGATGAAAACCCTGGCAGGCGAACGCGTGGCGGAGCTGAAAACGCGTGGTTACGAAAACGCGGGTCTGTACGATCCGGCGGGTGTTGGCGGTACGCACGTAATGTACGTATTGCACCATGCGGACAAACCGAATCTGTATCACGGCCTGCCAGAGAACCCGGAGATCAGCGCTACCGTTAAATTCTGGAAAGGCATCTGGAAACCCCTCGCAGCCGTCGGCTTTGCAGCGACATTTGCGGCCAGCATCTTCCACTACGTCGGCGTAGGCCCGAACCGTGCGGAAGAGGAAGAAGACAATCTGCATGAAAAAGACGACGAGGTGCGCAAATGAAACGACGTGACACCATCGTGCGCTACACGGCGCCGGAACGCATCAACCACTGGATCACCGCCTTCTGCTTCATTCTTGCGGCGGTGAGCGGGATGGGCTTTCTCTTCCCGTCTTTTAACTGGCTGATGCACATCATGGGCACTCCACAACTGGCGCGAATTGTGCACCCGTTTGTCGGCGTGATCATGTTTGCCTCGTTTATCATCATGTTTTTCCGTTACTGGCACCACAATCTAATCAATCGGGATGATATCTTTTGGGCGAAGAATATTCGTAAGATTGTCGTCAACGAGGAAGTAGGTGACACAGGACGTTATAACTTCGGCCAGAAATGCGTATTCTGGGCGGCGATTATCTTCCTGGTCCTGTTGCTGGTGAGCGGAGTGGTCATCTGGCGTCCGTATTTTGCGCCTGCTTTCTCAATCCCGGTGATCCGATTCGCGTTAATGCTGCATTCATTTGCCGCAGTAGCGTTAATTGTGGTTATCATGGTGCACATTTACGCCGCCCTTTGGGTGAAAGGCACCATTACCGCGATGGTGGAAGGATGGGTTACCAGTTCATGGGCGAAGAAACATCACCCGCGCTGGTACCGTGAAGTCCGCCAGAAACAGGAAAAGTCATCTGAATGAGTATTCGCATAATCCCGCAAGATGAGCTGGAGAAGAGCGAGAAACGCACGGCGGATATGATTCCGCCGTTATTATTCCCCAGACTCAAAAATTTGTATAACCGCCGCGCTGAGCGCCTGCGCGAGCTGGCCGAGAACAACCCGCTGGGCGACTACCTGCGCTTTGCAGCACTGATCGCCCACGCGCAGGAAGTGGTGTTGTACGACCATCCGCTGCAGATGGATCTGACCGCTCGCATCAAAGAAGCGAACGATCAGGGCAAACCGCCGCTGGATATCCACGTTCTGCCACGCGACAAGCACTGGCAAAAACTACTGCAGTCGTTAATTGCTGAGCTGAAACCAGAAATGAGTGGCCCTGCGCTTGCCGTGATCGAAAATCTGGAAAAAGCCTCAGAGCAGGAACTGGAGCTGATGGCCAGCGCGCTGTTTGCCTCTGATTTCGCCTCCGTCAGCAGCGATAAAGCACCGTTTATTTGGGCTGCCCTGTCGCTCTACTGGGCGCAGATGGCAAGCCTGATCCCCGGCAAAGCCCGTGCGGAATACGGCGAACAGCGTCAGTACTGCCCGGTGTGTGGTTCAATGCCGGTCTCCAGCATGGTGCAAATCGGCACCACTCAGGGGCTGCGCTATCTGCACTGCAACCTCTGCGAAACCGAGTGGCACGTGGTGCGTGTGAAGTGCAGCAACTGCGAGCAAAGCCGTGATTTGAACTACTGGTCGCTGGATAACGAACAGGCGGCAATTAAAGCTGAAAGCTGCGGCGACTGTGGGACTTACCTGAAGATTCTCTATCAGGAAAAAGACCCTAAAGTTGAAGCCGTGGCTGACGATCTCGCTTCACTGATGCTGGACGCGCACATGGAGCAAGAGGGCTTTGCCCGCAGCTCCATCAACCCGTTCCTGTTCCCAGGTGAAGGGGAGTAAGTTTTAAGATCTTCCCCCGGCAATTGAACCAAACTGCCGGGGATTATCTTAGTGCCTGAATGACATGTTTTGGATCATTGGCAATAGCACGTAACAACGCTTTTGCTGGACCGGTCGGTGAACGACGCCCTTGCTCCCAATTTCGCAACGTATCCACGCTTACCGATATCAAATCTGCGAAACGAGTCTGTGATAATCCTGAAGACTGGCGAATTTCCTTTATTTTCATGGCGTCAATATGAAAGGTACGGGAAGGTTGTCGCGTTCCTTCAGCGATCTCATTCATCTGAACCATACTTTGAGTTAATCGCTCAAATAGTGCCTTATCCATTTACCACCCCTCATTCAACATACGCAGCAGTACTTTTTCCTGCGGAGTCAGATCATCCTTGATCCCTTTCTGATAAATCAGCAACAAACGAATTTGTGATTTCCTGATTTGATGAAAGTAAATAATCCTCTTAACTATACGTCAATGGCGTATAGTACATTTTCCTCACAATACCGAATTCAAACAGCAGAAACCAATGACGGTATTTAATCTGCGAGCCGCTTTCCAGAATCATACCTGCCCCCATTTTTCCCATTTTCATTCTTAGTTATCCAGGTTATAAACCTGTATATCTATACAGATAAGGGGATGTAAAAATGGCACTGGAAAGCGGGATTGCACAGCTGGTTGAGGCATTTATCGTGGCGGGACGCCCTTCTTCGCGCGAGCAGAATATTGATGACCGGAGAGCAGGCTATATCGCCAGCACGGTCCTGGCCGGAGACACTGAAACCCGCGTACAAGTTGAAGATATTGAACTCGATGCCATGATGTTTCGCGTAGTTTCGCCGCGGGGCAGCACGGGAAATCTCCCCTGCGTTATCTATTATCACGGTGGCTGCTTTGTCAGCGGCGGATTTGCCACACATGATAACCAGTTAAGGCAACTTGCCTGGTACAGCGGCTGTCGGGTCATTGCGGTGCAGTATCGCCTCGCACCTGAGCACATCTTCCCGGCAGCACATAACGATGCTGAAACCGGGGCCAATATTATCTGGAAGTATGCCCAGAAACTGGGTGTCGACCGCAGCAACATTACGCTGGCTGGCGACAGCGCTGGCGGGCATCTGGCGCTGGTCACCGCACTACGCCTGAAAGCTAGCGGACAATGGCAACCTGCGCAGCTTATGCTGATCTACCCGATGCTGGACGCAACAGCCAGGTTTGCGAGCTATGACCATAATGGACAGGATTACATTATCACCCGCGACACGCTGCTGTCGGGCTACGAGATGTATATTTCGCAAACCGATCCATTGCATCCCGAAGTCAGCCCGCTCTGGCGCGAAGACTTCAACGGCTTACCGACCACGCACATCATTACAGCTGAATTCGACCCACTGCGAGATGAAGGCGAGGCCCTGTATCAACGGTTCCAGGAGCAGGGCGTGGAGTGCACTTGCCAACGCTATCTTGGTGTTATCCACGGATTTTTCCAGTTGACTGGGGTGAGCCAGGCGGCACGAGGCGTTATGCGGGATGTGGCCTGGCGGCTAGGTCAGTAAGGTTGTTCATGTTTTCGTCCACGGGTGCTATCTTGTGTGAATAGATAACACAAAGGACAAACCTATGCCCAGAACTACCAGCATTACGATTGGCGAGCATCTCGATCGTTTTATTAACGAAATGATTGAAAGTGGGCGCTATGGTTCCACCAGCGAAGTTGTCCGTTCAGCATTACGTTTACTGGAAGAACAAGAATTGCGAAACAACGCATTACGCGACGCGCTGGAGGATGGGATACACAGCGGCACAAGCGACCTGACTCTACAGGAGGTCGCGCACAGGAAAAAGCGCAGTCTGAATGTATAAACTCTCTAATCAGGCAGTCGAAGACTTTGAATCTATCTATGAATACACCTGGAGAAAATTCGGTTATCAGCAGGCGGATAAATACACGACTGAGATGGAACAGCTTTTTTTACTGTTAGAGAAAAACGCTTTGATGGGACACAACTGTTCTGCGATTAAGGAAGGTACCCGTCAATACAATCATCGACAGCATGCGATTTTTTATCAAAATGCGGATTATGGCATTTTCATAATCCGCATTTTACATCAGCAAATGAACCCAATATTGCATTTCAGCTAGAAGGCCTACTCTTCCTCGTTCCCGCCTTCTTCATATGCGCCAAACGGTTTTGCGGGTAGCACAATGTAGGTGCCTTCAAACACCACGCCCGGCGTGTCATCGCCAAACACCCCAACCTGCATCTGAACGCGCGCCTTGCGACCTCTTGCCAGACGGTCCAGGTCACCGCTCAGCGAGCCCAGATCGGCGATAGCGGTAGGTTTCCCGGTGATCGGCCTGCTGTATCGGATATGTGCGTCGGCAAGGATTATCGTCCCGCCCAGATGACGCTCACGCAGCATCAGCCAGATAAGTCCCCAGCCCGTTAGCGTCGCCAGGGAAAACAGACTCCCGGCAAACAGCGTATGGTGCGGGTTCTGATTGCCCGTCTCGGGCATCGTGGTGATAAATTTCTGCCCGGTATATTGCTGAATGCGCACACCCATTTTCTCACTCAATGGAATATGTTCGTACCAGGCTTGCTGTAGCTGTCCGCACCAGTCCCCGCGATGGAGAATGTCGTCCAGCGTCGCAATAGGCTTAATCATCAAAAAGTGACGCACCGGCGTGGTTTGCGGTGTGGTGATTTCTCCCTGGCTCACAAATCCCAGTTTGGCGAAAAATTCGACCGCATCTTCACGGGCGCTACAGGTTACGCGTTTGACTCCTTCCTGACGCGCCACAGACTCCAGGGTCATCGCCATCAGCGTGCCCAACCCTTTCTCCTGCACGGAAGGGTCAACGGCCATAAAGCGTATGGAGGCTTCGTTATCCGCATTGATATACAGTCGGCCAACTGCGACCAGATTTCCCTCTTCGTCCACCACCATCTGGTGATGCGCCATCGCATCCCAGGCATCCCGTTCGGAGCCTTTAGGCTGGTGCAAAGGTTTACGCAGCATCTCCCAGCGAAACTGGTAGTAACGCTCCAATTCTTCTTCTGTTTGCGGTACTCGAAGGTGATACATAGTCGTATTCTCTCTTGTTGTCCGCGGCCACACCGGTAGCTGGTTCATACTTGTAACCAGAACGTCACGGGGCCATCATTAACCAGTGAAACCTGCATATCCGCAGCGAATCGACCGGTTTGCGTATTCATTTCCTGTTGGCGGCAACGCTCAACAAAGTACTCATACAACGCCTCTGCACGATCGGGCGCAGCCCCTTTTGAAAACCCCGGGCGCATGCCGCGTTCGGTATCTGCCGCCAGCGTGAACTGTGAAACCACCAGCACGCTGCCCCCTGACTGCTGCACGTTAAGGTTCATTTTGCCTTCGGCATCGCTAAAGATTCGATAGCCGAGTACGCGCTCGCACAGGCGGTTCGCTTTCTGTTCGTCATCATCCCTTTCGACACCTAACAGGACCAAAAGTCCTGGGCCAATTTCACCCGTCACCTCGCCCTCCACGGTGACGCTGGCACGGGTTACGCGCTGAATTAATGCAATCATGGTTGCTCTGCTTCTTCTTGTTCTGCGGCTTGTTTAAGTTTGCGGTATTCCCCGAGAGTGACAGTTATTTCCGCGCCTAGCAAGACGATACACCAGGTCCAGTATACCCAGACGAATAAAATGGGGATCACCGCCAGGACACCGTAAATGAGCTGATAAGACGGGAACATCGTGATATAGAGCGCAAATCCTTTCTTTCCGGTTTCGAACAACACAGCGGCCACAAAGGCGCCAATAACCGCATCACGGTTGGGTACACGCGTAGTCGGTACGATGCTGTAAAGCAGCCAGAACGAGAGCCAGGAAAGCACCAGCGGGAAAATACGCAGGACGTTATCAATCACCGTGTTGAGATCGCTGGCCCAGCGCAATGACAACAGATAAGAGCTGATTGCCAGACTGGCCCCCGCCAACAGCGGCCCCAGCGTTAAAATCATCCAGTAAACGGCGAAAGAGTAAACTTTAGGCCGAGTACGCTTGCTGCGCCAGATAGTATTCAGGGCGTTATCAATGGAATACATCAGTAATAACGCTGTCACAATCAGTCCGCACGCCCCAACGGCCGTCATTTTGTTCGAGTTGGCGACGAACTGTTCGATATAACGCTGAATGACATCTCCCGTCGCCGGGATAAAGTTTGCGAAAATGAAATGACGTAGCTGGACACTGACGTCAGAAAACATCGGAAATGCGGCGAAAAGAGCAAAAACTACAGCAATAAGCGGCACTAATGAGAGCAATGAGACATAGGCAAGATTCCCTGCCAGCGTCGTCATGTTGTCCTCATCAATCCGCTGCCATAGTAGCTTCAGCCAGGCCCGAACAGGACGCGTATGGTGCCTGGCTTGTTGCTGAACATTTTTTAGCATAGCAACTTCGCGAAATAGTCCGGAATGGTCGTTTTATCGACAACCTGGATGCTGGTAATCCCTAACCGATTAGCCCCTTCAATATTATCGGCGTTGTCGTCGAAAAATACCGCCTCATGCGCAGAAAAACCTTCAGACTGCAGGACATGCTGGTAAATCCGCGCTTCCGGTTTACGCATGCCCAGATCCTGGGAAAGGTAAATATGGTCAGCAGCCTGGCGGATTTCGGGGTATTCGTCCGGCCAGAACGTCGTGTGCAGACGGTTAGTATTCGACAAGACGACCACCCGATGCCCCTGCTCACGCAGCTTTTGCATGACGTCGATGACTTCAGGACGCAAGGCAACAAAAACGGCCTGCCAGCCATGGGAGAACTGCTCATAGCTTAACGGTAGCGCCATGTCATGACATATCGCCTCAGCAAAGGCTTCATCCGTTATTTCACCTCGCTCGTGCTGGTGAAAAGCCTCTCCCATGGTGAAACTTTGCTTTAACGAAGCCAGCGGTACACGGCTCAGATCGCTCCAAGTTCCTAACACGCGATTGAAGTCGATATCGACAATCACATTACCCAAATCAAAGATATAGAGCATGCCCTTCTCCTTATTCGCCGTGGATGAATAACTGTAGCGGGAAAGGAGAAGTTTGACTATGCGAGAGTGATGGCTACGAACTTATCGAACCATCATTGGGGAGAATTACACTGCCAGAGCATCATCCTGTGAAGGACTCACTTGCACAATTTCCACCTGCTGTGACTGGAGTAAATTATGCAATGCGGGACCTGGGTATTCATCGGTAAACAGCGCGGTTACCTGAGACACGTTGCCAATTTCTACCGCGGCAGAAGCCGTATATTTCGTATGATCCGCAGCCAACAGAATATGCCTTGAATGGGCCATCATCGTCTTCACCACGCTGGCCTCGTTGACATCAAACTCCAGCAGCGCACCATCATTTTCGATCGCACCAACGCTGGTAACCAGGTAGTCGGCCCGAAAATTAGCCACAAATGCCGAGGCAGAAGGGCCAATGATGCCGCTGTTATGCGGGCGTAACGTTCCCCCCGGCACCATGACTTCAAAACGTGGGTTGTTATACAGAATGTGCGCCACGCGTAGGCTATTGGTAATAATGCGCAAATGATTATGGTTTAACAGCGCGCGTGCTACCTGCTCAACGGTGGTGCCAATGGTAATAAACACCGTTGACCCATCGGGAATGTAATCAGCCACCGCTTCCGCGATGGCTTTTTTCTCTTCCGTCCAGGAGACTTCACGCTGCTCAAACGCCGTATTCACCACGCTGGAAGCTCTGCCCGCGCCACCATGATGACGCGTAATTAATCCCTGCTCACTGAGTTTACGAATATCACGACGCACGGTTTGCGTGGACACGTCCAGCAGGCTGGCCAGCTCGTCGATATTCATATAACCGCGCTCGCTAATCAGCATAAGCAGTTGATCGTGTCGCGGGTTACCGGTCAGTTCGGTAAGACTCATGAAATTTCCTCGAAAAACCATTGCCCTGGCATTTTATACAAAAAGTGACAGAAAAGATCGGGTTTGATCACAGTCAGGGATTCCGGCCCTTCCTCCCGGACGCGTGCATTTTAACGCAGCAACCCCGCTGGCAAACCTGACGGCTTCTTCTGGAGCATCGCCGCCGGCCAGGCTGAATGCGAGTGCACCGTGGAAAACATCTCCAGCTCCCGTAGTATCCACAACGTCGACTTTAAATCCAGATTGATGCTGCAACGTATTATTTTTTATCCAGTCACAGCCTTCACTTCCCCGCGTTACGTAAACATGTCCATTTGTGAGCGTTTTTGCTTGTTTCAGTCCAACTTCAGAATCATTTATCCCGGTTAAACGCACCAGACCAGGTTCAGAGAACGCAGCATGATCGCTTAACGCCACCAGCTCGCTGATATCTTGTGGCGTTACGTCACCATCCAGTACTGTCATCACTCCCGCCTGACGCGCCAGCGTGAACGCCTTTCTGGCCCCTTCATGCCAGCGAACATCCGCCAACACCACATCCCACTGGGAAAAATCGATCTCATTCAGCCAATCAGCATCCGGCAATAAATCCGGGCTGGGATAGTTAACGATAATCCGCTCCCCTTGCGTATCAACCATAATTGCCGATTGCGAAGACTTCGCCCCTGCGTAGCGCCGGGTGTAACGGGTATTTACCCCCAGGGATTCCAGCTCCGCCAGCAGGCTATTTCCGGTGTCGTCATCGCCCACACGGCCAATAAAGTCCACCTGTGCGCCCAGCTTCGCTGCAGCCACTGCGGCCGTTGCAGCAGGCCCACCGCCCACTTCCGTATAACGCTTCGCCACATACTTACCTCCTTCAGTCGGTAACTCTTCCACGTAATAGATGCGATCCATCACGGCAATACCTACACAAGCAATACGAATCATGGTCATTCCTTAGGCGTTTCAAGATGAGACCATTTTAATTTCACAAAATGTTTAAAAAGTGACGGCTGTCAATTTTTTGACCATAAATTACAAATACGATCAAAAACAGACAAAAACAAACGACCTTAAATGACAAAAAATGACATCCACGTCTCAGGAGAACGTTATGGCAGTTATAGCATTTATCGGATTAGGTCAGATGGGTTCACCCATGGCGAGCAACTTGCTGAAGCAGGGTCACCAACTCAGCGTCTTTGACGTTAACCCGGATGCCGTTCAGCGCCTGGTGGAAAAAGGAGCACAGCCTGCCAGCAACCCGGCTCAGGCAGCAAAAGGGGCAGAATTTGTCATCACCATGCTGCCAAATGGCGATCTGGTGCGTAGCGTACTCTTCGGCGAGCAAGGTATCTGCGAAAGCCTCTCCCCGCAGGCATTAGTGATTGATATGTCGACTATTCACCCACTGCAAACCGACAAGCTGATCGCCGATATGCGTGCCAAAGGCTTCGACATGATGGATTGCCCGGTTGGGCGTACCTCCGATCACGCTATCGCGGGAACGCTGTTGCTGCTGGCAGGCGGAACAGCACAGCAGGTAGAACGCGCCGCACCGGTTCTGATGGCGATGGGTAATGAACTGATCAATGCAGGGGGTCCCGGCATGGGGATCCGCGTGAAACTCATCAACAACTACATGAGTATCGCACTGAACGCTCTTTCTGCCGAAGCAGCCGTGTTGTGCGAGGCACTTGGCCTCTCCTTTGATGTGGCCTTGCAAGTTATGAGCGGTACCCCCGCCGGGAAAGGCCACTTCACTACCTCCTGGCCGAACAAAGTGCTGAAAGGCGATCTTTCCCCGGCATTCATGATCGATTTAGCTCACAAGGATCTTGGCATCGCGCTGGACGTTGCCAACCAACTGCATGTGCCGATGCCGCTCGGTGCTGCCTCCCGCGAAGTCTATAACCAGGCGCGTGCCGCTGGCCGTGGCCGGGAAGACTGGACGGCCATTCTTGAACAGGTTCGCGCATCCGCCGGGCTAAATAAACACACAGATAAGTAAGGACTGAGCAATGACGAAGTACACCCTGAAAGATATCACCCGAGCTTCTGGCGGATTTGCCATGCTGGCGGTCGATCAGCGCGAAGCCATGCGCTTAATGTTTGCCGCAGCGGGTGCAAAATCCCCGGTCAATGACAGCGTGCTGACCGATTTCAAAGTCAATGCGGCGAAGATCCTATCCCCCTATGCCTCCGCCATTCTGGTCGATCAGCAGTTCTGCTACCGCCAGGTTGTAGAGCAAAACGCGGTCGCCAAAAGTTGCGCCATGATTGTGGCCGCTGATGAGTTTATTCCGGGTAACGGTATTCCGGTCGATAGCGTGGTGATTGATAAAAAAATCAACCCGCAGGCCGTGAAGCAAGATGGTGCTAAGGCTCTCAAACTGCTGGTGCTGTGGCGTAGCGATGAAGATGCCCAACAGCGTCTTGATATGGTGAAAGAATTCAATGAGCTATGCCATTCCAATGGCCTGCTGAGCATCATCGAGCCGGTTGTTCGCCCACCGCGTCGTGGCGATAAGTTCGATCGCGAACAGGCCATTATCGATGCCGCAAAAGAACTGGGTGATAGCGGTGCCGATCTCTACAAAGTCGAAATGCCGCTGTACGGCAAAGGTACCCAACAAGAATTGCTTAGCGCCTCTCTGCGCCTGAATGAAAACATCAACATGCCGTGGGTCATTCTCTCCTCTGGTGTAGATGAAAAACTGTTCCCGCGAGCAGTCAGCGTAGCAATGACCGCAGGCGCATCTGGCTTCCTGGCCGGACGTGCGGTCTGGTCATCGGTTGTTGGCCTGCCGGATACCGAACTGATGCTGCGTGATGTTTCCGCACCTAAATTGCAACGCCTGGGCGATATCGTCGACGAAATGATGGCCCGGCGCTAAGAGGATCTAAGAATGAAATGGTTCAACACCCTAAGCCACAACCGTTGGCTGGAGCAAGAAACCGACCGCATCTTTAACTTTGGTAAGAATGCGGCGGTACCCACCGGATTTGGCTGGCTGGGAAACAGTGGTCAGGTCAGAGCAGATATGGGGACACATCTGTGGATCACCGCCCGCATGCTGCACGTCTACTCCGTTGCCGCGTCAATGGGTCGTCCTGGCGCATATCAGCTAGTCGATCATGGCATTAAAGCACTGAATGGCGCGCTGCGCGACACTCGCTACGGCGGTTGGTACGCCTGCGTAAATGACGAAGGCGTTATGGACGCCTCCAAACAGGGCTATCAGCATTTCTTTGTTTTGCTCGGTGCGGCAAGTGCGGTCACCACCGGTCATCCGCAGGCCAGGCAATTGTTGGATGACGCTATCGACGTGATTGAAAAGTACTTCTGGAGTGAAGAAGAGCAGATGTGCCTGGAATCCTGGGACGAAGCTTTCAGCCAGACGGAAGATTACCGCGGCGGTAACGCCAACATGCACGCGGTCGAGGCTTTCCTGATCGTGTATGACGTTACCCATGACCGTAAATGGCTCGATCGCGCACTGCGAATTGCATCGGTGATTATTCACGACGTAGCCCGCAGCGGGGAGTATCGCGTTAACGAACACTTCGATTCACAGTGGAATCCAATCCGCGATTACAACAAGGATAACCCAGCTCACCGTTTCCGCGCTTACGGCGGCACGCCGGGCCACTGGATCGAATGGGGTCGCCTGATGCTGCATCTGCATGCCGCACTGGAAGCCCGCTTCGAAACGCCTCCCGCCTGGCTGCTGGAAGATGCCAAAGGCTTGTTCCACGCCACCATCCGTGATGCCTGGGCACCAGACGGTGCAGATGGTTTTGTCTATTCGGTGGACTGGGATGGTAAACCCATAGTTCGCGAAAGAGTGCGTTGGCCGATAGTCGAAGCCATGGGTACCGCCTATGCCTTGTATACCCTCACCGGCGACAGCCAGTACGAAGCCTGGTACCAGAAGTGGTGGGATTACTGCATCACATATCTGATGGACTACGAGACCGGTTCATGGTGGCAGGAACTGGATACCGATAACAAGGTGACGACCAAAGTCTGGGACGGTAAGCAGGACATTTATCACCTGCTGCACTGCCTGGTGATCCCGCGTCTACCGCTGGCTCCGGGCCTTGCTCCGGCAGTGGCTGCCGGTCTGCTGGATATCAACGCTAAATAAGTAACAAGGTGAGCAGCCATGCATAACGGTGGAAAAACCATTCATCTTCAAGCCGGAAACTTCCAGGCGAAAATCGTCACGGTTGGTGCTGGACTAGCAGAATTGACGCACCGTGGGCGTCACATTGTGATTCCACATAAGCCGGAAGAGATGCCGCTGGCACATTTAGGAAAAGTGCTGGTTCCCTGGCCAAACCGCGTTGCAGATGGCTGCTATCAACATAACGGCAAGACCTTCCAACTTGCCGTTAACGACCCTGTTTCACATACCGCCATCCATGGATTGCTGGCCTGGCGGGACTGGCAGATTAATCAACTGTCGAACACGGAAGTGTCGTTGACGATTTTTCTTCCGCCCTCTTATGGCTATCCCTTTGCGCTGGTTTCAGAGGTGATTTACCGACTGGAGGCAGACAGCGGATTGCACGTCATTATTCGGACACAGAATGTGGGTGACGAAATTGCACCCTATGGCGCGGGAGCACACCCCTACCTGACCTGCAATCAGCACCCTATCGATGACTGTGAATTAACACTCCCAGCAAGTGAAGAAACATGCGATGAACGGGATTTCACAACGCAGCGACGTATTGCGCAGACCACTATCGATCATACGTTCAGGACCATGCCACCTGACGCTGAGTGGGAAGTCAGGATAACCAGTCCATCGCAAAACATGTCCACTTTTTTACGCAGCCACCAGCCCTGGCTACAGGTATACACCGGCGAAAAATTAGCACGGCGTGGCCTTGCGGTTGAACCGATGACCTGCCCGCCAGACGCCTTTAACTCCGGAATTAGCCTGATTCATCTCGCGCCCGGAGAAACACATCAAATGCATTTTTTAATCGGCAGTGAATAACAGATTTCCGACAAATTACCGAATTACCCTATTTTTACGGAGACGATAATGAATTCGCTACAACAACGGTCAACCGCCTTAGAACTCACATCACTACCTGATGGATTTGCTTTAACGTACCACCAGCGCCTGATTTTACGTCACAGCACAGAAACCCCTTGTCTATGGATCGGCGCTGGCGTTGCCGACATTGACATGTTTCGCGGCAACTTCAGCATCAAAGACAAGCTCAATGAGAAGATTGCTCTGACCGACACCACGGTTAGCGAGTCACCTGATGGCTGGCTGGTACATTTCAGCCGCGGTAATACCATCAACGCCACGCTGCACATCTCTACCGATGAACAGAGCCGCCTGAAGCTGGACCTGCACAACGATGATCTCAGCCATAACCGCATCTGGCTGCGTCTGGCAGCCAACCCGGACGATCATATTTACGGCTGCGGTGAACAATTCTCTTACTTCGATTTGCGCGGAAAACCCTTCCCACTGTGGACCAGCGAACAGGGCGTGGGCCGTAACAAAAACAGCTATGTCACCTGGCAGGCTGACTGCAAAGAAAATGCCGGCGGAGACTACTACTGGACCTTCTTCCCGCAGCCGACCTTCGTCAGCACACAGAAGTACTACTGCCACGTTGATAACAGTTGCTATATGAATTTCGACTTCAGCGCACCGGAGTATCACGAGCTGGCGCTGTGGGAAGACAAAACCACCCTGCGCTTTGAGTGCGCCGACACGTATATTTCCCTGCTGGAAAAACTGACCGCGCTGTTAGGTCGCCAGCCGGAGCTGCCGGACTGGATTTACGACGGCGTCACGCTCGGTATTCAGGGCGGTACTGAGATTTGCCAGAACAAACTGGACACCATGCGTAACGCAGGCGTGAAAGTAAACGGCATCTGGGCGCAGGATTGGTCCGGGATCCGCATGACCTCCTTTGGCAAGCGCGTGATGTGGAACTGGAAGTGGAACAGCGACAACTATCCGCAGTTGGATAACCGTATTAAGCAGTGGAAAGAAGAAGGCGTGCAGTTTCTCTCCTACATCAACCCATACGTCGCCAGCGATAAAGATCTCTGTGCCGAAGCTGCCGCTCGCGGTTATCTGGCGAAAGATGCCTCAGGCGCTGACTATTTGGTTGAGTTCGGCGAGTTTTACGGCGGTGTGGTCGATCTGACCAACCCCGAAGCCTACGACTGGTTCAAAGAAGTCATCAAAAAGAACATGATTGAGCTGGGCTGCGGCGGTTGGATGGCCGACTTTGGCGAATATCTGCCAACCGATACGTATCTGCATAACGGCGTCAGCGCTGAAATTATGCATAACGCCTGGCCCGCACTGTGGGCGAAATGCAACTACGAAGCGTTACAGGAGACCGGCAAACTCGGCGAGATCCTGTTCTTTATGCGTGCGGGCTACACCGGCAGCCAGAAGTACTCCACCATGATGTGGGCAGGCGATCAGAACGTTGACTGGAGCCTCGACGACGGTCTGGCTTCCGTCGTTCCTGCGGCGCTGTCGCTGGCGATGACCGGTCACGGTCTGCACCACAGCGATATCGGCGGCTACACCACCCTGTTTGACATGAAACGCAGCAAAGAGCTGCTGTTGCGCTGGTGTGACTTCAGTGCCTTCACGCCGATGATGCGCACCCACGAAGGTAACCGCCCTGGCGATAACTGGCAGTTTGATGGTGATGCTGAAACCATCGCCCACTTTGCCCGTATGACCACCGTCTTTACCACCCTGAAACCGTATCTAAAACAGGCTGTCGCGCAAAACAGCGCTACCGGTCTGCCGGTGATGCGCCCGCTGTTCCTGCATTACGAAGACGATGCTCGGACCTATACCCTGAAATATCAGTACCTGCTGGGACAAGATTTGCTGGTCGCGCCGGTTCACGAACAGGGCCAGCAAAACTGGACGCTGTATCTGCCAGAGGATAGCTGGGTAAACGTCTGGACTGGGGAAACTTACCAGGGCGGTGAAATTACCGTAGATGCGCCTATCGGCAAGCCTCCGGTGTTTTATCGCGCGAAGAGTGAATGGGCGTCACTGTTTGCCACCTTACGCAATATCTAACACGGCTCGCCCGCGGGGAAACTCGCGGGCACATGGAGAATAATAATGAGTCAGACTTCCTCTAATCCGGCAACCCTACGCTTGCCGTTCAAAGAAAAACTCGCCTATGGGATGGGTGATTTAGGCTCCAATATCCTGTTGGACATTGGTACCCTCTATTTACTCAAGTTTTATACCGATGTCCTTGGTTTACCAGGAACTTATGGCGGCATCATTTTCCTTATCGCCAAATTTTTTACCGCGTTTACCGATATGAGCACCGGGATTATGCTCGATTCCCGCCGCAAAATCGGCCCGAAAGGGAAATTCCGTCCGTTCGTTCTTTACGCCGCATTTCCAGTTACGTTGCTGGCGATTGCCAACTTTGTCGGTACACCGTTTGAAGTAACCGGTAAAACGGTGATGGCAACGGTGCTGTTTATGCTGTACGGACTGTTCTTCAGCATGATGAACTGCTCCTATGGTGCAATGGTTCCCGCGATTACGAAAAATCCGGACGAGCGCGCTTCACTGGCAGCCTGGCGACAAGGGGGCGCAACCTTGGGTTTGTTGCTATGTACAGTCGGCTTTGTACCGGTAATGAACTTGATCGAAGGCAATTCACAGCTGGGTTATATCTTCGCCGCCACGTTGTTCTCGCTGTTTGGCCTGCTGTTTATGTGGCTGTGCTATGCCGGGGTAAAAGAACGCTACGTGGAAGTGAAACCCGTGGATGCCGCGCAAAAACCGGGATTATTGCAATCCTTCCGCGCCATCGCCGGTAACCGCCCTTTGTTTATTCTGTGCGTTGCCAACCTTTGTACGCTTGGCGCATTTAACGTTAAGTTGGCAATTCAGGTCTATTACACCCAGTACGTACTGAATGACCCAATTCTCCTTTCCTGGATGGGCTTTTTCAGCATGGGCTGTATCTTCATCGGCGTCTTCTTGATGCCTGGAATGGTTAGACGTTTCGGCAAGAAAAAAGTCTACATTGGCGGTTTGCTAATTTGGGTCGCGGGGGATTTGCTTAACTACTTCTTTGGTGGCGGTTCCGTCAGCTTTGTCGCCTTCTCCTGCCTGGCGTTCTTCGGCTCAGCATTCGTTAACAGCCTGAACTGGGCGCTGGTCTCCGATACGGTGGAATATGGCGAATGGCGAACCGGCGTACGCTCTGAAGGCACGGTATACACCGGTTTCACCTTCTTTCGTAAAGTTTCACAAGCGCTGGCGGGATTCTTCCCCGGCTGGATGCTGACGCAAATCGGCTACGTTCCCAACGTGGTGCAATCAGCAAGTACGGTCGAAGGTTTGCGTCAGTTGATCTTTATTTATCCCTGCGCTTTAGCGGTGATCACCATTGTGGCTATGGGCTGTTTCTACAACCTTAACGAGAAGATGTATGTCCGCATCGTTGAAGAGATAGAAGCGCGTAAACAACCCGTTTGATAATAATAATTAATAGCGCTCTACGGGGCGCTATTGAGGAGCGATTATGTCTTTTCATGATCCGCTAACGCTAAAACTGAGCCTGCGTGAAAAATTCGCCTACGGAGTGGGTGACTTCGGCTCAAATTTGATGCTGTGTATCGGCACACTGTATCTGCTTAAATTTTATACCGATGAACTAGGGATGCCGGCGTATTACGGTGGGATTATCTTTCTGGTGGCGAAGTTCTTCACCGCCTTCACTGATATGTTGACCGGTGTATTGCTGGACTCAAGGCGTAATATTGGCGCAAAAGGTAAATTCAGACCTTTTATTTTGTATGCGTCATTTCCTGTCGCAGTTGTTGCCAGCGCGCAGTTTTTGGCGACAGATTTTACGCTAACGGTAAAAACTGGGCTGGCGACAGTATTGTTTATGCTATTCGGTCTGTTCTATAGCCTGATGAACTGCTCCTACGGCGCGATGGTGCCTGCGATCACTAAAAACCCGCATGAACGCGCTCAGCTCGCCGCCTGGCGTCAGGGCGGCGCTACCGTTGGTCTGTTACTGTGCACCGTTGGCTTTATGCCGATTCAAGCGCTATTTGTCAGTTCATCCTCGCTGGGTTATCTGATCGCCGCACTGATCTTTTCAGTCTGCGGGCTGTTCAGCATGTGGTGGTGTTTCAGCGGAGTGAAGGAACGCTACATTGAAATCGTGCCGGATCACCATAAGCCCAGCATTCTCAAATCGTTCTGTGCCATTTTCCGTAACCCTCCCCTGCTGGTGCTGTGTGTCGCCAACTTATGCACGCTAGCGGCATTCAACATCAAGCTGGCAATCCAGGTGTACTACACCCAGTACGTGCTCAATGATATTCATCTGCTGTCGTGGATGGGGTTCTTCAGCATGGGATGCATTCTGGTTGGGGTGCTGCTGGTTCCCGCTGCGGTGAAACGCTTCGGTAAAAAGCAGGTTTACCTCGGCGGTCTGGCATTATGGGCTATCGGCGATGTACTGAACTTTTTCTGGGGCAGCACATCATTTTTGTTCGTGACATTCTCCTGTATGGCCTTCTTCGGAACCGCTTTTGTTAACAGCCTGAACTGGGCGCTGGTTCCGGATACAGTCGATTATGGTGAATGGAAAACGGGGATCCGCGCTGAAGGCTCAGTGTATACGGGTTATACCTTTTCGCGCAAAATTTCCGCTGCGCTCGCTGGGTTCCTGCCGGGCATCATGCTGACGCAAATCGGTTATATCCCCAACATAACCCAAAGCGATGCAACTTTGCTCAGCCTGCGTCAGCTTATTTTCCTCTGGCCTTGTGGGCTGGCCATTATCGCTGCATTCACAATGGGTTTATTTTATAAGCTCAATGAAACTCGCTTTGCTTTTATTATTGAGGAAATCAGCCAACGGAAGAAAAACAATACTCTATCGAATCCTGTTACCACTAAAAATAATACCTCTGCTGTAAACGTATAAAAATAATAGCCGCCTATTCCATCTTAATGGATGGCGGCCTCCCTACGCTTAAAAAATGGATTTATTATGAAAAAGTTAACAACAATAATTCTCTTATCTTCGGTTGCTTCTACCTCTGTTTTTGCGGGTGCCTATGTCGAGAACCGCGAGGCATATAATCTGGCGTCAGATCAGATAGAAGTGATGATGCGCGTTGGCTATAACTCCGATATGGGCGCGGGTATCATGCTCACCAACACCTACACCATGCAACGCAAGGATGAGTTAAAACACGGCTATAATGAAATAGAGGGCTGGTATCCGTTATTTAAACCGACAGATAAATTAACTATCCAGCCAGGTGGGTTGATAAATGATAAGAGTGCGGGTTCCGGTGGTGCGGCTTATCTGGATGTTAACTATAAATTTACCCCATGGTTTAATCTTACCGTGCGTAACCGATATAACCATAATAACTACAGCTCAACCGATCTAAACGGTGACCAGGACAATAATGATACCTATGAAATAGGCAACTACTGGAATTTTACTATCACCGATAAATTTTCCTATACCTTTGAGCCGCACTATTTTATTCGAGTGAATGACTTCAATAGCAGTAACGGAAAAGATCATCACTGGGAGATTACGAATACCTTCAAGTATCGTATCAATGAACACTGGTTACCCTACCTGGAACTACGCTGGTTAGACCGCAATGTAGAACCTTATCACCGCGAACAAAATCAAATTCGTGTCGGGGCTAAGTATTTCTTCTAATTCTTCCGGGATAAAAAAAGCCGCTGATAATCAGCGGCTTTTTTGTGCTTACCTGAAAAAGAGTGTTAATTACTCTTCTTTCGCGCCACGCATTGCACGGCGACGATCGTTTTCAGTCAGGTGACGCTTACGGATACGGATAGAGGTTGGGGTAACTTCTACCAGTTCGTCGTCATCGATGAATTCCAGAGCCTGCTCCAGAGTCATCTTAACCGGCGGAACCAGAACCGTTGCTTCGTCAGTACCAGACGCACGCATGTTGGTCAGTTTCTTACCGGTCAGGCAGTTTACAGTCAGGTCGTTAGAGCGGCTGTGAATACCGATGATCTGGCCTTCGTAAACTTCAGCACCGTGACCCAGGAACAGCTTACCGCGGTCCTGCAGGCTGAACAGTGCAAACGCAACTGCTTTACCCTGGCCGTTGGAGATCAGAACGCCGTTCTGGCGCTGACCCACATCACCCGCACGAACATCGTCGTAGTGGCTGAAAGTGGAGTACAGCAGACCGGTACCGGAGGTCATGGTCATGAATTCTGAACGGAAGCCGATCAGACCACGGCTTGGGATCACGTAGTCAAGACGTACGCGGCCTTTGCCATCTGGATTCATGTTTTTCAGGTCGCCTTTACGCTCACCCAGAGCCTGCATCACAGAACCCTGATGCTGCTCTTCAACGTCCAGCGTTACGTTTTCGAACGGCTCTTGTTTACGGCCGTCGATTTCGCGGAAGATTACTTTCGGACGGGAAACCGCCATTTCGAAACCTTCACGACGCATGTTTTCGATCAGAACAGACAGGTGAAGCTCACCACGACCGGATACACGGAACGCATCCGCATCTTCGGTTTCTTCAACGCGCAGCGCAACGTTGTGCACCAGCTCTTTGTTCAGGCGGTCAAGGATCTGACGAGAGGTAACATATTTACCTTCTTTACCGCAGAACGGAGAGGTGTTTACGCAGAAGAACATGGTAACGGTCGGTTCATCAACGGACAGAGCTGGCAGCGCTTCAACATTCTGCGGGTCGCAGATGGTGTCGGAGATGTTCAGTTCGCCCAGACCGGTGATCGCGATGATATCGCCTGCTTCGGCAATATCACTCTCGATACGTTCCAGACCCAGATGGGTCAGAACTTTACCGACTTTACCGTTACGGGTTTTGCCTTCGCTATCAATGATAGTGATCTGCTGGTTCGGTTTAACTTTACCGCGTTTGATGCGGCCGATACCGATTACGCCAACGTAGTTGTTGTAGTCCAGCTGAGAGATTTGCATCTGCAGCGGGCCATCAAGATCTACATTCGGAGCCGGTACACGATCAACGATAGTCTGATACAGCGGAGTCATGTCTTCAGCCATGTCTTCGTGATCCAGACCCGCGATACCGTTCAGCGCAGAAGCGTAAACGATCGGGAAGTCCAGCTGCTCGTCGGTAGCGTCGAGGTTAACGAACAGGTCAAATACCTGATCAACAACCCAGTCAGGACGCGCGCCAGGACGGTCAACTTTGTTGATAACAACAATTGGCTTCAGGCCATGGGCAAAGGCTTTTTTGGTCACGAAGCGCGTCTGCGGCATCGGACCGTCCATTGCATCCACCACCAGCAGCACGGAGTCGACCATGGACATTACACGTTCAACTTCACCACCGAAGTCGGCGTGCCCCGGGGTATCAACGATGTTGATACGGTAGTCATTCCATTTGATAGCGGTGTTTTTAGCGAGGATGGTAATCCCACGCTCTTTCTCCAAATCGTTGGAGTCCATCACGCGCTCTTGGGTTTCAGCACGTGCATCGAACGTACCGGATTGTTGGAGCAGCTTGTCTACCAGGGTCGTTTTACCATGGTCTACGTGCGCGATGATGGCGATGTTACGCAAATTTTCGATCACAACTTTGCCTCAGGCATTTTAGAAATAGCGCGTTATTGTACACGGATTAATCGCAGTACAAAACAGGATCACAAACATCCTCCGCAAACAAGTATTGCAGAGTTTCTTTGTGATCACATTCACGGAGCGTTAAAAGGGGTAATCTGACATGCTTTGCACCAATATGGTGCTTAATGTTCACATTAAAGCACTATAATGGTGCAATACAACCTTCATGGTGCAGCCCCTTTGCACGATGGTGCGCATGATAACGCCTTTTAGGGGCAATTTAAAAGTTGGCACAGATTTCGCTTTATATTTTTTATGGCGACACGGCCAATTTTTGCAGAATTGAAGACTTCGTTACCACGACGACAATGACCAATCCGGGAGAGTAAGTATGTCCGCTGAACACGTTTTGACGATGCTGAACGAACACGAAGTGAAGTTTGTTGATTTACGCTTCACTGATACCAAAGGTAAAGAACAGCACGTCACTATTCCTGCTCATCAGGTAAATGCCGAATTCTTTGAAGAAGGCAAAATGTTTGACGGCTCCTCAATCGGTGGCTGGAAAGGCATTAACGAATCAGACATGGTTCTGATGCCAGATGCGTCTACTGCTCTCATCGATCCGTTCTTTGAAGAGTCTACCCTGATCATCCGTTGCGATATCCTGGAACCAGGTACGCTGCAGGGCTACGACCGTGACCCACGCTCCATCGCTAAACGTGCTGAAGAATATCTGCGTTCTACCGGCATCGCAGACACCGTTCTGTTCGGGCCAGAGCCTGAGTTCTTCCTGTTTGACGACATCCGTTTCGGCGCATCTATTTCCGGTTCCCACGTGGCTATCGATGATATCGAAGGCGCATGGAACTCCTCCACCAAATACGAAGGTGGTAACAAAGGTCATCGTCCTGGCGTGAAAGGCGGTTACTTCCCGGTTCCTCCGGTAGATTCTTCTCAGGATATCCGTTCTACCATGTGTCTGATCATGGAAGAGATGGGCCTGGTTGTTGAAGCGCATCACCACGAAGTGGCGACTGCTGGTCAGAACGAAATCGCGACCCGCTTTAACACCATGACCAAAAAAGCGGACGAAATTCAGATCTACAAATATGTCGTTCACAACGTCGCTCACCGTTTCGGTAAAACCGCAACCTTTATGCCAAAACCAATGTTTGGCGATAACGGTTCCGGCATGCACTGCCACATGTCCCTGTCCAAGAACGGCGTAAACCTGTTCTCCGGTGACAAATATGCAGGTCTGTCTGAGCAGGCGCTGTACTACATCGGTGGCGTAATCAAACACGCTAAAGCGATCAACGCCCTGGCTAACCCGACCACCAACTCCTACAAGCGTCTGGTCCCGGGTTACGAAGCGCCGGTCATGCTGGCTTACTCTGCCCGTAACCGTTCTGCGTCTATCCGTATCCCGGTAGTTGCTTCTCCGAAAGCTCGTCGTATCGAAGTGCGTTTCCCGGACCCGGCTGCTAACCCGTACCTGTGCTTCGCAGCGCTGCTGATGGCTGGTCTTGACGGTATTAAGAACAAGATCCACCCGGGCGAAGCAATGGACAAAAACCTGTACGACCTGCCGCCGGAAGAAGCGAAAGAGATCCCACAGGTTGCTGGTTCTCTGGAAGAAGCACTGAAAGAACTGGATCTGGACCGCGAGTTCCTGACCGCAGGCGGCGTGTTCACTAATGAAGCGATCGATGCGTACATTGCGCTGCGTCGCGAAGAAGATGACCGCGTGCGTATGACTCCGCACCCGGTAGAGTTTGAGCTGTACTACAGCGTTTAATCGTTTGAGTTGCCGTGGAACTTTTAGCCTGCTCAGGCAGGCTTGAGATCGATGGCGAATGATAGGACGCCTGATGGCGCAATCTTACCAGGCCTGGAGGGTAACATTACCTTGTAGGCCGGATAAGGCAAAACCGCCATCCGGCATCTATGTTTGCCAGTCATCTGTAGCCCATCCCAGGATGGGCTTTTTTCTCCACTAACAACCTGCTTTTTCGCGCTTTTTTGATGTAAAACGCTATAATGCACTAAATTGGTGCAACACTTTTCAGGAGACTGCTGAATGGCAACCGGCACGCTGCCCGATGCTGGGCAGATCCTCAATTCTTTAATCAACAGCATCTTACTTGTCGACGATGAGCTGGCTGTACATTACGCCAACCCTGCGGCGCAACAGCTGCTCGCCCAAAGCTCCCGCAAACTATTTGGTACACCGCTTCCCGATCTGTTGAGTTATTTCTCCTTAAACATCGGACTGATGCGAGAGAGCCTGGAAGCAGGCCAGGGCTTTACGGATAACGAAGTGACGCTGGTGATAGACAGCCACTCACATATCCTCTCTGTGACCGCTCAGAGGCTGCCTGATGGCCTTATCTTGCTGGAGATGGCCCCTATGGATAACCAGCGCCGTCTGAGTCAGGAACAGCTCCAGCACGCCCAGCAGATTGCCGCCCGCGATCTGGTGCGTGGTCTGGCACATGAAATTAAAAACCCGCTGGGCGGATTACGCGGCGCGGCGCAACTTCTCAGCAAAGCACTTCCGGACCCGGCGCTGACCGAATATACCAAAGTCATTATTGAACAGGCGGACCGCCTGCGTAATCTGGTCGACCGTCTGCTGGGGCCACAACAGCCGGGAATGCACATCACGGAAAGTATTCACAAAGTGGCGGAACGCGTGGTGGCGCTGGTCTCGATGGAGCTGCCGGAAAACGTCACGCTAATCCGGGATTACGACCCAAGTCTGCCTGAGTTACTGCACGACCCGGACCAGATCGAGCAGGTTTTGCTGAACATCGTACGCAATGCTTTGCAGGCGCTGGGACCGGAAGGCGGCGAGATCATTCTGCGCACCCGCACCGCGTTTCAGCTCACGCTACACGGCATGCGTTACCGTCTGGCGGCACGAATTGATGTAGAGGATAACGGTCCAGGTATTCCCTCGCATTTGCAGGATACGCTGTTCTACCCAATGGTTAGCGGTCGCGAAGGTGGTACCGGCCTTGGATTATCTATCGCCCGTAATTTGATTGATCAACATTCCGGCAAAATTGAATTTACCAGTTGGCCGGGTCATACCGAGTTCTCGGTTTACCTGCCTATCAGGAAATAAGGTGACGTTTATGCAACGAGGAATAGTCTGGGTCGTTGATGACGATAGTTCCATCCGTTGGGTGCTTGAACGTGCGCTCGCAGGGGCAGGGCTAAGCTGTACCACATTTGAAAGCGGTAAAGAGGTACTGGACGCGCTGGCCAGCAAAACGCCGGACGTGCTGTTGTCGGATATCCGTATGCCGGGTATGGACGGCCTGACGCTGTTAAAACAGATTAAACAGCGGCATCCGATGCTTCCGGTCATCATAATGACCGCGCACTCCGATCTGGATGCCGCCGTCAGCGCCTATCAGCAAGGGGCGTTTGATTATCTGCCTAAACCTTTTGATATTGATGAAGCCGTGGCGCTGGTCGAGCGCGCCATCAGCCATTATCAGGAACAGCAGCAGCCGCGCAATGTTCAGATTAACGGCCCCACAACCGACATCATCGGCGAAGCGCCGGCAATGCAGGATGTCTTTCGCATTATTGGACGCCTGTCCCGATCGTCAATCAGCGTATTGATAAACGGAGAGTCAGGGACCGGTAAAGAGCTGGTCGCCCATGCGTTGCACCGTCATAGCCCGCGCGTCAAAGCGCCGTTTATCGCGCTGAACATGGCGGCTATTCCGAAAGATTTGATCGAATCTGAGCTGTTTGGTCACGAGAAAGGCGCGTTTACCGGGGCGAATACCATTCGTCAGGGGCGCTTTGAACAGGCAGACGGCGGTACGCTGTTCCTCGATGAAATTGGCGATATGCCGCTGGACGTGCAAACGCGTTTATTGCGCGTATTAGCCGATGGACAGTTTTACCGCGTTGGCGGTTACGCGCCCGTAAAGGTAGATGTACGCATTATCGCCGCCACGCACCAGAATCTTGAACTACGCGTGCAGGAAGGCAAATTCCGTGAGGACTTATTCCATCGGCTGAACGTCATTCGGGTACATCTGCCACCACTGCGTGAACGTCGGGAGGATATCCCCCGCCTGGCGCGTCATTTCCTGCAGGAGGCCGCCCGCGAACTGGGGGTGGAAGCCAAACAATTACACCCGGAAACTGAGGCTGCGCTCACCCGTCTGGCCTGGCCAGGTAACGTGCGTCAGCTTGAGAACACCTGCCGCTGGTTAACCGTAATGGCCGCCGGGCAGGAAGTACTGATTCAGGACTTACCAACCGAGCTGTTTGAAACCTCCGTGCCAGACGCACCGTCCCATATGCAGCCGGATAGTTGGGCAACGCTATTGGCACAGTGGGCAGATCGGGCATTACGCTCCGGCCATCAAAACTTGCTTTCCGAGGCCCAACCGGAGATGGAGCGCACGCTGTTGACTACCGCGCTCCGTCATACTCAGGGGCATAAACAGGAAGCGGCACGCTTGCTCGGCTGGGGTCGTAATACCTTGACGCGTAAGCTAAAAGAACTCGGAATGGAGTGACATATCGTCACTGTGTAAAGATTAATAATTGAGCGCAAATAGCTGCTATTTTGCGCTTTACTGTTCCGATGAGTTAAGTATGATCGTGCCCGGAAAACGGGGGGGAAGTCATCATGCTGGAATCAATCATTAATCTGCTGTCGAGCGGTGCAGTCGAAAGCCATACGCCACAAACTGCGGTCGCCGCAGTATTGTGCGCAGCGCTTGTTGGGCTTTTCAGCTAGCGGGTTCGCCGGGTGGCGCTTCGCTTACCCGACCTACGTATTGAGATTTTCGTAGGCACGATAAGCGAAGCGCCACCCGGAAAAGCGTTAAATCACCCGCGAGAATTGCTGCATCCGCGCTTTCTGGCGCAGATACGCATCGAAGCACATGCAAATATTACGGATCAGCAGACGGCCCTTCGGCGTGACCTGAATCCCCTTCTCATTGACATCCACCAGCCCATCCTTCGCCAGCGGTGCCAGCAGTTTCAGGTCTTCGGCAAAATAGTCAGCGAAGTTCAGATCCCATTGCTGTTCCACAGAGGCATAGTCGAGGCGGAAGTTGCAGATCAGGAGCTTAATAACATCACGACGAATGCAGTCATCGCGGGTCAGGGCAATTCCGCGCCACAGCGCGTCACCCTGCTCGTCTACCTGCTGATAATAGCGCTTCAGCTCTTTCTGGTTCTGCGCGTAGTTGTCACCAATCATACTGATGGCTGACACGCCCATTCCCAGCAGATCGGTATCACCCTGGGTGGTATAACCCTGGAAATTACGATGCAGCACACCCTTGCGTTGAGCAATCGCCAGCTCATCATCCGGGCGGGCAAAGTGATCCATACCAATGAACTGATAGCCAGTTTCGGTCAGTGAAGAGATGGTTTCCTGCAGGATATCCAGCTTCTGCTGCGCGCTGGGCAGGTCGGCATCTTTAATTTTGCGCTGAGCGGCAAACAGCGTCGGCAGGTGCGCGTAGTTAAAGACGCTCAGTCGGTCTGGATTCAGCTCAGCAACGCGTTTCAGGGTGAAGGCGAAACTTTCCGGCGTCTGTTTTGGCAAACCATAAATCAGATCGATGTTCGTTGAGGTAAAGCCAATCTCACGCGCATGATTCAGCAGCGCAAAGATAAACTCCTCATCCTGCTCACGGTTCACCAGGCGCTGAACTTCTTTATTGAAGTCCTGCACCCCCATGCTCAGGCGGTTAAAACCTTCAGCGCGTAAATGATCGAGCACATCCAGCTCAATTTCACGCGGATCCACTTCGATCGAAATTTCGGCGTCGTCGTTAAAGTTAAAGTTGCCACGTAGCAGCGACATCAAACGGCTGATTTGCGCTTTATTCAGGTACGTTGGCGTGCCGCCGCCCCAGTGCAGCTGACTGACATGGCGTCCGGCGAACAGCGGTGCGCGATGAATAATTTCTTGTTCTAAGACATCGAGGTATTGATCGGCTTTATGCTGCTGGCGAGTCACGACCTTGTTACAGCCGCAGAAGTAGCACAGCTTGTGGCAGAACGGGATGTGAACGTACAGCGAGAGAGGACGCTCAGGATAACGCGCCACGGCCTTTAGAAATGCCTCAGTGCCGTAGTCTTCAGAAAACTCCAGCGCGGTCGGGTACGAGGTATATCGTGGCCCGGAATAGTTATATTTCTGGATCAGGGCCAGGTCCCAGTCTATTAACTGCTCTGACATGCTTACTCCTTCCGATGGCGTCTCTGGCGGGTACGGCGTACCGACTTAACCCCAGTACGGGTGATAAGTCGGTTGCGCAGCCACTTCTGTCGCCGCGACAACCGCTGTAGTTTAACGAATAACCACACCAGATAACATATAACCGGAAGGGTTATAAGCAGGACGGGAAGACCCACGGTGTAAAACCGTTAGTTGCCGCCTTTCAGCAGGCGCATCATGTCTTCCTGCTTTTCTTCTTCTTCCTCTTCTTCCTCGTCATCGTAAGAAAGACCCAGCTTTTGCATCAGCTCATCGATGCGATCCAGCTTGGCATCAACCCAGGACTGATCTTCCGCGCTCAGGGTTTCTCCTGCTTCAAGACGCTCCAGCAGCGCATCCAGGCGCTCATCCGTTTCCAGTAAATCCAACTCAGCCTGTGGTGAAAGCATAGGTTTCTCACTCTTCGGTTTGTGCTGTTTGGTGACTTTTTCGGTCACGCCCAATGGAATGGGGGTTTTGCTGCCAATACGAGGATCTTTTTGCTTATTTTGGTTTCCGCCACCAGATGCGCCTTCGCTACCGGACGCACGGCTACCTGCCGCATGACCACGGTGTTTTTTCTGGCGCTTACGGTCGCGAGCTTCCTGGTTAATTTCTTCGCGTGTTTTACGACGCGCTTTTGCAGGACCTTTACCGCGTGGTGTAGAAGTTGGTTTCATCATGATTCGTCTTTGGCTGTTTTTATTCAGTATATAATTGCGCCGGAATCTAGCAGAAATAAAGAAAAAAGGCGACAGAGTAATCTGTCGCCTTTTTTCCTGACTCTCAACCCTTACGGGCTCTACAATCCCTGTTGGCTATCAACACACCCTGTTTTTCCCTTAGCCTGTAACATTCCGTGTTGTTTCCATTTCCTTTTACTAACGTCTCCGGACGTTTGTCTTCCTGACAATCCTGTGTCTTCGCCTCCTGGCGCTCCTGACCCTCATCCTGAGTCATCTATCCTTTCAGCTTCCTCGCTATGGACGCTACTTTACCGTTTTGGTTTAAACGTACAAGTAACTTGGGTAACAATTTCTGATTTTAAGAATAGCGCCCAAATGTAACCATATGATTTATTTTAGTTCTGTCATTTTTTACTCTGTCATCTCGTATAGAAACTGTCGGCAATGTCTCACAAAGCGCGGGGTTTTTACTTACACAGCCCACTCGTCGAAAAACCAGCCTTTTGCTGGGGTTCAGGTATAATCGCTGCAAAGCCCTGATTGATGGAGAGGACTGCTTTGACTAACTTGAATTATCAACAGACGCACTTTGTGATGAGTGCGCCTGATATTCGCCACTTACCTTCCGATACCGGTATCGAAGTGGCTTTTGCTGGCCGTTCCAACGCAGGCAAATCCAGTGCGCTAAATACCCTGACGAATCAAAAAGGTCTGGCGCGTACATCTAAAACGCCGGGTCGTACTCAGCTCATCAACCTGTTTGAAGTCGTTGACGGCAAACGCCTGGTCGATTTACCAGGATACGGTTATGCCGAAGTTCCGGAAGAGATGAAGCGTAAATGGCAGCGCGCGCTGGCTGAATATCTGGAAAAGCGTCAGAGCCTGCAAGGTCTGGTAGTGCTGATGGATATTCGTCACCCGTTAAAAGATCTCGATCAACAGATGATCCTGTGGGCAGTTGAGAGCAACGTTCAGGTTCTGGTACTGCTGACTAAAGCAGATAAGCTGGCCAGCGGTGCACGCAAAGCGCAGCTGAATATGGTACGTGAAGCCGTACTGGCATTTAACGGTGACGTGCAGGTAGAAGCATTTTCATCGCTGAAAAAACTGGGTGTGGACAAACTGCGGCAAAAACTGGATAGCTGGTTTAGTGAACTGGCACCGGTTGAAGAGGAGCAGGACGGGGAATAACCCACCGATATGCCGGATGGCGCCGTAGCGCGTTTTATCCGGCCTACAGCATGTGCAAAACTTTTCTTTCGCACAATAAAAAACGCCCCAGTCATTACTGACTGGGGCGGCTAAAATATTCAGCCAAATCCGATTACGTGAAGTAAAAGGTCTGAAAGATAGAACATCTTACCTCTGTACCCTACGAGAATAACTTTACTCTTTTTTGAGCAGCTCAGAAAGCACTTTTTGTAATTTTTTTTCATTCCTTACATAGGGAATTCTAATGGACATCACAAAAAGCTCTCTCTTATGTTGCTTAGTTACGAAAAAGGGGCGTTATTAAGTAAACCCTTAGTGCGCCTGATCCCAGTTTTCACCACTCCCGACTTCCACCAGCAACGGCACGTCAATCTGGGTCTCGTTTTCCATCAGTTGGTGGATCTTTTTAGAGACGCTTTCCAGATCATCTTTGTGCACTTCAAACACCAGTTCATCGTGTACCTGCATGATCATGCGCACGCGCGGTTGCTCGGTTTGCAGCCATCCATCCACAGCAATCATGGCTCGCTTGATAATATCTGCGGCAGTTCCCTGCATCGGGGCGTTAATGGCCGCACGTTCAGCACCAGCGCGACGAGCACCATTACTGGATTTAATATCCGGTAAATAGAGACGGCGACCTTCCAGCGTTTCTACATAGCCTTGCTCTTTCGCCTGCGCGCGGGTACGTTCCATGTATTCCAACACACCTGGGTAGCGTTCAAAGTAGAGATCCATGTACTTCTGTGCTTCTTTGCGCGGAATATTCAACTGGCGCGCCAAACCAAAGGCGCTCATCCCGTAGATCAAACCGAAGTTGATGGCTTTCGCGCTGCGGCGTTGCTCGCTGGTCACAGCATCAAGCGGTAAACCAAAAACTTCTGCCGCCGTTGCGCGGTGAATATCTTTCCCTTCGGCAAACGCGGTAAGCAGACCTTTATCACGTGAAAGGTGCGCCATAATACGCAGTTCAATCTGTGAGTAGTCCGCAGAGACAATCACGTAGTCTTCTGGCGCAATGAACGCCTGACGAATACGACGACCTTCGTCATTACGTACCGGGATGTTTTGCAGGTTTGGATCCGTTGAAGACAAGCGCCCGGTGGCGGTAACCGCCTGATGGTAGGAGGTGTGCACGCGTCCGGTTTTCTTGTTAATCATCAACGGAAGCTTATCCGTATAGGTCGACTTCAGTTTCGCTAAACCACGATATTCCAGGATCACTTTCGGCAATGGGTAATCCAGCGCGAGCTCTTCCAGTACCTCTTCCGACGTTGATGGCGCGCCGCCTGGGGTTTTCTTCAACGGCTTAATACCCTGCTTTTCAAACAGGATAGTTTGCAGTTGCTTAGTGGAAGAGAGGTTAAACGCTTCTCCGGCGATCTCGTGCGCTTTTTGCTCCAGCTCATTCAAACGCAGCGTCAGCTCTTCTGAATGCTTGTGCAGAACAGCCGGATCGATTTTCACACCGTTGCGCTCAACGCGAGACAAAACCGGCACCAGCGGCATATCGATATTTTCAAAGACGTTCAACGGCCCTTTATGCTGCTGCAATTCTGGCCACATCTTCAGATGCAGCTGTAACGTAACGTCGGCGTCTTCCGCAGCGTAACAACCAGCCTCTTCCAGTGCTATCTGGTTAAAGGTCAGCTGGTTTTTGCCTTTTCCAGCAATCTCTTCAAAGGTGATGGTCTTATGTTTCAGCCAGCGGTCCGACAGGCTGTCCATATCATGTCGTCCAGCGACGCTGTTAAGAATGTAGGATTCGAGCATGGTGTCAAAAGTGATGCCGCGCAGCTCGATGCCATAGTTCGCCAGGATACCGCGATCGTACTTCAGGTTTTGCCCGACTTTGTGCGCGTTCTCATCTTCCAGCAGCGGCTTTAGCAGCTCCAGCGCGCGGTCGCGCGCGATCTGGTCAGGGGCATCCAGGTAATCGTGGGCAACAGGAACATACGCCGCCACACCCGGTTCAATGGCAAAAGACAGGCCAACCAGATTCGCGGAAATGTTGTCCAGGCTGTCAGTTTCAGTATCGAAGGCAAAGACAGGTGCTTTTTTCAGCTTAGCGATCCACGCTTCCAGCGTCGCTTCGTCCAGAATCGTCACATAGTTATCGTACGAAAGAACCGTGGCCGGCTCCTCAGGCGTTTCATCGACGACAATAGTTTCTTGCGGTTTTGCCCCCGGCTTCGTCCCTTTAGCCTGTAGCCATTTACCCGCTTCAACGTCGGTAACCCAACGTTTAAATTCATACTGTTTAAACAGGCCAAGCAGTTCTTCTGCAGCGGGCTGACGCACTTCAAGCTGCTCACAGGTCAATTCCAGCTCAACATCCGTTTTGATGGTAGCCAATTGATAAGAGAGGTACGCCACCTCTTTGTTCTGCTCAAGTTTGCCCGCCATGGTTTTCGCACCACGGAAGGTCAGCCCCGCTATTTTGTCTGATTCGGCATAGAGGGTATCCAGCCCACCCAGCCCCTGCAGCAGTGCCTGAGCGGTTTTTTCGCCTACGCCTGGAACGCCAGGAATGTTATCTGAGGAATCCCCCATCAGCGCCAGGAAATCGATGATCAGTTCCGGCGGGACGCCGTACTTATTCACAACTTCTTCCGGGCCGAGGATCGTATTGGTCATGGTGTTGATAAGGGTGATATTCGGCGTCACTAACTGAGCCATATCTTTATCACCGGTGCTAATCAGCACCGGGCGACCGATCTTCTCTGCTTCCCGCGCCAGCGTACCGATAACATCGTCCGCCTCCACGCCAGAAACAGCCAACAGTGGCAGCCCCATCGCCTTTACCATCGCATGCAGAGGTTCAATCTGCGCACGCAGATCGTCCGGCATCGGTGGGCGGTGAGACTTATAATGTTCGAATAATTCATCACGGAAGGTTTTACCCTTGGCGTCGAATACCACCGCTGCATGGGTTGGTTGATATTGCAGAATCAAGCTACGCAGCATGTTGAGGACACCGTACATCGCGCCCGTAGGTTCTCCTGCGCTGTTAGTCAGCGGTGGGAACGCGTGGTATGCGCGATACAGGTAAGATGAGCCATCTACAAGGATAAGTGGGTTTTCTGGGATCTGAACCATAATGTCCGTGCCTGTTTATCAGATTATGGGTAAAGGATGCCACAGACAGGATGAAAACATGAGTTTTTCGCCGCATTTGTCGAAAAACTTTTGCAGATCTTCTGCTTTGCTCGCAAAGACAGCTGTGGATAACTTTGTGAATAAATAATTTTCAGCTCTTTAAATATAGCAAGGCAATTAATGCTCCATTATATTTATACAACAATTTCAATTGGTTAAATAAACTCACGGCATTTTATTCCATTTTTACAGCTTATATCCTGATGTGGATAGATATTCTCTTTTTTTCTATTCAGGGAAGATCCATCATTTGGTTCGTTTTCTGATAAAATCAGCCCCTTGCGCCTCTTTCGCGCACTGTCTATGGCTAACCTTTTGAATAATTTAATTATGACGAGAATACTCGCTGCGATAACGCTGTTGCTGAGTATCGTGTTGACCATATTGGTCACGATTTTTTGTTCTGTGCCGATCATCCTTGCCGGAGTTGTGAAACTCCTTTTGCCCATTCCTGTCGTCTGGCGCAAGGTTTCCGTCTTCTGTAATTTCATGATGTACTGCTGGTGTGAAGGTCTGGCGCTACTGCTACACCTTAATCCGCGGCTGAAGTGGGATGTTGAAGGGCTGGAAGGTCTTAGCAAGAAAAACTGGTATCTGCTCATTTGTAATCATTACAGCTGGGCCGATATCGTTGTGCTTTGCGTTCTGTTCCGTAAGCACATCCCGATGAATAAATATTTCCTCAAGCAGCAGTTGGCCTGGGTGCCCTTTATTGGCCTGGCCTGCTGGGCGCTGGATATGCCGTTTATGAAACGCTATTCACGTGGCTATCTGCTTCGCCATCCGGAACGCCGTGGTAAAGATGTCGAAACAACGCGTCGTTCCTGCGAGAAGTTTCGCGTACACCCGACAACCATTGTGAATTTTGTCGAAGGTTCACGCTTTACCAAAGATAAACGTGAGCAAACCCGCTCTCCTTATCAAAACCTGCTCCCTCCTAAAGCGGCAGGTATTGCAATGGCATTGAACGTACTGGGGTCACAGTTCGATAAAATGTTGAACGTCACGTTGTGCTATCCGGAAAACAGTAGCCGACCGTTCTACGATATGCTGAGCGGTAAGCTAACGCGGATTGTCGTGCGGGTGAATCTGGAGCCAATCCATGAAGAGTTACACGGTGATTACGTGAACGATAAGGCATTCAAGCGCCGCTTTCAGCTGTGGTTGAATACGCTGTGGAGTGAGAAAGACGCGCAGCTCGACGCGATTAAAGCCTCAAAATAAAAAAGCCGGTCAGTGACCGGCTTTTGCTTTTACTTCTGACCGACCAGGTATTTCACGGTATCCGCATACTGTTGTACAAAGATATCCATGCTGCTGGTATCCATGCCTTGCGGATTTACCTGATATTTACCATTCACGAACATCGCCGGAACGCCCTGCAGCTGTAAATCAGCCGCTGCTTTTTCCTGCTGTGCCACGAGAGATTTCACTACGAAGCTGTTCCATGCCGCATCATAGTCTTCGCCTTTAATACCCGCATCGACAAACACTTTACGGATATCAGCAACAGACTGAACGGTCTGGGTTTTCTGAACCCCTTCAAACAGCGGAACAGTGACCTGATCTTCAACGCCCAGCGCCATTGCAACCGCCCATGCCTGCGTCAGATCTTTGCCCAAAGGCCCGAGAAACTCGACGTGGTATTTGGTCATCTTGGTGCCTTCCGGCAGTTTTTTCTTCACGTTATCAGATACATGAAGCACTTCTTCAAACTGATAGCAGTGCGGGCAGTAGAAGGAGAAGAACTCCAACACTTGCGGTTCACCCGCAACAGGCTTCTCCAGGGTGATGTATTGTTTACCATCCTGGAACTGCGCTGCAGATGCGCTAAAAGCTAAGACCATACCAGCCAGCGCCAGCCATATTTTTTTCATGTTCAAGTTTCTCCGATTAATACATTGGCGTTAATTGTAAGGGGGGCTCTTGCAGAATTTTTGCCTGCTCAATAAAGGTTGCGGTCTGACGATGCCAGTAATCTTCCCCGGTTAACCACGGGAAGTTTTTTGGGAACGCAGGGTCAGCCCAACGTCGAATCAGCCAAGCAAGATAATAAACTAAACGCATAGCGCGTAAAGGCTCTATCAGTCCGATTTCCGCCGTGTCGAACTCACTAAACTCTTCATAAGCCTCGATAATGGTTTCTAGCTGCATGCGTTGTTCAGCTTTATCACCATTGAGGAGCATCCATAAATCCTGAATAGCCGGACCATTGCGGGCATCATCTAAATCGACAAACATCGGGCCATCGCGCCACAGAATATTACCGGCATGACAATCACCGTGCAGGCGTAACGTGGTAAAACGCGTATGCCAGCGTTCGGTAACAATCGCGATAAGCGCATCCGTTGCCTTCAGGAAAGCCGCTTTTTGCCCTGATGGGATAAGCTGTGCGTGTTCAAAAACTTTA
Source organism: Citrobacter sp. Cpo037 (assembly GCF_030332945.1). Lineage (NCBI taxonomy): Bacteria > Pseudomonadati > Pseudomonadota > Gammaproteobacteria > Enterobacterales > Enterobacteriaceae > Citrobacter > Citrobacter sp. Cpo037. Next base: position 118,462 of record NZ_JAOWGW010000021.1, read on the forward strand.
CGCGGCTCAGCCAGGTACTCTTCAAGGCCAATCGTTGGGCGGAAGGCAAAAGTACGCTTGCATCCGGTCTGGTGCATACGCCCGAGATAGCGCCCCACCGCCTCCATCTGATCGATGTTGTCGGCTTCAAACTGGCGTCCACCGACGCTGGGGAAGATCGCATAATGGAAACCCTGATGGCTTAACAGCGTTTGGCCGTTCAGTACCAACGGCGCAGCTACCGGAACTTCATCGCTTACCAGTTCCAGAGCAAACTGGTGCTCTTCCTGGATCTGATCGACAGACCAACGTTCAGGGCGATAAAACTTAACGACAAAGCGTCGACGCTCTTCGTCCTGGAATTGATAGACACGGTTTTCATAGCTGTTAAGCGGGGTAAGCCCGGAATCCACCCGGATCCCCTGCTCAAACAGTGCATCCATGATGGTATCCGGGTGTAGCGTCTGGAAATTAAAAGCGTTGTCGTTCATCCCATCATCCGGAAAATACTACGAATGATTCAGGATATCATTTCGCAGCGCTTTCGGTGGCGGCGATTACAAGCTTTTACTCTTTAATTACACCACGAGCGCGGAGTAGTGCAGTTTTAAAATCTTCTTCATAATCTTTCTGAATACCTGGAATGACAGCATCCTTCGCTGAGTCTCGCATTTTCAGGTGATAGATCAGAATGTCATCAGTTAAATCCGCCAGTTCGCCGTCAAAACCTGACTCTTGCGCCAGTTTCTGCAAAAATTGCATCAGGTTAAGATCGGGTTCCTTCTGCCAGGCTGGCTGGAGGAGTTCAATAACTTCATTCAGACGTTTACATTTCATGGTTGTGCTCCTTAGGCTCAATACAGATACGTTAGCAGGGTCAATCCCACATTAAAAGAGGCGATATCAGTGATTCTGGATAGTGCAATAACAGGGGTTGTGCTGGCTGGCGGTAAGGCCAGACGGATGGGTGGAACCGATAAAGGTCTGCTTGAACTGGACGGTAAACCTCTTTGGCGGCATGTGGCCGACATTCTCGCTTTGCAGGTCGAAACCGTGGTGGTTAATGCCAATCGCCACCGGGATATATACCAGCAAAGCGGCCTGAAAGTTATTCCCGATTCCTTGGCCGATTTCCCTGGCCCACTGGCCGGGATGCTATCGGTATTCCTGCAGCAAACGGGGGAGTGGTTTCTGTTTTGCCCGTGCGATATGCCCTATATTCCTCACGATCTGGTCGCTCGTCTAAAAGAGCAACGTAAAGATGCACCCGTTGTCTGGGTGCATGATGGGGAAAGAGATCACCCAACCATTGCGCTGATGCACCGCTCTATGCAGCCTTTGCTGCAGGATTATCTTCAGTCCGGTGAACGACGTGTCATGGTCTTTATGCGTCTGGCTGGCGGTCATGCTGTCGATTTCAGCGATCATAAAGATGCGTTCGTAAACGTGAATACCCCCGAAGAGCTCGCAAAATGGCAGGAAAAATCATGATCCCATTACTCGCCATTGCGGCATGGAGCGGCACGGGAAAAACCACGCTGCTCAAAAAGTTGATCCCGGAACTACGTGCCAGAGGTATACGTCCCGGATTGATTAAACATACTCATCACAATATGGATGTCGACAAGCCCGGTAAAGATAGTTATGAACTGCGCAAAGCCGGTGCAGCACAAACGCTGGTCGCCAGCCAGCAACGTTGGGCATTAATGGTAGAAACACCGGAAGAGTCCGAACTGGATTTAGCGTATCTGGTAAGCCGGATGGATGCAGCGACGTTGGATCTAGTGCTGGTTGAAGGGTTTAAGCATGAACCTGTCGCTAAGATCGTGCTTTTTCGCGACGGTTGCGGGCATAGTCCTGAAGAATTGGCGATAGACGAATATGTTATCGCGGTTGCCAGTGATGTTCCGCTGGCGGTGGATGTTCCATTGTTAGACATCAACGATATACAGCAACTTGCTGATTTTGTTACGCAATGGATAAGATGGTAACCGTGGTGCTGCGATGTGCCTGATGCGCTGCGCTTATCAGGCCTACAAAATACATTCAGCCCAGCCCCTGCAGGCCGGATAAG
>NZ_JAOWGW010000004.1:0-322 GCF_030332945.1 Citrobacter sp. Cpo037
GGCACTGTTGCAAATAGTCGGTGGTGATAAACTTATCATCCCCTTTTGCTGATGGAGCTGCACATGAACCCATTCAAAGGCCGGCATTTTCAGCGTGACATCATTCTGTGGGCCGTACGCTGGTACTGCAAATACGGCATCAGTTACCGTGAGCTGCAGGAGATGCTGGCTGAACGCGGAGTGAATGTCGATCACTCCACGATTTACCGCTGGGTTCAGCGTTATGCGCCTGAAATGGAAAAACGGCTGCGCTGGTACTGGCGTAACCCTTCCGATCTTTGCCCGTGGCACATGGATGAAACCTACGTGAAGGTCAATGGCC
>NZ_JAOWGW010000022.1:0-656 GCF_030332945.1 Citrobacter sp. Cpo037
CCAATGAGCGCAATGTTTTCCATGATAGTTCTCCGAATGAAAGCCTGTCCTCAGCATAGTACCGGGAAGGAGGGAGTGACCATCTCATTAAATAAAGCACGCTAAGCCGGTGGCAGCGGTCGCAATGGCCTGAACTTCCCCGCACCGACCTTGGCACTGCTGCGCCATAGGTAATCGCCGGTCAGGTTGATATGCTCCCACCCCAGCGGGGACAGATAGGGCGAATGATTGGATCACCGCCTTGCCGTCGCTGCTCGCAGCAGCCAGCTTCATGGCCAGCGCCGCCTCGTGAGTCTGCGCGTCAAAGTTTCTGAACTTGGTCGCATCAGCGCCGAGGTAAGCAAGGATGCGCATTTTTTCAGTAAGCGGTGGCTCGGGGTGTGCAGCAACTTTTGGGGCGAGCTGAACGACCTGAACCCATTCCTCCTGCGAAATCGCACCGGTAATAGCCTGCATGTTGCGCCCGAGTTCCTGCATGATCTTGCGTAGCGCCAGTGGCTCAACCTGGGTAGCGTCACCAGCCCAAGCTGGCAACTGAAAACCCCATAAAAGCAGGCAGGCCGTAACGGTCAGGGTGATAGGGAAGGTGCGAACAAGTTCCTGATATGAGATCATCATATTCATCCGGAGCGCATCCCAGAGGGACATCATGAGCC
>NZ_JAOWGW010000005.1:0-3568 GCF_030332945.1 Citrobacter sp. Cpo037
AAGGTATTCGAGAAGCCCTGAAATGCTTTTCCCGCTGAGATTCGTCAGCGTGGCATCAAGTGGCTGTTTCCCCGCCAGCGCGTTCATCACTGTTGTCGCAAAGTTAGGATCATTCCCCAGCGCAGCCGCCAGTTCATTCAGTGTGTCCAGCGCCTCCGGCGACGAACCAACCAGCCCCGCAACAGCAGATTTCACAAACGCGGTAGTGGCAATCTGCGTATTATTCGTTGACTGAACAGCAGTGGGAGCCGTTGGCGCTCCGGTCAGGGCCGGACTTGCCAACGGTGCTTTCAGTGCCAGCGCATTATTAATGGTGGTACTGAAATTCGGATCATTATTGATAGCTGCTGCAATTTCTTTCAGCGTATCCAGCGTTGCCGGTGCGCCACCAATCAGGGCAAGAATAGCAGCCTGTACAAAGGCGGTGCTGGCAATCAGGGTGCTGTTGTTTCCTGCCGGTGGCGTTGGCGTTTTAGGCATCCCTGTCAGAGTCGGGCTGTCTTTTGGTGCATACTGTGAATGAGGATCAACAGCAGCAAGATGCTTTGCCATCAGGTCATCCACATACACCTTAAGCTCCAGCACCTTATCATCCACATATTTGCGGGTTGCCAGAACTACTGCAGGGTCAATTTTCAGGATGATGTTATCGGTGCTGCTGGTAATCAGTACCATACGCACGGTCTGCGTGCGTCCGCTGCCCTCTGCCAGCTTCGGCTTGTAACTTTCGGGGCAGTTTCCCACAGCAATCAGCGCACCTGTTTCATCAAAAAGGCCGACTTCACGAATCCACCACCCGCCCTCGTTTTCGGGGATCACCTGCTCAGCAATAATCTGGCTGCTGTTCTGCGGATCGATATACAGCATATTCAGCGCTGCACGGCGCTCCTCAGCAACTAACGCGGTCTGTTGCGCGTTGGGCGTGGGCAGCGCACCGCCACCGCTACCCACCGCCATATGGGTAATTTTAAGCGGGACACCGAGCGCGGCGGCGCTTGCCAGTTTCGCCGCGCCGATATCCGTCAGCAGGGTGTAAAATTTTGCGCTCATGGGTTCACTCTCATCGTGTCAATAACATGGACCGCCCCGCCCTCATAAGCGGTGCCGCCGGAAATAATGGTTTCGTTGATATACGGGTAGATCGTGATTTCTTCGCCGGTGTAGGTGGCTGCACCCACAAAATACGGGCCGCCAGTCTGCAGGTTGATGGACATACCAACCAGATGACGGCTGCATGGTTTGGCATCACCGATCAGGCGCTCCAGCTCCAGATAGGTTTCTTCTGTTATGCCCTGGTCCTGCACGCCAATATCCAGACGGAACGTCCCCGGCGTTTCGCCGGTCTGCCACCACTCAATGATGCGGATCAGGAAGCCAAACGGCTCCACCACACGCCGCACGGCGCTGGTTGTCCCCTTGTGCTGATGGATATAAAACGCGTCCTGCACAACGCGGCGCTTGACACTTTCTGTCCAGCTCTCATCCCAGCGGTCAACAGAAAACGCCCAGGCCAGATAAGGCAGGAATCTGATCGGACAGGTTGCCGGATTCCACAAATCACGCAGCGATACCTGCAGATCGGAAATCCCGCTGCAGGTCTGCGCCAGTCGGCGCTCAAGCGGCGACGAACCCGGCGGCAACAGGCTATTCATCCGTGCCCCCGTTGGTGACGCTCCATTCAGTACAGGATGCCGCCTGCGTCTTATCCAGCACCACATCACCCTGCGGGGACCTCAGCTCCACACGCTGGACGCCCTCCACGTGCAACGCGGCATAAATGGCGCTGCGGCGGATATCACGTCCCAGCCGCGTCTGACTGGCGATGTATTTCTGCAGACTGGCTTTTGCTTCTGCCATCACCGGCTCAGCCTCCGGCCCCGGATAAAGGAAGATCGTCGCGTCCACGCTGTACGAAATAATTTCAGCGCTGCGCACCGTCAGGCGGTCTGCCACCGGGCGAACCTTTTCACTGTTAAGCGCCTGCTCAACCACCGCCAGCAGGTCAGCCCCTGCCGTACCATCACCCTCGCGGCTCAGCACGGTAAGCACCACCTCTGCCGGTGCCGGACTGGTTGCGCTGGCATCAGCCACCCGCCCGTCGGCGCTTCTGGCGTGGAACTCATAGGCTCCCGTCGGCCCTGCAACGGACAACCCCTCAAATGCCGCAGGAATGCGCTGGCGTAATGCTTCATCACTTTCCATCACTGCGGCGACCGGCGGCACCGCGTCATTATCTGCTGGGACTACCGTCAGGCGCTTCACGTTGCAGTTACCTGCCAGTTGCTCAAGGTCATTTCCCATGGAATAGGCCACCATGACCGCCTGGGCAGCCTCATTAATACGCTGGCGCAGCAGGATTTCGCGATAAGTATTTTCCTGCAGCAATTTGGTGACAGGTTCTGACTCCAGCGCTAACGTGCGCATAACGGCGTCCTGTTCATCAGCCGGATGGAGGGCCACAAAGGCGGCCTTGCGTTCTGCCAGCAATACTTCAAAGTCCGGCACGTCCACAATCTGCGGCGGCGGTAGTTGGGAAAGATCAATGACTGCCATTGTCTGCTCCTGTTGATACGGAAAGGGAAACTGGCGCGCCGTTATTGCTGTGCCCGGTAAGCTCAACCGCCATAGAGCCGTCAAAATTGCCGTTGATGGTGATGGAATCCAGCGTAAGGCGCGGCTCCCAACGGTTCAGCGCCACATAGACCGCAGACATAATCTGCAGGCGCAGCGCCGGGTTCTGCGGCTGGTCTATCAGGGCAGACAGCAGGGAGCCATATTCCCGGCGGGCAAGACGACTGCCCTGCGGCGTCAGCAGAATATCCCGCACCGACTGGCGCAGATGGTCTGTATCTGCAATGGCCTGCCCGTCGTTCCTGCTCATACCGATATACAACGTCATACCGGACCTCCCGTGTTAGCACCGCCTTTCAGAACGCCAGTATGCTCATGGTCATCAACTACGATCCCGTTAGAACTCATTGCGCCGCCGCCCTGGGTGACGCCGCCATTGATCACCACCTCGCTGTTAATGCGCGTGGTGTCAGCCTCCACCACAAACTCACCGGTTTTGTAGGTGACACTGTCTGATGCCTCGATCACCATGGATTTGATGCCCCTGACATGCCATCGTCCGGTGGCGGGTTCATACTCAAACCAGCCCCCGTCCGGGTACTCCGTCACGCAACCGTCCACGGAATCCGACGGCGGAGGAAACTGATTGGAGTAGATGGCGGGCAGCACAAAAGCGGTTTCCAGATTGCCGCCCATGCTCAGCACCACCACCTGCTCATCCGGCGACGGACACCACCATGTTCGGACACCACCGGCACGCAGCGTCAGCCAGTTAATCCAGTTGGTTTCAAGCTCGCCTACTTTCACCCGGCACAGCCATTTCTTCCGATCCACTTCGGTCACGATGCCGGTGCGGATCAGATTGGTGATAAGGCGCATGATTTCTGTTAAGTTTTTGTCCATACACATAGGGTGTACTAAGGAAGGTGCGAACAAGTTCCTGATATGAGATCATCATATTCATCCGGAGCGCATCCCAGAGGGACATCATGAGCCA